>NZ_JBFAEO010000003.1:0-249530 GCF_040642015.1 Actinosynnema sp. NPDC020468
GGCGGGGTGGGCGCGGGGGGCGGGCGGGGCGGGCGGGGGCGGGGGGGGGGGGCGGCGGGCGGGCGCGGTGAGCGCGGTCGCGGGTGGGCGGGGGGGGCCGGCGCGGTGGGTGCGGTCGCGGGTGAGTGCGGTGGGCCGGCGCGGTGAGCGGTGGGCGCGGGTGAGTGCGGTGGGTGGTGGCGGGCGGGTGGGGGTGCCCTGGTCGACCTTGTCCGGCACCGCGACGGCCACCGGGAGAGGTGGGCGCGGTAGGTGGGCGCGGCGGGCGGCGGGTGGGCGGGCGGTGATGGGCGGGCGGTGATGGGAGTTGAGGCGTTGGCGGCTGTCTGGGCGGTGGGGTGGTTTGTGCCGGTTTGGCCTGGGTGAGTGGCGCCTGGTGTGGGCAGGGCGGGGTGAAGGCGGTCAGGGGGTGAAGGTGGCCGGGCGGTGGGGCGGTTGGGGTTGGGGGTGGGGGTGGTTGGGAGGTCGTGTGGGAGGGCGGGGTTGGGGTGTTGGGGGTGGTGGGCGGTGTGTTAACCGTGGCTGACGATTGGCTGAAGGTGTGCGGTGGTGGGTGATTATTTGGGGGCGGATAGCGTTCCCCGATCATGACCGCCCTTCTGGTGCTGTTCGTGGTTGCCGCTGTGCCGTTGGCGCCTACCGAGGCCGTGTTGATCGGGTGTGGGGTGTTGGCGGCGGCTGGGGAGTTGTCGTTGGGCTCGGTGATCCTGGTGGCCTCGTTGGGGTGTTTTGTGGCCGACCTCGTGAACTTCGGGGTTGGGCGGAGTGCCGGGATGCGGGCCATGCGGCGGTTCGGGCGGCGGGGTGGGTCTCGGGCCGTGGTGGAGTGGACTGCCGGGCAGTTGGCCCGCCGGGGTGAGTCGATCCTGGTGGCGGTGCGGTTCATCCCCGGCGGGGGGTTGGTCGGGGCGTTGTTGGCCGGGGCGTTGAAGTGGCCCTGGCGGCGGTTCGTGCCGGTGTCGTTCGTCGGGTCTTCGCTGTGGAGCGGGTACACGGCGGTGTTGGGGTACTTCGGGGGGCAGATCATCTCCGATCCGCTGCTCGCGGCCGCCGTGTCGTTCGGGGTGGCGACGGTGATCAGCGTGCCGATCGGGATGGCCGTGAAGTCCGCCCAAAGGAGGGTTATTTCCGCCAGTGCGTGAGTCAGGCCTTGCGCACCTGCTCGGACTGTTCGTGCTGGTCGATCCAGTGCAGGCCCGCCGTGATCTCGGCGAGGGTCTTCTCGGCTGCCACCCGACTGAGTGAGAAGTCCATGCCGCCCGCGCCGAAGGTGAACTCGACGCCCCGCGGGGTCGCCACGCACTTGATCGGGGCCTCGTCGCCGACCGAGACGTAGGTGGAGATCGAGACTCCGCTGATGTGGTTCACTGTTGTGACCTGACCTTTCGTGTTGGGTGCTCGCAACACAGGCTAGCTCAGAGTCTCGGGTTGTGGCGCGCACGATCGAGTGAAAAGGCGAGTCTCAGCCGGTGAATGAGAAACAGGGTCCCGCTACTCCGAGTGGGGCAGTGCGGAACACTTCGCCCATGGTTGCCGATCCCGGACCAGTCGTGCAGCGCCTGATTTTCGGCTCACGAGTGCGCCAGCTCCGCACCGACGCGGGTGTGGAGCTGGAAACCGCGAACGACCAGCTCGGCTGGTATCGCGGGAAGCTCTCCAAGGTCGAGACAGGGCTGCTCGCCACGAAGCCCCAAGAGGTCGAGGACCTCATCGAGATGTACAAGATCCGCGCTTCGGTCGCGAACGAGATCCGAAAGCTGGGGCGAGACGCGAGACGGGTGTCCGCCCCCGAACGGGTGCCTGATTCCGCGCGTCAGTACATCGCGCTGGAACGCGCCGCCACCGACATCTGGATGGTGTACGGCGAGATTCCCGGCCTGTTCCAGACGACGGAGTTCGCCCGGGCGCAGCTGAGGTCCGCGCCGACCGTGACGTCCGCGCACGTGGACGAATGGGCCGCGGCACGCGAGGAGCGCGGCGAACAGCTGCGCAAACCCGGTGCCCCGACGGTGTGGGTGGTGCTGGGCGAACCCGCGCTGGACTACCTCGTCGGCGGGCCCGAGGTGCTGCGGCGGCAGTTGGAGCGCATGGCCGAACTGTCGTCCTTGCCGAATGTCCATTTGAAACTGTTCCCGTACAGCGCCGGGCACACGCCGGGGTTGAGCGTGCCGTTCACACTCCTTTGGATCGAACCCGCAAGCGTGCACATTGCGTACGCGGAGACCCTGACCGCCTCGGAGTACATAAAGTCGACCGGTGCGTACCGCGTCGCGTTCGACAACGCGTACCAGCGGGCGCTGTCGGAGGACGAGACGCAGACGGTACTGGAGAGGCGGATTCATGAGCTTGAATGACGCCGTGTGGCGCAAGAGCAGCCGAAGCGGTGGTGGGGCGGGTGCGCAATGCGTCGAGGTGGCGGTTGTGCCGGATCTCGCGGGTGTGCGGGATTCCAAGAACGTCGACGGGCCGGTGTTGCGGTTCACCAGTGCGGCGTTCTCGGCGTTCCTGACCTCGGTCAGGCGCTGACCGCCAGCGCCAACCGGGACGCGACGGCGGCGCGGGCGCGGGTGTACGCGGCCGGGTCGGCGTGCAGGACCGACCTCACGTTGGCCAGTTCCAGGTAGGCGACGAGTTCGAAGGCCAACTGGTCCGGGTCCTCGGTCAAGCCGGGGATCCGGGCCGCCGTCGCCGACACGAGCGAGGTCCAGCGGCGGTCGTAGTCGGCGATCAGGTCGCGGACGCGGCCCTCGCGGGCGTCGAACTCGGCCTGGACGGTGGAGAAGAAGCAGCCGCCGGGGAAGGTCCGGCCCTCGGAGTAGGCGAGCCAGCCCTCCATCAGGGCCGTCAGCCGCGGTCCGCCGTCGGGCAGGGCCAGGGCCGGTGTCACGACCAGGTCCGAGAAGATCGCCGCCGCCGCGGACACCGTCTTGAGCTGCAACTCCTCCTTCGAGCCGAAGTGCGCGAACACGCCGCTCTTGCTCACGTGCAACTCGGTCGCGAGCCGGCCGATCGACAAGCCCTCGAGGCCCTCCACCGACGCGATGTCCACCGCGCGGCGCAGGATCTGGCGCCTCGTCTGCTCGCCGCGCTCCACCCGGCCGTCGACCTTCACCCCGTCAACGGTAGCCCCTTGACCGGGCGCAAACTAATTGTACGATCGTTCGTACAACTTGGAGGGCGGACATGGACCTGCTGGACATCGACCGGATCGCACTCGACCTCAACGTCGCGCTCTACGCCGAGCTCACCGACGACGAGTTCGACCGGCCGACGCCGTGCGCGGGGTGGGTGGTGCGGGACGTGCTGGACCACCAGGTCGAGCAGACGCTGGCGTTCGCCGCCGGTGCCCGGCTGGGCGAGCCGCGGGCGCACGACCGCGCGAACCTGGTCGAGGAGTACGCGCGGGCCGCGGACGAGGTCACGGCGGCGTTCCGGGCCGACGGGCTGCTGGACCGCGAGGCGGAGTTCCCGGACTTCGGGCCGATGCCGGGGCGCAACCTGGTCGCCGTGCACTTCGTGGACAACCTCGTGCACTACTGGGACGTGACGCGGGCGCTGGGCAGGGCCGTCGTGCTGGACGACCGGCTCGCCGGCGCCGCCCACCGGATCGCGTCGCGGTACCCGGTGACCACGTCCGTGCGGGGGCCGGGTTCGGCGTTCGCGATGCCGGTGGCCGTGCCGGAGGGCGCACCGGTCGGAGACCGGCTGGTGGGACTGCTCGGGCGCGATCCCGCCTGGTCAGCGTGACGAGAAGGGGTGCCCCGACCGGGGGGTGGGGCACCCCTTCACCGCGCTACGGGTTGAGCGCCTCGGTCACCGAGGCCGGGCCCACCAGCGGGAGATCCGGCGACAGGCCGTCCTCCGCCACCAGCACGGGCTCGACGTCGTGCATCCGGATCTCGCCGCTGCGGATGCCCTCGACCCAGTGGCACGCCACCTTGTGGCCGGGGACGACCTCGCGCAGTTCCGGCCGCTCGGTGTCGCACTTCGTCGCCTGCCGCCACGGGCACCGGGTGTGGAACCGGCAGCCCTTCGGCGGGTTGGCGGGCGACGGGAGGTCGCCGGTGAGCAGGATGCGCTCGCGGCGGTCCTCGATCTCCGGGTTCGGCACCGGGATCGCCGAGAGCAGCGCCCGGGTGTACGGGTGCAGCGGCTCGGCGTAGAGGTCGTCCGAGGACGCCTCCTCCACGATCCCGCCCAGGTACATCACGCCCACCCGGTCGGAGATGTGCCGCACCACGGCCAGGTCGTGCGCGATGACCAGGTAGGTCAGGCCGAACTCCTGCTGCAACTCCTCCAGCAGGTTCACGACCTGGGCCTGCACCGACACGTCCAGCGCCGACACCGGTTCGTCCGCGATGATCAGGTCCGGCTCGACCGCCAGCGCCCGCGCGATGCCGATGCGCTGCCGCTGACCGCCGGAGAACTCGTGCGGGTACTTCCGCAGCGAGGTCGACGGCAGGCCGACGGCGGAGAGCAGTTCGCGCAACCGCTTCCCGGTCGACTCCTTGCCCTTGTCCAGGCCGTGCGCCCGCAGACCCTCGACCAGGATGGACTCCACCGACTGACGGGGGTCCAAAGAGGACATCGGGTCCTGGAACACCATCTGCATCCGGCGGCGCATGGTGCGCAACGACTCGCCCTTGAGCGACGAGAGGTCCGTGCCGTCGAAGACGACCCGGCCGCCGGTGGGCTCGGACAACCGCAGGATCGCCCGGCCGAGCGTGGACTTGCCGCAGCCGGACTCGCCGACCAGGCCGTAGGTCTCGCCCCGGGTGATGCTCAGGTCCACGCCGTCGACCGCGTAGACGTGCCCGACCGTGCGGTCCAGCAGCACGCCGCGCTTGATCGGGAAGTGCACCTTGAGGTCGTGCACGGACATCAGCTCGGTGTCCACAGTGGACACCGCTTCGGTCGGCGCGCTCACACCGACACCTCCTCGGCCGGCGCGGGCCGCACGGGGTTGTGGCAGCGCAACAGCCGCCCGCCACCCAGGTCGTCCTGCGCGGGGGTCTCCTGACGGCACACGTCCAGCGCGTTCGGGCAGCGCGGCGCGAACGCGCAGCCGCCCTCCCACGGGATGTTGTCCGCGACGGAACCCCTGATGGGCACCAGCTTCTCGCCGCGCGGCGCGTCCAACCTCGGGATCGAGGCCAGCAGGCCGTGGGTGTAGGGGTGCCGGGGCTGGGCGAACAGCTCGTGCCGCTGCGCCTTCTCCACGACCCGGCCGCCGTACAGGACGTTGACCTCGTCGCACAGGCCCGCGACCACGCCCAGGTCGTGCGTGATCATGACCAGGGCGGTGCCCAGGTCGCGCACGAGTTCCTTGAGCAGGGCCAGGATCTGCGCCTGGATCGTCACGTCCAGCGCGGTGGTCGGCTCGTCCGCGATCAGCAGTCGCGGCCGGCAGGCCAGCGCGATGGCGATCAACGCGCGCTGCCGCATGCCGCCGGAGAGCTGGTGCGGGTACTCGGTGAGCCGCCGCCCGGGGTCGGGGATGCCGACCTTGTCCAGCAGGTCGGCGGCCTCCACCATGGCCTTGCGGCGCGGCATGTCGCGGTGGCGCTCGAGCACCTCGGTCACCTGGAGCCCGATCGGGATGACCGGGTTCAGCGACGACAGCGGGTCCTGGAACACCATGCCGAGGTCACGGCCCCGGCGGTCGCGCATGCCCTTGTCGGACAACGACAGCAGGTTCGTGCCCTCGAACTGCACCGAGCCGGACACCTTCGCGCCGCGCTTGGGCAGCAGGCCCATGATCGCGAGCGAGGTCACCGACTTGCCGCAGCCCGACTCGCCGACCAGACCCACGGTCTGACCCGGCTCGACGTCGAAGCTCACCCGGTCGACCGCGGTGAAGGGCGCCTCGCCCTTGCGCTCGAAGACGACGGTGAGATCACGGACTTCCAGCAGTGCCACTTCGACTCACCGCCTGTTCTTCGGGTCGAGGGCATCGCGCAGCGACTCGCCGACGAGCGTGAAGCCGAGCGCGATGAGGATGATGCAGCCGGCCGGCCAGAACGCCAGCGCGGGGTGGCTGTCGATCACGGTCTGCGCGTTGCCGAGCATCTGGCCCCACTCGGGGACCGTGTCGTCGGGGTTGCCCAGGCCGAGGAAGGACAGCGCCGCCGCGTCGATGATCGACGTGGCCAGCACCAGCGTGGACTGCACGATCACCGGGCCGAGCGAGTTCGGCAGCATGTGCCGGAACACGATGGGCCCCGGCTTCACGCCGAGCGCGGTCGCGGCCAGCACGTGGTCGCTCGACCGCTGCGCCAGCATCGATCCGCGCAGCAACCGGGCGAACACCGGGATCTGCACGATCGACACCGCCAGGATCACGGTGAACAGGTTCGGCTTCGCGAAGAGCGCGCCGATGCCGAAGGCCAGCAGCAGCTGCGGGATCGACAGCATCACGTCGACCACGCGCATGACCAGCGAGTCGACCCAACCGCCGAGCGCGCCCGAGAGCGTGCCGAGGATCAGGCCTCCGACGAGGCCGATGAGCGTGGCGAACACGCCGACCAGCAGCGTCTGCTGCGAGCCGACCAGCAGCCGGGACAGGAAGTCGCGGCCGACCTGGTCACCGCCGAGCGGGTAGCCGGGCTGGGCGGGCGGGATCTCGTTGCGCGCCTTGACGACCTGGTCGATCAGGTCGCGCGCGGCCGGGTCGTGCGGCGCGATCCACGGCGCGATGACCGCCGTGACCAGGAACAGCACGATGATCACCAGGCCGACGAGGAAGACCGGGCTGCGCCGCAGCCGCTTCCAGGCGCTGGCGGCGAGGCTGACGCCGGAGTCCGACGTCGACTCGGCCAGCGCGTCGATGCGCTCTTTCTTCGTGGTGGGAGTCGGCACGGCCTACCTCGCCCTGATCCTGGGGTCGATGAGCGCGTACGACAGGTCGACCAGCAGGTTGACCAGCACGTACACGATCGCCGCCACCATGATGAACATCTGGAGGAGCGGGTAGTCGCGTCGTTCGAACCCGAGCGCGAGCGCTTCGCCGACGCCGGAGAACGCGAACACCTTCTCGGTCAGCACGGCGCCCGCGAGCAGCGCGCCGACCTGGAGCCCGATCGTGGTGACCACCGGCAGCATCGCGTTGCGCAGCACGTGCCGGCGCCGGATGACCGAGCCGAGCAGGCCCTTGGACTCCGCGGTGCGCACGTAGTCCTCGTTCAGCACCTCCAGCACGGCCGCGCGGGTGATCCGGAAGATCACCGCGAACGGGATCGTGGCCAGCGCGATGGCGGGCAGCACGAGGTGCCGGAACGCGTCCCAGGCGGCATCCCACTCCTGGGTGAGGATCCCGTCGAGCACGAAGAACCCGGTGACCCGGGTGGCCTCGATCGCGCCGTCCTGCCTGCCGAACGACGGCAGGATGCCGAACTTGGTGGACAGCAGGTACTTGAGCAGGAACGCCAGGAAGAACACGGGGACGGCCACGCCGATGAGCGACGCGCCGACGCTGAGGTTGTCGAACCAGCCGCCGCGGCGCTTGGCCGCGAGGTAGCCCAGCGGGATGCCGGCGATGACCGCCAGCACGATCGCGAAGGCGCTGAGTTCGAGAGTGGCCGGGAACCGCTGGAGGAAGATGTCCACCACCGGGTCACCCGGTTGCACACCGGTCGAGTTGCCGAAGTTTCCGGTGATCGCCCGACCGAGGAACTTGAAGTACTGGATGAAGATCGGCTGGTCCAAGCCGAGCTGCGCGCTCAAGGCCGCCCGCGACTCCTCGGTGCCGCGGTCTCCCAGGAGGGCCGATGCCGGCCCTCCCGGGAGTGCGCGCAACCACGCGAAGACGAGCAGCGAGAGCACCAGCACCACGACGACGAGCTGGATCAGCCGTCGAACCGTATAGCGGAGCACTGGTAACCCCGTTTTGTGTCAGGTGTCGGAACGGTCAGCCGATGCTGGCCGTGGCGAACCGCTCGTCGGTCAGCGGGCTGGGGACGATCCCCTTGATGTTGCTCTTCACGACCAGGGCCGGCGGGGAGTGCGAGATCGGGATCGCGGGCAGGTACTCGCCCATGATCTTCTTGTTGATGTCCTCGTAGAGCTTGTAGCGCTTGTCGCGGTCCGGCTCGGCGTCGGCCTTCTTCAGGTCGGCGGCCAGCGTGGCGCCCCACGGCGAGGACGCGGTGTTGAAGCGGTTCTCCGGGTTGCCGAAGAACGTGCCGATCCAGTTGTCGGCGGAGCCGGTGTCACCGGTCCAGCCGAGCAGGAACAGGTCCGGGATGTGCTGGTCGACGTCGGTCAGGTAACCGCCGTTCCACGGCTTCGTCGTCACCTCGAACTTGACGCCGATCTTCTGGAGGTCGGCCGAGATGGCGCCGAAGATGTCCTTGGGGTTCGGCATGTAGGGCCGGGTGACCTCGGACGGCCAGTAGAACTTCAGGGTCAGGTCGGACGCGCCGGCCTCGGCCAGCAGGGCCTTCGCCTTGTCCGCGTCGTACTTGTACTCGGTGACGTCCTTGGCGTAGCCGCCGACGGTCTCCGGGATGAACTGCGAGGCGACCTTCGCGCCCTCGGGCAGCTGCGACTTGACGAGCTGGTCGCGGTTGATGCCGTAGGCGAGCGCCTGGCGGACCTTGAGGTCCTGGAGCTTCGGGTTGTTCTTCTGGTCGATGCCCAGGTACAGCACGTTGAACGCCGGGCGGATCTGGACGTTGAAGCCGGCCTTCTTCAGGCTCTCCCAGTCCGCGGCGTTCGGGAAGTCGAAGCCGTCGATGTCGCCGGACTGGAGGGCCTGCTTGCGCGCGGTCTCGTCCGGGATGATCCGGAAGACCAGCTTGTCCAGCTTGGTCTTCTCACCCCAGTAGTCGTCGTTGCGGACCAGCTCGACGGTGTTGTTCGCCTTGTCGTACTTGGAGAACTTGAACGGACCGGTGCCGGTGGGGTGGTCCGTGGCGTACGCCGGGAACTTGAAGCTGTCGCCCTCGGCCACCACGTTGTCCGCGTCGTACTGCTTGAGCGCGGTCGGGCTCTGCATCGAGAAGGCGGGCAGCCCCAGGATGTCCGGGAACTTCGAGGTGGAGCTGGTCAGCACGACCTCGGCGGTGTTCGCGTCCTTGGCCGCGCAGGACTTGTACAGCGAGGTCTTGGCCTGACCCGCGAACGCGCCGAAGTTGTCGGAGTAGTACTGCGACACGGCGTCGGACTGGCCGGCGCCCTTCTGGTTGTACCAGCGGTCGAAGTTCGCGCACACGGCCGCGGCGTTGAACTCCGTGCCGTCGTGGAACTTCACGCCCTTGCGCAGGTTGAACGTCCAGGTGAGGCCGTCGGAGCTGCTCGACCACTTCTCCGCCAGCTGACCCTCGGGCTCGGCGGTGCCGGGCTTGAAGGTGGTCAGGCCGTCGAACATCTGGCGCGCGACGCGGAACGTCTCGCCGTCCACGGCGTAGAACGGGTCGAACAGCTTCGGCGCGCCCGCGGCGCCGAACGTCAGGGTGCCGCCGACCTTGCCGGACCCGGAGTCGCTTCCCCGCTCGGATTGAGCGCAGGCGGACAGCGCGAGGGCGGCAACGCCGGTCAGGCCGATCAAGGCCGTCCGACGGCGGCGTGCCGTTCGGGAATGAACCATCAAACACCCCTTGGGAAATCCGGGTTCTCTCGGTGTGGTCACGGACCCTAACCGGTCGTCACAACCCTTCCGACGTAACGCAGGTCACGATCCGGCCACGTGAATCGACATTCTCATACGTCCGGCGCACCTTCGCTGACCCAACGTGACCACGGGAGATCAGGCAAACGCTCTCCTACGCTGTACAACGGACAACGGAAACCTGTTGTCGCGCTGAGGGGAGGTCGCCGATGGGCCATCAGGTCGAGTTCCGCGTCCTCGGGCCACTACAGGTATTGGTCAACGGTCAACAAGTCGTCGTGCGGGCCGGAAGGCAGCGGTCGCTCCTCGTCTCACTTCTGATGCGCGCCGGATCGAGCGTGTCGGTGGATGAACTCGCCGAACACATCTGGGGCGCGGAACCACCCGCACGGGCACGCGGGACGTTGCAGACCTACGTCATGCGGTTACGTCAGGTGCTCGGGCCGGAGGTGCCGATCCGCACCGTTCCGGACGGGTACCTGATCGACGTCGACGAGCGCACGATCGACGTGATGCGGTTCGAACAGCTGGTGGAAGAGGGTGAGCAGGAGCGGACCGGCGGTCGGCTGGAGTCCGCCTCGGCCATCTTCACCGCCGCGCTCCAGCTGTGGCGCGGCCCCGCGATGGTCGACGTGCCGTCCGAGGTGCTTCACCGGGACGAGGTACCTCGACTGGGTGAACGGCGGTTGCACGTCGAGGAACGCCGCGTCGAGGTCGACCTCGAGCTGGGCCGACACGCCGAGCTGATCCCGCAGCTGTCCCGGCTGACGAGCGAACACCCGTTGCGCGAGCGGCTGTGGTCGCAGCTGATGGTCGCGCTGTACCGGTCCGGTCGGCAGGCGGACGCCCTCGGGGCGTACCGGCGGGTGTCCGGGCTGCTCGCCGAGCAGCTGGGCATCGACCCCGGCGACGAGCTGCGCCGCGTGCACCAGCAGGTGCTGACCGGCGCGCCCGCCTTCGGGAAGCAGAACCCTCCCGCGCGACCGGACCGCGTCGTGCCGTCCCAGCTGCCGGCCGACATCGGCGACTTCGTGGGTCGCGAACAGGCCGTGCAGCTGATCGAGGCGTTGTTGCGCACCGCGCAGGGCGTGCCGGTGGTGACGCTGGCCGGGCCGCCCGGTGTCGGCAAGACCGCGCTCGCCGTGCACGCCGCGCACAAGATGCGGCAGTTCTTCCCGGACGGGCAGCTGTACGTGAACCTGCGCGGGTACGCACAGGGCCCGCCGCTGTCCGCGGTCGACGTGCTGCCCCGATTCCTGCGCGCGCAAGGGGTTCCGCCCGAGTCCGTGCCGCTGGACCAGGACGAGCAGGAGGCGATGTTCCGGTCGCGGCTGACCGACCAGCAGGTGTTGCTGGTGCTGGACAACGCGGCCAACGCCGAGCAGATCCGCCCACTGCTGCCCGGCTCGCCGGGGTGCGCCGTGCTGGTGACGAGCCGGGACACGTTGCGCGGCCTGGCCGTCAGCCACGCGGCGTCGAACGTGCGGCTGGACGTGCTGGACGTGTCGGAAACCCGGGCGCTGCTCGCGGGCATGCTCGGCGAGGAGGTCGTGGCGGCGCAGTCCGACGCGGCCGACGAACTGGCCCAGCTGTGCGCCCACCTGCCGCTCGCGCTGCGGATCGCGGCGGCGAACCTGTTGTCCCGCCCCGAGATCACCATTTCGTCCTATGTGGACGAACTGCGCGCGGGCAACCGGCTGGCGGCGCTGGCCGTCGAGGGCGACGAGCGGGCGGCGGTGCACGCGGCGTTCGACCTCTCCTACACGGCGCTGAAACCCGAGCTGGCGCAGTCGTTCCGGTTGCTCAGCCTCGCACCCGGCGACATCACGCCGGACGTGGCGGCGGCGCTGGGCGGGTTGACCACGCAGGACGCGCGGCGGCGGTTGGACCGGCTGGCGACGGCGAACCTCGTGGACAACCACGCGCCCGGCCGTTACCAGTTCCACGACCTGCTGCGGGACTACGCCGCCGAGCGGCTGGCGTTCGAGGACGACCCGGCCGAGTCGACGCAGGCGTTCGACCGGTTGCTGGACTGGTCGATCCGCTCGGTGGACCACGCGACCGACGCGATGAAGGCGACCCTGATGCGGGTGCCGCGCGAGTCGTCCGCGCCGGGCGTGACACCGCGCGTGTTCTCCTCCGCCGCCGAGGCGCTGGCGTGGATGGACGCCGAGCGGGCGAACCTGGTGTCGCTGGTGGTGCACGCGGTGGAACGGCGTCCGCACAGCGACATCTGGCAGCTCGCGGACGCGCTGCGGCGGTACTTCTACGCGCAGGGGCTGCCGGTCGAGTGGCTGGCGACCGCGAAGGCCGGACTCGCGGTGGCGCAGAGCATCCAGGACCCCGTCGGCGAGGTGGCGATGCTGTCCTCGCTCGGCACGCTGTACTGGGGAATCGGCCAGACGCGGGTCGCCGTGGACCACTTCCGGCGCGCGATCCCGATCCAGCAACGCACCCACGCGCCACCCGCGGCCGAGGCGGCCGTGCTCGCGAACCTCGGCGGCGTGTACATCGACCTGGGCGAGCTGGAGCAGGCCGCGGACTGCCTGGAGCGGGCGCTGGTGATCACCCGGTCCATCGGGGCGTTGCAGCAGGAGGTCATCGCGCAGCTCAACCTCGGCGGCGTGTACCTGCAACTGGGGTTGCTGGAGCGGGCCGTGTCGTCGTTCGAGGGGTCGCTGGACGTGGGCAACCGGTTGGGGGTGTGGATCACCCAGGCGGACAGCCTGCGGGCGTTGGCCGACGTGCACATCTTCCAGGGGCAGCCGGAGAAGGCGGCCGACCTGTACGAGCGCAGCGGGAAGCTGTACGAGCGGGCCGGGGCGCGGGGGTTCGCGCACATCGCGCACGAGGGGCTGGCGCACACCTACGTGATGCGGGGGCGGTACCCGGACGCGATCGCCGAGGCGAGCCGGGCGGTGGAGATCGCGGAGGACATCGGGCACCTGAAGGGGTTGTGCGACTCGCAGAACGTGCTGGGCGAGGCGTTGCACGGCGCCGGGCGGTGGGAGGAGGCCGTGCTGCGGCACACCGAGGCGCTGGGCATCGCCGAGGAGATCGGGTACGCGTGGGGCACCTGCGCGGCCCGCCGGGGCCTGGCCGTGACGCACCGGTCCGGGGGGCGCCTGGACGAGGCCCGCTACTCGGCGGCGCAGGCGTTGGACAGCGCGGTCCGGCACCGGTTGCGGCTGGCCGAGGTGGACGTCCTGGCGATCACCGCGCGGATCCGGTTGGACCAGGGTGACGTGGAGCAGGCGTTGGACTTCGCTTCGCGGGCGGTCGAGCACGCACGGGCCAACGGTCAGCGGTACGTCGAGGCGAAGGCGGCGCAGGTGGCGGGGGACGCTTTGCACGCCTTGGGGGACGAGGCCGGCGCGCGGGTCCGGTGGGCGCAGGCCCGTGAGGCGTTCATCGCGGTGGGCACGCCGGTCGACCCGGAGTGACCGGGGTGGCTGGGGTGGTCGCGTGATCGGGGTGGCCGGCTGACCGGGAGGCTGGAGGCGGCGCGTTGGTGCGGGCCTACAGTCCGGCGAGAGCGGCGAGTTCAGGACTCCCGGCGCGCGGCGGAAAGTGCGCGGTAGGCGGCGCGGTGGGTTGGCGGTGCCGGTGCGGTGCCTGAGGTCAGTTCCCCGGCGGCGGTGAGGTCGTGCTCGGCGGCGGGGTTGGCGCGTCCACGATTCGGGTGGCGCGTTCTTTCGTCCGGTCCACGGCGAACCAGCCGCGTTCGAAGGCCTGCCAGCGTTCGAGGTGGGGACGGCTTTGTTCGCCGTCCCGGGCGACGGCGCGTTCCAGGCGTTCCGGTGCGCTCGGGCCCTCGACCCAGATCGCCTCGGTCAGCCAGGTCGCGGCTCGGCGGGCGGACGACACGCCCTCGATCACCAGCAGGTCGGTCGGCGGGACGTCGACGTGCTCGCCGAGCTTCGGCAGGCCGTCGGACCAGTCCATCCGGCGGTAGCGGCCCGGGCGGCCGGCGCGGAGGGGGGTGATCACGTCGGCGACCAGGCGCGGCCACCAGGCGACCGGGTCGTCCCAGGTCGCGAAGTGGTCCGTCGGGACGACCACGCCGCCCAGGGTTCGGGCGAAGGTCGTCTTGCCGGCTCCCGACGGGCCGTCCACCGCCACGATCCTCATCCCGGCCGACCTGGGGTGGGTCGTGGGATTGTGCGGTTGTTCAACGATCCTCGCCTGGGGAGGTTCGGCGTGGGGGTGAGGATTGTGGGGTTGTTCAACGATTCTCACCTCGGGCTGAGCGGCTGCGGCTTGTTGGATCGAAGGATCGTTGGGTTGTTCAACGATCCTTCGATCACATGCTGCGGCGGCCGGAGAGGGCGCGGCCCAGGGTCAGTTCGTCGGCGAACTCGAGGTCGCCGCCCATGGGCAGGCCCGAGGCCAGGCGGGTGACCGTCAGGCCGGGGAAGTCGCGGAGCATGCGCACCAGGTAGGTGGCGGTGGCTTCGCCCTCGGTGTTCGGGTCGGTGGCGATGATGATCTCGTTGACGTCCGTGCCGATGCGGGTGAGCAGTTGGCGGATGCGCAACTGGTCCGGGCCCACGCCGGACAACGGGTCGAGGGCGCCGCCCAGGACGTGGTAGCGGCCCTTGAACTCGCGGGTGCGCTCGACCGCGAGCACGTCCTTCGGCTCCTCCACCACGCAGATCAGGGTGAGGTCGCGGCGCGGGTCGCGGCAGATCCGGCAGGTCGCCTCGGCCGAGACGTTGCCGCAGACGTCGCAGAACACCACGCCGTCCTTGACCTTCTGCAACGCGTCCTGCAACCGGCCGATGTCCGCCGCGTCGGCGGCGAGGAGGTGGAACGCGATGCGCTGCGCGCTCTTCGGACCGACACCCGGCAGCCTGCCGAGCTCGTCGATCAAGTCCTGGACGGGCCCCTCGTACATCAGCCGAACAGCCCGCCGAGGCCACCGAGTTCGTCAAGGCCCCCCATACCGCTGGCGAGAGGGCCCATCTTCTGGGCGGCCAGCTCCTGCGCCGCGCGGTTCGCGTCGCGGACGGCGGCGACGACCAGGTCCGACAACGTCTCGACGTCGTCCGGGTCGACCACCTTCGGGTCGATGGCCAGGCTCTTCAGCTCGCCGCCACCGGACACGACGGCCGTGACGAGACCGCCGCCCGCGGTGCCGGTGACCTCGGCCTCGGCCAGCTCCTGCTGGGCGACTGCGAGTTGCTGCTGCATCTTCTGCGCCTGCTGGAGGATCTGCTGCATGTTGGGCCCACCGGGTTGCACCGCGGGTTCCTCTCTACTTGCGGGTTTGGCATCCAGCGTAGCCCGGTGGATCAGCCCTTCAGCGGCCGAGCGCCGAGCTGGTCCTTGAGGAGCTGCAACACCACGGCCTCGGGGTCGAGCCGCTCGGCGTCCGGGTCCGTCGGTCGGGACGCGTCGCGCATCATCTCCTCCTCGTCCACCGGCTCGGGCTCGAAGTCGGGCTCGGGCGGCGGCGGGAGGGGGTCGTCCAGGTCCGGCGGCTCGGGCGGCGGCGGGATGTCGTCCGACGACGACCGCGGCGCGGGCCTGCCGGTCGACTCCGGGCGCTGCGGCTGACCGGACCGCTGGGCCTGCTGGCTCGGCCGTTGCGGCGCGGGGCGCTGCTGGCGCTGCTGCGCGGGCCTGGCGGGCGCGGCCGTCGCGTCGCCGTGCACGCACCGCACCTGCCACGTGCCGCCGAGCACCTGGCCGACGGCCTTCGCGATCGCCTCCACGTTGCGCGCCTCGCCCAACCGCCTGGCCAACGGCTGCGACGGGTGCGACACGGTGATCGTGACTCCGTCGACGTCGGTGACGGCCGCGTTGGTCAACATCGCCTCGGTGCTGCGACTGGAACCCCGCACCACGGCCAGCACCTCGGGCCACCGCTTCTTCACCGCGGCCACGTCGAACCCGCCTGCCTCCGAGGCGGCGGGCACCGGCTCGTGGGCGGGCGCGGCGTCCGTCGGCGCGGGAGCCGCGGGCGCGGAAGCGGCCGACACGGGGTCGGTCGGCGCAGAGCCGCTGGACACAGAGCCGCTTGACGCGGAGCCGTTCGACGCGGGGCCGGTCGGCTCGGCGCCGGTCGGCTCGGGGGGCGCGGACGCCGGACCCGGGTGGGCGGGCGCGTCGGCCGGCGGGGTGGGCTCGGGGCGGGACTGCTCCGGCACGGCACGGGGTTCGGGTTGCGCGGCGCGTTGGGACGGGCGCTGGAAACGGCCCTCGGACGCGGTGCCCTGGGCCGGCGGGGCGACTGGCGGGGCAACCGACGAGGCGGCCTGCGGCGGGGGCACGGCGGCGGGCGCGGGCGGCGCACTGGCCATCGGACCGCCCGCCGGTGCGAGCGCGCCCGTCGGCGGCCCGTACTGCTCCAACCGCTCGACCCGTTGCAGCACGGCCGATTCCGCGTCGCTCGCCGACGGCAGCAGCATCCGCGCCGTCACCAGCTCCAGCACCAACCGGGGCGCCGTCGAGCCGCGCATGTCCGTCAAACCCTGGTGCAGCACCTCGGCCCACCGCGTCACGGTGCCCGGCCGGGTCCGGTCGCGCTGGCCCACCATCCGGGCCAGCTCGTCCTCCGGCGCCGACACCAGCCCGCGCTCGGCCGCGTCCCGCACCGCGTGCAGCAGCACCAGGTCGCGCAACCGGTCCAGCAGGTCGGAGGCGAAGCGGCGCGGGTCGTGGCCCGCGTCGACCAGCCGGTCGATGGTGCCGAACACCTTCGAGCCGTCACCGGCGGACAACCCGTCCACCACGTCGTCGATCAACGCCACGTCGGTGACGCCGAGCAGGCTGATCGCCCGTTCGTAGGTCACCCCTTCGGGACCGGCGCCGGACAGCAGCTGGTCCATGACCGACTGGGTGTCCCGGGCCGACCCGCCACCCGCGCGGATCACCAGCGGCAGCACCGCGGGCTCGACCTTGACGCCCTCGGCCTCGCAGTTGCGCTCCAGCAACGCGCGCATCGCCGACGGCGGGATCAGCCGGAACGGGTAGTGGTGCGTGCGCGACCGGATCGTCGGCAGCACCTTGTCCGGCTCGGTGGTGGCGAAGATGAAGATCAGGTGCTCGGGCGGCTCCTCCACGATCTTGAGCAGGGCGTTGAAGCCCTGCGTCGTGACCATGTGGGCCTCGTCGATGATGAACACCCGGTAGCGGGCCTCGGCCGGCGCGTAGAACGCCTTGTCCCGCAGCTCGCGGGCGTCGTCCACGCCACCGTGGCTGGCCGCGTCGAGCTCGACCACGTCCACGCTGCCGGACCCGTTCGGCGCCAGCCCGACGCACGAGTTGCACTGCCCGCACGGATCGGGTGTCGGGCCGTTCACGCAGTTCAGCGACCGGGCGAGGATCCGCGCGGACGACGTCTTGCCACACCCGCGCGGCCCGGAGAACAGGTACGCGTGGTTGACCCGACCCGCGCCGAGCGCGATGCGCAGCGGGTCGGTGACGTGCTCCTGCCCGACCACCTCGCCGAAGGTCGCCGGACGGTACTTGCGGTAGAGGGCGAGCGCCACGCCGGGGACCTTACCGAAGGGGTACGACAGTCCGGCGGGCAGCGCGCGCCGGGAAAGAAGGGGACCCCGTGCACCCACCAGAGCCCGCTTATCCTTGCTGCCTTCCGGCCCTGGGGAGGTTCGCGAGATGTGTGCCGCACGAGGTCCACGGTCAGTGTAGCCGGTGGCCCGGAACGATCACGCCACGGCCTCGGCGAACAGCGGCACGGCCTTCTCCAGCGCGTACGCGGTGCCCAGCGAGGACCCGCTGGAGAACGCGTTGACCAGGTCCTTGTCTTTCAGGATCAACGCCTTCCCGGTCAGCAACGGGTGGTTCTCGAGCGCCGCGAGGTCGGAGCCGATCGGGAACACGACGGTCAGGTCGGCCTGCAACAGGTCGAGCCGCTCGTCCGAGATCGGGACGTAGAACGACCCGCTCGCGAGCGCCTCGACGTCCTTCTTCGGGGTGAACCCGATCGAGGCCAGGAAGTCGGCACGCGAGTCGCCCTTCACGTACGCGCCGAACTTGCCGTCGAAGTACGCGCCCACCACGGCCGTCTTCCCCTCGAACTTGCGCGCGGCGGCGAACTTCCCGTCGAGGTCGGCGACGATCCGCGCGCCCTCGGCCTCCTTGCCCAGCGCCTTCGCGACCAGCTCGACCTGCTGCTTCCACGTGGTGCCGTAGGAGATGACGTCCTTGGGCGCACCGACCGTCGGCGCGATCCTGCTCAGCGTCTCGTGCTTCTTCTCGTCGTTGTCCGACCGGGTGTCGAGGATGAGGTCGGGCTGGAGCGCGGCCACCGCCTCGTAGTCGATCTCCGTGGTGCCCAGCAGCTTCGGCTCGGTCGTGTAGCGGTCCGCGGCCCACGGCCCGACGCCCTTGCCGCCGAACCCGAGCCAGTCGCTCGCGCCGACCGGCTGCACGCCGAGCGCCAGCGCGGCCTCCGCGTCCGACCAGCCGAGCGCGACCACCCGCACCGGCGGCTTGTCGATCGTGACCGGACCGAACCGGGTGTCCACCGTCACCGGTTCCGCCGACCCGGAGGACCGGCTGGTCGCCGCGCCGCCACCACCGCCGCAGGCGGCGAGCAGCAGGGCGGACAGGGCGACGACGACTCCGCGCTTCACGGGCTCCTCCTTGTTAGGGCAGCCTAAGCTAACACAGGATTCTTTGGGCGATCGCGTGCAATCCCGGCCCGGCGACGAGGAAGCTGCCCTCGGCGGCCGTCCACCGTCGACCGTCCACAGTGGTCACCACGGCGCCGGCCTCGCGCGCGATCAACGCGCCGCCGAGCAGGTTCCCGGCGTCGAGCCCGTACTCCCAGAAGAAGTCGAGCCGCCCCGACGCGACGTCGGCCACCTGCCACGAGGTCGGACCGAGGTTGCGCACCGCGGCCACCCGGGCCAGCACACCCGGCAGCGCCGCGCCCGCCCGGGCGAACGCCTCCGGCTGCGGCGTCAACGCGGGCGGCTGACTGGTGGCCGCGACCGCCGCGCGCAGGTCGGTCTTGGCCGACGGCGCGATCACCCGACCGTCGCGCCACGCCCCGCGCCCCGCCTCGGCCGCGTAGGTCTCGCCCAGCGCCGGCGCGTGCAGCACCGCGAGCACGGGCTCGCCCTCGCGCACCAGCGTGACGCTCACGCACCACTGCGGCAGGCCCTGGAGGTAGGTGACCGCGCCGTCCAGCGCGTCGACCACCCACCCGTCGGCGGTCGGCGACCACTCGTCACCCGCCTGCCCGCCGCCGAGCCGGTCCAGCAGGCGTTCGGCGATCGGCGCGTCGACCTCCGCGAAGCGCGCCATCAGGTCGTCCAGGTCGGCGGGAGGGGTGGTGGGCTGGAGGGCCGGCAGGTCCCGGGCGACGTCTTCGACGAGGTCGATCACGGTGGTCAGCATGCGACGATCGTGAGGGCGCTTCCGGCGTTCGGAGGCCAAGGGTGGGCGGTATTGAGCGGATGAGGTCACCGGTGGTGGGGGAACTGGCGGAACTGGACCAGCGCGTCGTGTCCGCGCTCCAGGTCGACGGCCTGGCGGGCCCGGGTCGGATCGCCGAGGTGCTGGGCGTGTCGGCGCGCACCGTCGCCCGGTCGCTCGCGCGGACCGCGGGCGACGTCCGGGTGGTGCGGGTGCCCAACCCCGAGCACGGCCTGCGCGGCGCGACGCTGCTGCGGGTCCGGGTGCTGCGCGGTCGGGTCGAGGTGCTGGCCGACGCCCTCGCCGCGCGGCCCGAGGTGCTGTTCGTGGACGTGCTCGCGGGCGGCGAGGAGATCAGCGCCGTCGCGCTGGGCGGCGTGCCGCGGCTGCCCGCCAACGCGGTCACCTCGGTGCACGCGCTGTCCGTCCTGCACGTGTTCTCCGACGCGGCCGACTGGCGCTCCGGCGTGCTCACCGCGGCCGAGGTCGAGACGCTGCGCCCCGCGCCGCCGAGCGGGAACCACTCCCCCGACGCGCTGGACCACCACCTGCTCGAGCTGCTCGCCGAGGACGCCCGCACCGGCCCGTCCGCGCTCGCCACCGCCACCGGCGCGCCCGAGTCGACCGTGCGCCGCCGCGTGGACCGCCTGGTCGCGACCGGGCACGTGCGCACGTACGCGATCGCCGACCCGCGGCTGTTCGGGCTGACCGTGGACGCGAACGTGTGGATGACCGTGCCGCCGGCCCGGCTGCCGGCGCTGGGCGCCGACCTCGCCCGGCACCCCCTCGTGCACGGCGTGCTGGCCACGACCGGCCCGACGAACCTGATGGCCGCGGTGTTCTGCCGCGACCTCCCCGACCTCTACGACTTCGTCACCTCGCTGCACGACGTGCCGGCCGCGGAGGTGACGGTCGTCGGCGGCGCGGTCAAGCGCGCAGGCCGCCGACCACCCGTTTTGGGTACGCCCCACCCGCTCCGCTAGACTCCGCCACGGAGGATTCGCATAGCGGCCTAGTGCGCACGACTGGAAATCGTGTTGGGTTAACCCCCTCACGGGTTCAAATCCCGTATCCTCCGCGCCGAAGAGCCCCCCGGAATTCGTTCCGGGGGGCTCTCGCGCGTTCGGGGGTTACTTCTTCAGGCACTCCAGCAGGTCTTCGAGCGCGAACACGAGCTTGTCCACGCGCTGGTCGCCGGTGCTCGGCCGCAGCTTCACGATCTGCGGGTCGTGGTCGCTCGCCTGGTCGGCGAACTCGGCGTTGACGTGCACCACGTCGTACCGCCACCGGGTGATGTTGGCCGAGGTGAGGATGTGGTCGAGGGTTTGCGAGTTGCCCTCGAACACGTAGCTGTACCGCTCGGTCGGCGGCAGCGTGGCGATCAGGTCGACCAGCGCGCCGCCTGCGGTCAGCGTGCCGACCGCGGGCGAGAACTGGTAGTCGTTGATGTCGCCCGCGAGCACCACGTTCGCGCCCTTGTCGACCGCCTTCACCTGGTCCACGAAGGCGCGCAGCGCGGTGGCCTGCTGCGCCCGCTGCACCTCGGACACCCGCGCGGGCTCCTGGTAGCGGCCGGACAGGGCCTGGTCGCCGCCCTTGGAGTTGAAGTGGTTCGCGACCACGAACACCGTGCGGCCGCGGAACTTGAACTCGCCGGCGAGCGGCTTGCGGCTGTTCGCCCACGCCGCGTTGGTCGGGTCGACGCGACCCGGCGACACCGACAGCGCCGCGCGGCCGTTCTGCTTCACCACGGAGACGGGCGTGGTGGCCGTGCCGCCCGGGCGGTCCACGAACTGCACGCGCGCCGGGTTGAACAGGAACGCCACCCGGATGTTGCCGCCCGGCTCGCCGCCGTCGGCCTTGTTCTCCGGGTTGACCTGGCGCCACTGGTAGCGCGGGCCGCCCGCGGCGACGATCGCGTCGGTGAACTTGGTGAACGTGGCGTCGGCGCCGACCGTGCCGTCGTCCGTCGCGCCGTTGTCGTCCTGGATCTCCTCCAGCACCACCACGTCCGGCGAGGCGAGGTTGGTCACGACCGCCGCGGCGAGCCGGTCGAACTTGGCCTGCGGGTTGGTCGCGGCCAGGTTCTCCACGTTGTAGGTGGCCACCGAGAGCTCGGGATTCTGGGTGGCGTCGGTCTTCTCCGGCTGGATGCCGCCCGACTTGTAGGCGCCCACGGTCTTGGTGGCCAGGGTGTAGCCGCCGAAGTTCGTGTACTCGATGTTGCCGACCGTCGTGCCGGTCCACACGTCGCCGACGTTGCTCGCCTGCGGGGTCGCGGCGCCGGCCTTCACCTTGATGCGGCCGCTGTTGGGCTGGTCGTAGCCGAGGTAGTTCGTGCCGCCGCGGGTGGTCGGGTTCTGGTCCGGGCGGGCGGTGATCCACGTTTCGCCGAAGCTGTTCGTGGGGCCGACGACGCGGGCGTCGTTGAGCTGCACGAGCATGCCCTCACGGGACTCGTAGTAGTCCTGGCCGTAGGTGGCGGGGTCGAGGGCCAGCGCCTCGATGCTGCCGCCGTTCGCGGTCGGGACGTACTTGTCCGGCACGGCCAGGGTTTCCGGCGCGGGGATCGCGTTGTTCTTGGACAGCACGGTGACCGTGGCGCCGGTGATCTCGGTGAGGGTCTGGTTGGAGTTGCTCGCCGCGTCACCACCGGGGCGGTATTCCGCGACCGTGCCGGAGACCAGGACGTTGTCGCCGGGCTCGGCGGTGGGCGCGTTGGCCGCGGTGTAGACGAAGACGCCCTCGCTGGTGCGCGGGTCGGCGTCGGGCTGGGTGTCCTGGATCCAGAAGCCGCGGTCGCCGGTGGCGCGGGTGGCCGTGACGACGCCGGGGACGCCGACGACCTTCTGCCCGTTCAGCGGCGAGATCCGGGTGGCGCCCTGGACGTCGTGGATCCGCTTGTCGCCGGGCGTGGGGTCGGGGTCGGGGGTCGTGCCGCCGGGCGTCTGGCCCTTGGCGTTGACCGGGGTGGGCGCGCCGGCGGTGAAGTCGGTGGCGTTGTCGTCGGTGTCGGTCAGCGCGTCCGGGCGGGCCGCGGACGTGGTGTTGGAGAGGTTCGCGGTGGGCGCGCCCTCGCGGACGACGGTGGCCGTGCCGAAGCCGAGGAGGTCCTTGATCCGCGCGTCGGCGCCGCAGTCGGCGACGGACTTGCAGGTCAGGGCGGTGGTGGAGGTGACGAGCGCGACGGTGCCCGCGGTGGCGGACAGCGCGATCGTGCCGGTGGCGTCGGGCGCGGGCAGTTCGACCGTGCCGGCGGCGCCCTTGGACTCGGCGACGAGGAACCGCTTGCCGGACGCGATGGACCCGGTGAGCGGGGTGACCTGCCAGGTGCTGGAGGCGGACGCGCCGGAGGGCAGGTACTGCACGCTCCACCCGTCGACCGCGACCGGCGCGGAACCGCGGTTGGCGAGTTCCACGAAGTCCTGGGTGAGGGTGGCCCCGGAGTTGCCCCCGCCGCCGTAGACCTCGGCGATCAGCGCGTCGGTGCTCGGGGTGGCGTAGGACGGCACTACGAGGGCCAGCGTGGCGGCCGCGGTGGCCGTCAGCACGAGGCCCACGCGGAGCGGGTTGGGTATCAACGGATCCTCCAGTAGTGGCGGGGTCCGCGCATCCTGCCCGTATCCGGTGAACGGCGGAAGAAGTCGTCACTAACGGTCAACCCAGCCCGAATCACTCGAACGTGTGTTCGAGGATGGGGTACGCTGGTGCCACGCCGCCCGGTGGCCCTCCCAGCGCTGGGCAGCTTAGGCACACGAGGGGCGTCGGTCACCTGACGAGGTCGACCGACGCCCCCTGTGGCGGATGTACGCGCTGGTCACCCGGGTGAGGGAGAGTTCTTCACACCCCGGGGTGGGTCGGGCGTGGTTCGGGCACTTCGGGGTCACCCGAAGGCGTGACGCTGCGTGGTCGGGGCCGGCTTGATGGTCGGGGTGGTCGCGGCTAGCGGGGTTTGCGCAGCAGGAACAGGTAGTAGCCGAGGTGGTCGCGGGTGTAGGAGCGGACCAGCGGGATCAGGGCGTCCAGCTCGGTGACGAGGTCGGTGTCGTAGCGGTCGGCGATCGCAGCGCGGTGCTCGGTGTAGAGCAGGCCCATGAGGTCGCCGGTGAAGGTGCAGTTCTGGGTCTGGTCCTCGACGCGGACGGGGTCGAGCCCGGCCGCGGCGGCGCGCTCGAGGGTGTCGGCGAGCGTGGTCGGCGGGCCGCACGCCCAGGTCTGCCGGAACGCGGCCTCCTCGTCGGCGGCGGGCGCGCCGCGGGCGGTGAACTCGCTGAGCACGAAGTGCCCGCCGGGGCGCAGCACCCGTGCGACCTCGCGGAAGGCCCGCGGCCGGTCGGGCAGGTGCACGAACACCTCGATCGCGAGCGCGGCGTCGAACGACTCGTCGGCGAAGTCGAGGTCGAGCACGTTGCCGAGCCCGAACCCCACCCGGTCCTCGACACCCGCCACCCGTGCTGCCTCGTTCGCCCGGCCGACCTGGTCGTTGCTGACCGTGATGCCGGTGACACGCGCCCCGGTCCGCCGCGCGATCCGCACCGCGGGCCGCCCGTTGCCACACCCGATGTCGAGCAGGTGGTCTCCGGCGGCCAGCGCGAGCGCGTCGGCGTGATGATCGGTCTGCCGTTCCTGCGCGCGGTTGGCGAGGTCGGTCAACGTGCTCGCCGGCTCGCGCTCCCCCGGCCGCGACCACAACCCGATGTGCAACCCGGCGTCCCCGACTGTGTAAGCGTAAAGATCACCGAACCGGTCGTACGCGGCACCGACCTCCTCGGGGGTCGGTGTGGAACCCTGCCCACTCATCGCCCGCAACCCTCCCAACACCCTCCACAACGTGACGGGCCTCACACTACTGAGACCCCCACCTCCGGAGGACCGCTGCTCCGGGCACGTCCGGGGCAACCGGGTGACACCCCGCCCGAGCCCGATCCTGGACCGGGGGAACACATCCCCAGTCGCGGACGTGCGCACCGGGCGCACTGAGGCCGCCCAGCAGTCGCACGAGTGGATCGGGGGTCGTGGTTCCGGCCAACACCGCCGCCGCTGCGGCTAACAGTTCGCGCCTGTTCACATCCTCACCCAACCCCTGTGCGTCGAGCGCACGTTCGTAGGCCGCTATCAGTTCGGGCGTCGCCGTGCGCTGACCAGTTTCCACCATCCCGAGCAAGGATTTGCTGTAGTGGGTTCGCTTCGCGAGCGCGGCCAAGCTGACCTTGGCGCTTTCGCGAGCGCTCCGCAGTGCTCTCGCCGTCTCGGACATGACGACCGTCTCCCTCGTGCTGTGGACGGCTGTGGACACCGAATCCGTTCCGCGAGCGGTGTGCCACAGCCAAGCTACTGGCAGGGCACAAGCCCCGTGGCCGGTCCGGTGATCACCACCCCGACGGGGATCACCGGACCACCACCCAGAACGCACAACGGAGCCTTGCGGTGCTCGACCTGCACGCGTGGACACAGGTTGCCCTGGTGATTATTCGGGAGGCCCGAGACCCGGAGGGAATCCGGATTCCCGAAGAAGAAGCCGCGCGGTGGGTGGAGGCACTGGCGGTCAGCACGGACGCCCTTGCGCGAGGTTCCCGAAATTCGCACGGGAAGGGGAAAGATGACGCTCTCGACCATCCAGCCACTGATTTCGAGCGAAGTCCGCAACCGGCTGGTCCGGCAGCTCGTGAACGAGCACGCGGGGATGACCGGTGACGAGGCGGTGCGGATCGTGGACGCGACCGTGGCGTTCCTGAAGGTCTGCGCCGACCACCCGGACGGCCACTTCCGCCCGAGCCTGCGGGTCGACCTGGGGTGGCACCAGTTCATCCTGAACACCGTCGACTACGCGGAGTTCTGCGACCGCGTCGCGGGCCGGTTCCTGCACCACGTGCCCGAGGAGTTCGCCCCGCCGCGTGCCACGCCCTCCGACACCGCGCGGATGCTCGCCCCTACGGTGGACGCACTTCGTGCGGCGGGCTTCGAGGTGGACCCGGACCTGTGGGCGACGGCCGGGTCCGCGCAGTGCTCCCAGTGCCACGCCGGGTGCACCAACTGCGGCCAGGGTGGTGACGAGGACGGCGCGGCGGCCCGGAACCGCACGCTCGTGACGACGGGGCGCTGAGCCCCAGAACAGGAACAGGTGATGGCGACCCGTCGTGATTGGCACGACCTGCCCGAAGGGGTGCGGCAGGCCGTGGAACAGCACACCGGACCGGTATCGGAAGTGAGGTCCCCGGACAGCGGTCGGAACTCCGAACTCGCCGTCACGCTCACCACGGCGTCCGGACCGGTGTTCTGCAAGGGCATCACGACGGGCTCGCCACTCGCGGCCATGCACCGCAACGAACTCACGATCGGCCCGCACCTGCCCGACGAACTCGCGCCACGCCTGCTGTGGCACGTCGAAGCCGATGACTGGCTGATCCTCGGGTTCGAACACCTCGACGGTCACCACGCGGACCTGTCCCCCGGCTCGACCGATCTCCCCGCAGTCGCCGACGCGGTAGCCCGGATCGCGGCCGGCGAACCCCCGCAGACCCGACCGATGGCCATCCAATGGCACCAGGCCCTCAAGAAGGAACTCGGCTCACCACCACCGGACAACGCCGATCCGTGGTCCGAGACCAACGCCGAACTTGTCGTCGACTGGGCCGCCCGCGCGCCGGAACACCTCGACGGCGACCGCTTGATCCACTCCGACCTGAACCCGGCCAACTTCCTGATCACCGGCACCGCGAAGGTGATCGACTGGGCCTGGTGGCGCACCGGTGCCGCGTGGATCGACCCCGCGTTCCTGACGGTCCGACTGATCGCCGAAGGACACCGCCCCGACGCGGCCGAGAACTGGGCACAGCGCTTCGACGCCTTCGCAGCAGCACCGCCGCACGCGATCACCTCGTTTGCCGCATCGCTGCTCCGCATGTGGGAACGCCGATTCGCCACCACCCCACCCACCACAGCAGTACGTACGTGGACGCGGCACCGAATGAGCTACTACCACGCACTCAACACCGACTAACCGACGCTTCAAGCGTCTCCGCGAGAAGCCGGTTCGACACCCGAAACGCCCCAACCAGCCATTTCGCGCCGGAAAAACACCACGACACTCAGGGCGTGTGCGAAGAGTGGCCGGGATGCCCAGAGGGGAGGGAGGCCCTGAACTTTCGGACCACCCTCCCCCTGCGGCAGTCGCCCCCGACGAACCCGCCGCATTCACGCGGAGGTGGGCAGGCGCGAACAGACCCCAATTTCCCTCTAGGGATAGTGGGGTCGAATCAGAACATCAAATAACGAAGAGCCGGTGAGACTCAGGTACGCACCTGCGCACCCCCCGCGTCGATCAGACGGCGGCGACCGGCGGGACCGGGCGGGTTCCCGAACGGTTCAACCGGGCGTTGCGGATCATCTGTCGCCCGCCGGTACGGCCGAAGGTGAACCCACGGTTCTCCAACTCGGTCTTCAGGTTGCGCAGGGTGTAGCGGTGGCGCTCGGCGTGACCTTCCTCCTCCGCCCAGTCGAAGTACGCCACGTGCACCTCCTTGAGCGGCACGGTCCCGGACTCCGCCGGCGCAAGGATCGAGTCTGGGCCGGAGAACCCGTCCAGGGTGTCCTGATCGGCGCGGTAGCCGCCGGAATGCCCGGTCAGGGGTCGTGTCGAGGGTGAATCCGCAGCTAGTAGCGGTCTCCGATGGCTAGGCGCCGGTGGGCTTCGCGTGCTCGCTCGTCCGCCGCGCTCCGGCCGTAGCGCTCCAACATCGCGTCCGACTTCCACCCACCCAGCCGCTTGAGATCCGAGTCGTTGCCGCCGAGCTTGCGGAAGGTGTGGGCGAACGTGTGCCGGAACTGGTGGGTGTGCAGACCTTCGATCCCCACGGCGGCGCCGCGTCTGGTGAGCATGTGCCCGAGCGCGACAGGGCTCAGCCTGCCCTTGCCCGTCTTCGCGCCGAACGGCACGGTCCGCACGTGTCCACCCTTGCCGGTCACCCGGATGAAGTCGTAGGCCAAGTCGACGTCGTCCACGTCCAAACCGGCGATCTGGGATCGGCGCACGCCGGTGTCCGCGAGCAGGCGGATGATCGCGCGGTCGCGCGACGCCAGGAACCCGCGTCCCGTGCAGCCACCGAGGATCTTGGACATCTCCCGGTCGCGGATGACGGGGATCGGCTTGTCGGGCGCCTCGGGCTGCCGGTGCCCTCCATCGGTGACCGGGTGATGACCTCTTCGCCGATCAGCCACGTGAAGAACAGCCGGATCGCCCGGTAGTTGGTGTTCGCGGTCGCGGCCGAACGCGTGTCGATCATGTGCGCCACCCAGCCCCGCACGTGGCTTCGGGTGACCTCGTCGGCGGTGCAGAGATCACCCTCCGCGATCAGCCACGCGACGAGGTGCCGCACCGCCGTCAGGTATATCCGGATGGTCGCGTCGCTCTTGCCGTCCGCGCGGAGGGATCGGCGCCAGTCGCGGACGAGCGCGTGCCAGTGGCGGTGGAGGGAGTGACCGAGATCCCCAGTCGAGGAGGGCTTTCGTACCCACGGAGTGCTCCGGTTCAAGGTGCGCAGTTGTGTTCGCTGCGAACCCGTCGGCGGAGGTGGAGCACCCGGAAACAGAAACGGGGTCCCGCTGCGTTTCCGCAGCTGGGACCCCGTCTTCAGCGGTGGCGGTGGGATTTGAACCCACGGAGGCTTTCACCTCACACGCTTTCGAGGCGTGCTCCTTCGGCCGCTCGGACACGCCACCGCCGAGAACAATACAGGTCCCCCGAACGGGGGTGGAAGTGGGGGTCAGCGCCAGCTTCTCATCGCGTCCGCCAGGCGGCCGCGGGCTCGGCACAGGCGGCCTCGGACGGATTCCTCCGAGGTGGTCAGGGTGGTTGCTATCTGCGCGTACGACAGTCCTTCGACCTCCGCCAGGAACCAGACCGCGCGTTGGGTGGGCGGCAGGGTGGACACCGCCGCGTGCAGGGCCGTCACCGTCGCCGCGGCCTCGACCAGGTGTTGGGGGTCGTCGGAGGAGGCGCAGCGCTGTTCCGGCACCGACGGGACCACCACGCAGCGGCGGGTGCGGAGGACGCCCAGGCAGTGGCGTTCGGTCACCCGGAACAGCCACGTGCGGACCGCCGCGGGGTCGGCCAGGTCGCCCAGCCGGCCCCACGCGGTCGCGAAGACCTCCTGGGTGACGTCCTCCGCCTCGGCCGCGTCGCCCAGGATACGGACCGCCACCCGGAACACCCGCACCGAGTACCGGTCCACCAGCGCCGCAAACGCCGCACGGTCACCCCTGGCCACCAGTACCGCAAGCACCGCGTCCTCCACCACGGGATCGTGGCACCGACCACCGGAGGCGGCTACTTCAACGAGCCGGCTAGAGGTCGGCGAAGAAGCCCTCCAGCAGGGCGGCGCACGACGACTCCAGCACGCCGCCGACCACCTCCGGGCGGTGGTTCAGCCGGCGGTCGCGCACCACGTCCCACAGCGAGCCCACCGCGCCGGTGCGCGGCTCCCAGGCGCCGAAGACCACCCGCGACACCCGGGCCAGCACCAGCGCGCCGGCGCACATCGTGCAGGGTTCGACCGTCACGGCGAGCGTGCAGCCGGTCAGCCGCCACCCGTCGCCGAACCGGCCGGCCGCCGCTCTCAGGGCCAGCACCTCGGCGTGCGCGGTGGGGTCGCCGAGCGCTTCGCGGCCGTTGCACGCGCGGGCGAGTTCCGCGCCGTCCGGGCCGTAGACCACCGCGCCGATGGGGATGTCACCCGTGGCGGGCGCCAGCGAAGCGACTTCCAATGCGGACGAGACCATCTCTTCGTAAGGCGTCACGCCTGAATAGTGTCCAGCAACTTGGTGAACTCGTCGCCGAAGCCGATCCGCTGGGCGATCATCTGGAGCTGTTCGTCGGGGTAGAGGTCGACCTCGTCCACGATGACCTGCAACTCGTGGCGCGGCATCCCGAGGTCCGCGAGCACCGCGAGGTCGCCCTCGGGCCACAGCTCCTCGTCCTCCTCGTCGGGAGGGTCCACGCGCAGCAGGTCGAGCACGTCCGCGGCGATGTCGTAGTCCAGCGCCGCGGCGGCGTCCGACAGCAGCAGCGACACCCCTCCCGGCACGGGCCTCAGCACGATGAAGAACTCGTCGTCCACGGCCAGCAGACCGAACACCGCACCCGTGGAGCGCAGTTGACGCAGCTCCGTGATCGCCGCGTCGAGTTCGGACAGCGCGGAGCTGTCCATCTTGCTGCACCGCCAGCGGCCGTCCTCGCGGACGACGGCGACTGCGAAGCCACCGACGGGCTCCTGGTCTGCCATGGTGCACACCGTAGGGCCACCGCACCACACCCGGTAGCACGGGGGCCTCGCGTCCCGGCATCGGGGTGGAACGGGTGCCACTATCGAGGGATGAGCACAACTCTGTCGAACGCCCAGCCGACCACTCCGGAGCCACGGTTCACGGGGTTGGCGGAAGCGGCACGGGCCCTCCAGCCCCGGACGGTGGCGCTGCGCCGCCAGATCCACCGGCACCCCGAGCAGGGGTTGGAGCTGCCCGCCACGCAGGCCGCGATCGAGCACGCGCTGAACGGGTTGCCGCTGGAGATCACCACCGGTACCAGCACTTCCTCTCTCACGGCGGTGCTGCGCGGCGCGCGGCCGGGCCCGACCGTGCTGCTGCGCGGCGACATGGACGCGCTGCCGCTCCAGGAGGAGACGGGGTTGGAGTACTCGTCCGAGGTCGACGGGACGATGCACGCGTGCGGGCACGACACCCACGTGGCGATGCTCGCGTCCGCGGCCCGGCTGCTGTCGTCGCGGCGGGACGCGTTGAACGGGCAGGTCGTGTTCATGTTCCAGCCGGGTGAGGAGGGTCACCACGGCGCCCGGTTCATGATCGAGGAGGGCGTGCTCGACGCGGGTGGCACGCCGGTGGAGAAGGCGCTGGCGCTGCACATCTCGTCCACCTTGCAGTCCGGCGTGGTGGTGAGCAGGCCCGGCCCGATCATGGCGTCCGCGGACACCTTCACCGTGCGGGTCACCGGGCGCGGCGGGCACGGCGGCATGCCGCACGACGCGATCGACCCGGTGCAGGCCGCGGCGGCGCTGGTGCCCGCGTTCAACGCGCTGGTGGCACGGCGGGTGAGCGTGCACCGGCCGGCGGTGGTGACCGTCGGGCGGATCCTCGCCGGCACCACGAGCAACATCATCCCGGAGTCCGCGCTGCTGGAGGGCACCGTCCGGACGCTGTCCGAGGAGACCCGGACGTTCGTGCTGCGCGAACTGCCCGAGCTGGTCGCGCACGTGGCCGCGGCGCACGGGTGCACGGCGAAGGTCGAGATCGTGCCGGGGTACCCGGTGACGGTGAACGACGACGTGGTCGGCCCGCACGTGGTGGACGTCGCGGCGTCGGCGCTGGGCGCGCGGTGGGCGGTGCCGATGGAGGACCCGCTGATGGGCGCCGAGGACTGGTCGTACGTGTTGCAGAAGGTGCCGGGCGCGATGGCGTTCCTCGGCGCGTGCCCGCGCGGGGTGGACCTGGCGCACGCGGAGGCGAACCACTCCAGCCGCGTGCTGTTCGACGAGGCCGCGATGGAGCACGGCGTGGTCGTGTACTCGGCGTTCGCGCTGGACGCGCTGCGGTGACGCCTGGTCGGCGGGCGCTCCGGCGCCCGCCGGCAGGATGAGGGCCGTGCGTGACGTGTGCGTGGTCGGACTGGGGTTGATCGGCGGCTCGGTGCTGCGCGCGGCGCGTGCGGCGGGGCGTTCCGCGTGGGGCGTGACGGCGTCGGAGGCGGACGCGGCGGCGGCCCGGCGGGACGGGTTCGAGGTCGTGGACCTCGCCTCGGCGCTGGACCGGGTCGTGGCGGTCGACGGGCTGCTGGTGGTCGCGGTGCCGCTGTTCGCGGTGGAAGAGGTGCTGCGGGCGGTGCCGGCCGGGGTGCGGGTGACCGACGTGGTGAGCGTGAAGGGTCCGGTGGACGACCTCGTGCGCCGGGTCGCGCCCGGGGTGCGGTACGTGGGCGGTCACCCGATGGCCGGCACGTCGGCTTCGGGGTGGGACGCCGGTGGCGCCGGGTTGTTCGACGGCGCGGCGTGGGTGGTGGCGGTCGAGGACGACACCGACCGCGAGGTGCTCGAGGACGTGATCTCGCTGGCGCTGGACGCGGGCGCGCACGTGGTGCCGACGTCGGCGGCCGAGCACGACTCGGCGGTGGCGCGGATCTCGCACCTGCCGCACGTGCTGGCGGCGGTGCTGGCGAGCGTGGGCGCGGACGGCGGGCCGTTGGCGCTGTCGCTGGCCGCGGGGTCGTTCGCGGACGGGACGCGGGTGGCGGGCAGCCGGCCGGAACTGGTGCGCGCGATGTGCGAGGGCAACCGGGCCGCGCTGCTGGACGCGGTGGACGACGCCTTGGGCCGCCTCGGCGCGGCCCGCGGCTCCCTGGCGTCGACGGGCGGCCTGGCGAAAACCATCGACGCCGGCCACGAGGCCCGCCAAGCCCTCCACTTCCACCGCGCCCGCTTCGACCACGCCCCCACGACCACCGCTCCCACGACCACCTCCGCCGATAGGGCCGACGAGGGCACGGCTGCTTCCACCGACCTGGCCGACGGGGACGCGGCTGCTTCCACCGACCCGGCCCATGGGCGCGAGGTTCCTTCCGCCGACCTGGCCGACGAGGGCGCGGGTCCTTCCACCGACTTGGCCCACGGGGGCACGGGTCCTTCGGCCGACCACGCCGGCGCCGCTCCCGCCTCCCCTTCCTCCGGCCGCACCTCACCGCCCGCAGCCGCGCCGACCGACCGCGACGCGACGCCCGCGATCACACCCACCGACAGCACCCCACCGCCCGCAGCCGCACTGGCCGACCACGCCGCGTTGCCGGCGATCAGGCCCACCGACCACACCCCACCGTCCGCAGCCGCGCCGACCGACCGCGACGCGACGCCCGCGACCACGCCCACCGACCGCGCCCTCACTCCCGCGGGCACCTCGGGCCAGGACGAGCGGGGAGGGGTGGTGGCCGACGCGGCCCTTGGTCGCGAGGACGCCACCATCGACCTCGCCGCGCCCGGCGCCCTCGGCGCGCTGACCGCCCTGGGTCGCGTCGGAGGTCGGGTCGTCGGGCTCTCCCGCCACGTCGTGCGGACCTACACGCCCTGATGTTCTCTCGTTGATAAGTGGGATTGTGGGGTTGTTGAACGATCCTACTTGTCAATGAGGGGACGATCCTTGCCGCCTATGATCCTACAAAGGGCGCGGAATTTACGTCGAACTCACATCGGCGGCGGAAGTTCTATCCTCGCGCTATCACGGCGCTAACCCGGCGTGCATCATTCGAGCGCTTCGCGGTGGCGGATCGACCGGGTGAAAGCGTGGCCACGGTGGGAATTGGCGGAGCCGCGGGGAATTGACGGGTCGACCGGAAGGCAATGCGGGATCGCGAAATTCGGTCGCGTCCGGGTTCGGGCCTGCGGAATTCGCACCCAGGTGGGCTGATCGGGTGCGGCGGCAGCGACTCTGACTAGCGGGAATAGGGGTTGCGGAATAGCCGGGCCGGTGGGTGGGAATTCGAGCGAAGGCCAAGCAGAGCGGGGTCGCAATCGGCACTCGCGAGTCGTATTGTCGTGGTGTGGGACGACTCGGGGTGGTCGCGGTTGTCGGTGGAGTCGCGCTGGTTGTCGGCGCGGTCGTCGTGTTGCGGCAGGGGACGATGCCTGAAGAAGACGTGGCGTTCGGCCGGTACCTGGATTCTAGAGTGGCGTACGCGCCCGATTCCCAGGAACTCGCCACGCCCCAGGACCTGAAGCTGTCCGCGCTCGACCGGACGAGCATCCGGGCGCAGTGGACCGCCGCCGGCGGCTACACGCGCAACGGGTTCGAGGTCCGGTGGGGCGACCACGTCCGCCTCGTGCAGAACACCGAGGTGGAGCTCACCGACCTGGACCCCGAGGCGACGACCGACGTCGAGGTGCGGGCGCTCGACCCGCTCGGCAAGCGGTCCGAGCCGGCCAGGGCGAGCGGCGTGCCGAACAGGCTGGCCGAGCCGCACCGGCTGGACGGCCTGGTCCAACCCGTCGACGTCTTCGACGGCCCGAGCGGCCTCGACCCGCAGCGCTGGCGGCTGCACGGCAACGCCGACTGCGTCGGGTTGCGCCCGTTCAACGGCAAGCGGGTGGAGGTGACCTGCGAGGAGCTCGAACTCCAGGCCAACACCCCGCTCCAGCTCACCGACAAGCCGGACAAGGACGGCGCGTTCGGCCGGGTCGTGTTCACCACCGACGGTCCGGCCGGCGCGGACGACGGCGAGTTCCTGATCGTCCTGCTGCCCGAGCCCTACCAGGACCTCGGCAAGCTCGCCGCGCCCTTCCCGACCGGCTCGATCGTGCTGCACGTGACCAGGCAGGGCGCGTCGTTCGACGTCGGCGAGGGCGCGCTGCCGAACTCCGGCGTCGTCAACATCAACAGCTCCGTCGCGCCGCCGACGCCGGGCGTCCGGCACCGCTGGGAGGTCCGGATCCTGGACGACACGGTGGTCGCGCTCCGCGACGGCGAGGCGCTGGCCACCTCGTCGGTGGAGATCCCGTGGAAAACCGCCCGGCCGCGCCTGGTGTTCCGCAACGCCCGCGGCACCACGCTCGACTCGTTCGGCGTCGCCGGCACGCCCCAGTCGCCGCAGCGGTCGTCGGTGGTCCCGCTCGGACCCGGCACCCAGGACCACAACGCCGCGGTGCTCAAGTCGCCGCCGCGCGACCTGGTCGCCGGCGGCACCTCGGTCCGCGTGGTCGCGACCGTGGTGGCCGAGAAGACGCCGGTGACGATCAAGTACGACGACCGGTCGGCCACCGCGACCTTCCTGAGCCCGGCGTCCGAGGTCGACCAGGGCCGCAACGCCGTGGTGTACGCGGACTTCCCGGTCACCGGCGGCGAGGGGAGGATCTCGGTGAGCGGCGAGGCCGGTGTCACCGTCTACGACTCGCACCTGGTCGTCACCGACGGCCCGGACGCGCACCGCCCGCTGCCCAAGCTCGCCGACCAGGGCACGCCCGAGCCGCGCACGCCGCAGCCGTCGCTCACCGTCGTGCAGGACCAGGGCAAGACGCGGATCGCCGTGGAGCTGGACGGCCGGTCCGAGCGGGAGCTGGCCGCGATCAAGGGCGTCGAGCTCGACCTCGACGGCACGAAGGTCGCCGCCGTGCCCACCAACGGCTCGGCGGGCGGCCGGCACGAGTTCGTGCTCGACGACCTGGCCGCCGGAGCGCACCGGATCACCGCCCGGGTGCTCCCGGTGGACCAGCGGGTCGGCGTCCGCACGGAAGAGCAGTCGTTCGACACCCCGCCGAGGTAGGTCTCAGCTGGGCAACGAGGGGTGACCGCGATCACCCCGCGACCTAGCTTTGCGCCATGGACCGTCGCCGGATCGCCGTCATCGCCGCCGCAGTGGTGCTGTTCGGCGGTGCGGTCGCGGTTCTCCGCACCACCGGCGCGCCCGAGTCGCCGACGACGGCCACCACGTCCGCGCCGCCGCCGACCTCGCTCGCGCCGTTCGCGGGCGAGGGCGTGCTGGTGCCGACGCCCGGCGCGCCGCCCACCGCCCCGACGGCCCTGTCGTTCCGCGCCGGACCGCACCGCCTCCAGGTCCGCTGGACGGGTGAGGCGCCCGGGTACGAGGTGCGCTGGGGTCGGGACGGGCTCGACCGCAGCACGTTGACCACCCGCAACGCCACCGAGCTGAACGGCCTGGACGACGACGTGCAGTACACCGTCGAGGTGCGGGCGGTGGACGCGTTCGGGCAGCGGTCGGAACCGGCGCGCGGTGCCGGGACGCCGCAGTCGTCACGGGTCGACGCCGGTTTCGTGGACCGGTTCGACCAGCCGAACGCGCCCGACCCGACCCGCTGGCGGCTCTCGTCGCGACCGAACTGCGCGCGCGCCACGCCCGGTCGCGACGACGACGGCCGGCGGCTCGTGCTCAGCAGCAACTGCGCCTCCGCGCCCGCCGTGCTGCGCTCGCGCGCGCCGTTCGTGCTGCACGACGGCGCGGGCCGGTTCCTGGTCGACACCGACGGGCCGGGGTTGGACGGCGAACTGCTCGTGGACCTCGCGCCCGGCCCGTTCAGCGCGGTGCCCGGCGATCCGCTGCCGCCGGGCGTGCTGCGGCTGCGGGTGGCCTCCGGTGGTGGCACGTCCACCGTGGAGGTGCTCACAGCCGAGGGAACGCCCACCACCGCGGTGCGCGCGGTGCCGTTGCTCGAGCCCGGCATCACCCACCGGTGGGAACTCCTGATTCGCCCGGACGGGGTGTCGGTGGTGCTCGACGGGTCGACGGTCGCGACGAGCACGGCGGTCGCGCGGTGGTCCGAGGCGACCGCGCTGCTGTCGGTGTCCGGGCCGACCGGGCAGCGGGTCGCGGTGAGCCTGGTGGCGTTCGACGCGGGCGCGCTGCCGCCGTACGTGCCGTCGCCGAAGGTCGACGTGGTGGTGGCGGCGAAGGCGGCGGAGGACGAGGCCGGTCAGCCGGTGGCCGGGGTGACCGGCGGGCAGTTGCGGCTGACGCTGCTGCACTCCGACACCGCGCCGAGCGCGCCCGACCTGTCCGTCGTGGTGGGCGGGGTGAGCGTGCCGCTGCGACCGGCGGTGGCGGGCGAGGCGTGGCGGTCCGGGTACGCCGCGGTGGCCGACCTGCCGAAGGAAGCGGTGCGAGTGGTGGACGGGACGTTGCACGCCACCGTCGTGAGCACCCTGCGCGTGCAGGTGTCGCACGTGGACCTGGAGTTGGCCGGCACGTTCACCGGCACGCCGCCGAGCACCGACACCGCGCCGTTGGGCGGCGTGGAGCGCGAACTCGCCCGGGCCACCGGCAGCGTGCTGGACGCGGCCGGGCACCCGGTGCCCGAGGGCACGCCCGTGCAGCGCGGCAGGCTGGTGCTCGACCTGGTGCTGGACGCGTCGGGGCCGGTCGCGGGGCTCGCCGGGTTCACCGTGCGGGTGGACGGCGACCGGGTGGCGTCGGTGCCGACGACGGCGGCCGGACCGGCGGTGGCCGGGCGGTGGCGGCTCGCGGTGAACACCGGCGCGCTGTCGGCCGGGCCCCACCTGGTCGAGGTGCGACTGTTCGGCACGTCCGCGGACACCCGCCCCACCTCGGCTTTCGTCCCGTTCTTCGTGGCGCAGTGAGAGGATGGGGCGCATGCAGCGCCCGCTGATCCTCGACGCCGCCCGCACGCCGTTCGGTCGCTACCGGGGCGGGTTGGCCGGTGTCCGGGTGGACGACCTGGCCGCTCTGCCGATCACCGAACTGCTGCGCAGACACCCCGTCGACCCGGCGCTGGTGGACGACGTGGTGCTGGGCAACACCAACGGCGCGGGCGAGGAGAACCGGGACGTCGGTCGGATGGCGGCGCTGCTGGCCGGGTTGCCGACGTCGGTGCCGGGCGTCGCGGTGAACCGGCTGTGCGCGTCCGGCGGCGAGGCGATCGTGCAGGCCGCGCGGGCGGTGGCGCTGGGCGACATGTCGTTGGTGATCGCGGGCGGGGTGGAGGGGATGACGCGCGCGCCGTTCGTGCTGCCGCGCGCGGAGAAGGCGTTCCCGGACCGGTTGGAGCCCGCGTCGACGGCGCTCGGCTGGCGGTTGGTGAACCGGCGGATGCGACCGGAGTGGACGGTGCCGCTCGGTCGGGCGGCCGAGGACGTGGCGGTCGGGCTGGGCATCGGCCGGGAGGCGATGGACCTGTACTCGCTGCGCTCGCACCGGCGCGCGTCGGCGGCGTGGGACGCGGGGGTGCACGAGGGTTTCGCGTTCCCCGTGCAGCTGCCGGACGGGTCGTCGGTGCGGCGGGACGAGTCGGTGCGGCCGGAGACGTCGCTCGCGAAGCTCGCGAACCTGGCGTCCGCGTTCTCCGAGTCGGGTCCGGTGACGGCGGGCAACTCGTCGCCGTTGAACGACGGCGCGGTGGCGGTGCTGATGGGTTCCGAGGACACCGCGTCGGAGCTGGGGCTGGAGCCGCTGGCGGAGGTGCTGGGCAGCGCCGTGACGGCGGACGACCCGCAGCGGTTCACGCTGGCGCCGGTGTCCGCGATCCGGAAGCTGCTGGCGCGGCTGAAGGTGTCGGCGGAGGAGGTGGACCTGTGGGAGATCAACGAGGCGTTCGCCGCGATGGCCCTGTCGGTGCTGCACCACCTGCCGGAGGTGGAGAAGGAGAAGGTCAACGTGCACGGCGGCGCGATCGCGTACGGGCACCCGCTGGGCGCCTCGCTGCCGCGGGTGATCGTCGACCTGTGCCGCCACCTGCGGGCTCGCGGCGGGGGCCTGGGCATCGCGGCGGCGTGCGTCGGCGTCGGTCAGGGCATGGCGGTGGCCGTCCGGGTGTGATCACCCGGTTCAGCGATAGCCGGCGGTCGTACGGCTCGATACGCTCCTGCGGCCGAGGTCGCTCGACCGAGGAAGTGAGCCCTGGTAGGTCCGTCGGACGGCGGGAGCCAGGGCTTCGCGCCTGTTGCGGCCGGGCCGCCCCAACACCGGGCGCAAACGATTGCGTCGCCCGAACGAGAGTCAGAGGCGGTAGGCGATTCGGGGGTAGTCGAGGACCAGGCCTGACTCGTCGTAGGTGATGTCCTGGGTGAAGTCGCCGTGGGTGAACGACACCACCGAGCGGTCCTCTTCGATCGTCACCGTGCGGTAGGTCTGGCGCACCAGTTGCACCGACAGGTCCGGCAGCGTCACGTAGACCACCGGGAGTTCGTGGGTGCCCTCTTCGCGTTGCAGGTTCAGCCGGCGCACCGGGATCGCGTTGAACAGGACCGCGAACTGCACGTCCACGTCCACCGCGCCGTCGAAGTCGGCGCGTTCGGCGCCCTGGCCGTGGTCGACCAGCCAGATGCCCTCGGACGAGCGGGACACCGAGATCTGGCGTTCCTCGGACACGGTGGCCGTTCGCAGGAGCAAACGGGTGACCGCGCCGGTTTCGCCGACCGAGACCTCGAACGAGCCGCTGAACTGCTCGCCCGGGCCCGCGGTGACGAGCCGGCCCGAGGCGCGCAGCCTGCGCTCGGACAGCTGCAACCGGACCTGCTCCAGGCGGGGCACGTCGTAGCCCTGCCAGGTGATCATGCGCGCAGAAGGAGAGCGGGCCTCCCCGAGCTGGGCGACCCGCTCATCCGTGTTCGAAGAATTCACTCTCCACCCGGAAGGATGTCCTTGGCCTTCTCGGCCACCGACTTGACCTGGTCCTCGTGCCCGAACTTGCCGGCGACGAACTCGGCCGCCTTGTCGATGCCGTCGTCCACCTTCTCGTGGTTCTGCTCGAGAAGCTCGGACGCCTTGTTCTTGATCTCGTCGAAGTTCATGGTGCTCCCTCGCACTCCTGACGCAGGTTACCCGAACCGACCTCGCGTCCCCAGCGCCAAACGGTACCCCCGGCACCCCGGAACGGCCCGCGACCAGTCGGTCCACCAGGTTGCGACGTCATGACCAGCGGGTATCGCCCGGATGTCCGCACCGACGCGAAACGGCCCCCTCGGCGCTCGCCGAGGGGGCCGTCCGACGGGGAACTACGCGGACTTGCGGCGGCGCACCACGATCAGCGCCACGACGCCTGCGGCCAGCAGGCCGAGGCCGATCAGCAGCGGCACGAAGATCGACGCGCCGGTGTAGGCCAGGTCGTCGGTGTCCGCACCGGCGGCCGGCGGCGTGTCGGTCGTGGTGATGGTCGGCGGGACCTCGACGGACTCCGAGGGCACGGCGGTCGTGGTGGTCGGCCAGGTCGACGGCACGGTGCTGCTCGGGGACGTCTCGACCACGCCCTCCTCCCAGTCCGCGGTCGCCTTCGCCTTGACCGACACGTCGCCGGACTTCGCCACGACCAGCGACTGGGTCTTGTCGTTCTTGTCCACGCTCACGAACAGCCGGCCCTGGTTGACGGGCGCGCTCGCCTCGACGGTGAACTCGACCTTGCCGGCCTTGGCACCCGCCGGGACCTTCAGGTAGACGTCCTTGGCGGTCACCGGCGAGCCGAGGTCCTTGCCGTCGGCGTCGGTGAACTTCACGCCGTCGGGCAGCGCGGCCTTCAGCAGGACCTGGGACGCGCTCGTGGTCAGCGTGAACGGGCCGATCGGCTTGTCGCCCGCCTTGCCGTGCAGCGACTCCGGCTTGATCTCCAGGGTCGGCTTCGGCTGCTGCTCGTCACCCTCGTTCTTGGCGCTCGTCAGGTAGTCGTAGACGGCCTTGACGTTCGCGTCGACGGTCGGGTCGTCGTCGGCGGTCGGGTTCTTGGTCGACAGGTTCGCGCCGTCGCTGTAGTGCCAGATCGCGGCCTGCGTCGCGGCGATGACCTCGCGCTTGGTGACCTTCTTGCCGGCCTCGTCGCCGACCTTGGCGAAGTCGACCGACGGGTAGCTGTGGTGCAGGATCCAGTTGACGTACTTGGCGTTGTCCTTGAACTTCGTCGTCGCGTTCGGGTGCTGGTCCCACGGCACCTCGTGCAGCGGCGTGCCGTTCACCAGCTGGGTCGGCAGCTCGACGCAGTAGGTCTGGACGACGTTCTTGGCGCCGTTCTCGATGACGTACAGGGCGATCAGGTTCGCGTCGACGGCGGCGTCGTCCGGGTCGTCGTGACCCTCGAGCCAGACGTTGATGCCCTCTTCGTGGTACTTGGCGAAGTCCGCGTCGGACCGCTCGATCGGCACGACCTTGACCGGGTCCGCGAGGGCGGGAAGGGCGGCGGTCGTCAGCACGACGGAGGCGCCGAGGACCGCAGCCCCCACGCGCTTCAAGGTCAACCGGGGTGCCATGTGTCTCCTAAGGCTTCGCGAGTAGCCCGATGTGGTGAAGGCGGCGGTTCCTGTCGTTCGGCGGGCTGCTGAAACCAGAAAGCGCCTGCACCAAACCGACAGGAATCGGCGCGACCTTAGCCGATCGGGTTACCCACGAACGAGAACGGGATATACCGTGCGTATCGGCGCGCTGAGCAGCCGGAAGGCCAGGTCGACCGTCCACAGTGGATGATCGAACCGGCCCGGCGGTGACGCGCTGTGCAGCGATTCGACTCCACACCGTTACGGAACGGTGATCACGCGACCAGGTCGGCGGGCAGCGCGGGCCGGATGTCGCCCGGCCGCAGCGACGTGCCGGGCAGGCACAGGTCCCTCGCGGTCGGCGGGCTGCCGGTCAGGATCCACCTCACCAGCGCGGCCAGCTGGTAGGAGACCAGCGGCGGCACGGCGTCGCCCAGGTGCCGGTAGGCGTTGCCGATCACCGACACGTCGAACCGGAACCGCTGCGGGAAACCCTGGAGCAGCGCCATCTCCCGGACCGTGCACAGCCGGTGCTGGTCGGGGTGGGCGTACCGGCCGTTGCCGACGTGGCCGCACTCGCGCTTGATCGTCCTGGCGGGCTCGTCCCACCACATCCGGCCGTACACGTCGGGGTGCGAACCCCACTTGCCCGCGTCGATGATCTTGCGCTGCGCCGGGTTCAGCAGGTCCTCGGACGCGCCGACGAGGTCGCCCCACGACCCGCCGTCGGCCGGGATCGCCCGCATCCGCTCCAGCGACTTGTCGCGCCGGAACGACGGCGACACGTGCATCGGGTCGTCCGGGTGCGCGAGGCCCGCCTCGACGGGCGGCAGCTTGCCGATCGCGCGCCGCACGGTCACCGCCGCGTCGCGCACCTCCCAGCCGTGCCACAGGTCGTCCAGCGTGCGCAGCGGCACCCCCGTGTCGACCGCGACGACCATCGCCCGCTCCCGCAGTTGCGGCAACCCGAACCTGGACAGCATGTGCTTGCGCGCGTCCACCTCGTACCCGAGCGCGATCAGCTGGTCGGCCAACCCCTCGAGGTGGTGGCGCTGCTTGCCCTTCACCAGCTCGCGCGCGTTCTCCAGCAGCACCACCCGCGGCCGGAACTCCTCGGCGTACGCGGCGACCCGGCCGACCAGCGAGTTCCGCGGGTCGTCGCGCAGGTGGTTGGCCGGGCTGATCCGGGTGAAACCGGAGCACGGCGGGCACGCCACCAGCACGTCCAGCTCGCCCCGCCGCAGGTTCCAGACCTGGCGCAACACCGAGGGGTCGAGCCGGCCGAGGTCGACCTGGAGCGGGTCGACGCCGATGTTCTCGCGGTAGGTCCCGTTGCAGCGCAACGAACCCAGCCGGGACGAGGGCTTGCCGATCTGCGCGTCCGCCGCGCCGACGACGGTGAAGTCGCGGTGCGCCTGGAAGCCGAGGCTCATCCCACCGGCGCCGGAGAACAGGTCCACGACCTTGAAAGTGGGAGCGCGCACAGCGGTGATCGTACGACCTGTCGTAGCTTGCCCCGCATGGAGTTGCCACCCACCTGGCACAGACCGGACCCGTTGCGCGGCTTGGCGAAGGCGCCGTGGACCGGGCTGGACCGCGGCGCCGGCGTCGACGACCTGCTGCGTCGTGCCGCGAGCGGCGACCTCGACGCGTGTTCCGCGCTGGACGCGAGGCTGCTCGAGGACGACACGGTGTCCGAGGCGAGCGCGTGGGCCGCGCCGTTCCTGGCCGAGGTCGGAGCGTCGTACAAGGTGCCCGGGGCGTCCCGCGATCGGGTGATCTTCCTGCTCGCCCGACTGGCGTTGGCGAGCGCCGGGTTCACCGCCGGCGGCCGCCGCACCCGCCGGCGGTGGAACCCGCTCGGCCGGGAGCTGCCGCGGCTCGCGCCGGACTGGATCACCCAGACCCGGTACGCGGTCGCCAAGGCCGCGCCGGGCGTCTTCGAGGCGCTGGCGGGCGCGGAGGTGGCGTGCTCGATGGCGTTGGCGATCGCGGTGCCCGAGGTCGTGCCGGCGCACATCGTGGACGTGGCGCACGGGATCGCGTTCGGCGGCACGTGCCCGCCGCTGCTGGGGGAGGCCGCGGCCGTGGTGCTGCACCTGACCCGCGGCGCGGACACCGACGCCGCGCGGGTGCGCGCGACCGCCCGCGCGCACCCGGAAGTGCTGCGGGAGCTGGAGGAGGGCGCGTTCCCGCCCTACCAGCCGGCCGAGGTGACGCTCCAGCTGATCGGGTCGCGGTTCGCCTTCCTGGCCGCGTACGGCGAACCGGACGGCGACTAGCGGGCCGGTGGGGAGTGCCGCGCGGGCACTCCCCCGGTCAGGCCGTGACGGCGGTCGGCTCGGCGACCGGCGCGAGGATCGCGGGCTCGTCGTCCTCGATCGGGATGGCGGGCTCCAGGGGGCCCATCGCGGTGCCCCACTCCTGGTCGGCCAGCGCGAACGCGGCCACCGTGAGCGCGACGACCGGCCGGCCGGGCACCAGCTCGTCGGCCACGAAGTCCAGCTCCAGCCGGGCGCCCAGCGGTGACGGGCGCAGCCGCAGCGCGCCGTGCGGGGTCTCCTCCGGGTGCGCGAACCGGCACGACCACTCGGTGAACACGACCGGCCGCTCCACGACCTCGGTCGGGTTGACCGCGCGGACGTTCGCGCCGACCGAGCCGTGCCGGTAGGCGTCGGCCGAGGCGACCAGCAGCTCCTCGAACTCGATCGAGGAGACGCCGAGGTCGTGGCCCGCGACCAGGGCGACCTGCACCAGGGCCAGCGGCAGCTGCGGGACGGCGTCCTCGAAGCACACCATCGCGCCGCCGTACCGGGTGTTGATCTCGGTGGGCAGGAAGCCGTCGGCGGTCGCGATGCCGTCCAGGGTGAACGTGCCGCGGTAGTCGACGGACTCCCGGAGGCGCTCGCCGACCCGGCGGGCCAGGTTGCGCATCTCCTCGCGGATGTGGGCGGGCGGGTCGTAGTACGACGCGCAGCCCGCGTACAGGAACCGGGCCTGGCCCGCGCGCCGCGGCACGACCATCTCGATCGGGCGCAGCACGGCGGTGCCGTCCGGGAACACGATCCCGTGCACGCTGACCGGGATGCCCTCCAGGAACGGCATCACGCGGACGAAGTCGCACTTGGGCGCCAGCACCTCGAAGGCCTCCAGGGCCTCCTCGCGGCCGCGCACCCGGCGCACGAAGTTCGCGCCGCCGTTGATCGCCGGACCGTCGCCGGACCACACCACGCCGGCGCCCTTGTCGAGCTGCTCGGTGGCCGCCCACAGCGCCTCGAAGTCCAGGTCCAGCACCACGGCGGGCGCGCGGGGCGCGGACAGCTCGTCCCACAGCGCGTCGATCGTGGTCTTGTTCTCCAGCTCGACCCACTCGGGGCGGCGGGCGTTGAGCACCGGCCGGCCCGCGAACTCGGGCGTGTGCACGTAAGGCGTGCTGATGACCAGCGCCTCGCCCTCCGGGTCGAACTCGCGCAGGACCTCGCGGACCTTGCGGTTCGGCGACGTGAGCAGCTTCGTCAGGCGGTTCTGCTCGACCGCGACGAAGCCGCCCGCGATGCCCAGCGGCACCCAGCGCGCTCTCTCGGAGTCGTAGAGCGGCGCGTGATCGTCCGTGGACAGCACGAGCGTGTGACGGGCGCCCAACTGGTGCAGCTCGCCGACGCGACTACTCAACCGAGTACCGCCCGCGAGCACGACCAGCCGGTCGCCGAACAACGTGCCGAGGCGCTCGGTGAGCGCGGAAAGGACATGATCCATCGCCGAGAACTCGCTTTGTAGAGAAGCAGACGAGACAACTGGCGAGCGCCAGTGCCACGCACTGTAGAGGCAGGCGAGCGGGATGTCCCAGCACGGTCGGGCAACGACCGGATGAAACTTGCCGATGGGGTCGCGGCCGACCCCGCGAGATCATCGAGCGGCGTCGCGAAGCACCTGGTCAACCCGGCTCAGGAAAGCCCGGGCTCCCTTGGACTTGGGGAACGGGATGGTGAGCCCGAGGAGGGTGTCCTCCACGGACGTGGGAGCGGCGGCGGCGACGATCGCCGCGGCGGCCTCCAGGAACCGCTGCCGCTTGGCCTCCAGCACGGCGTGCTCGGCGAGCGGGCCGTCGATGGTCCGGGGCGTGGCTGGGTGCGGGTAACTCACTTGGGTTGTATCGGCGACCCCGCACCGCACCTTTAGGGTCAATTTTCCACGAATCACTTCACCAAGATCGGGGCTTGACCCACCCGTTCGGGAGAACGCCGGTAGGCCGGGCGGACACTGCCCGGCCTCCGTCCGGACGCCCGGGTGCCGGGGTGGTGGGATGGGCCGCATGCGGGTTCTGGTGACCGGGTGGCGGGGGTACGTCGGGCGGGCCGTGGAGGCCGAGGCGGTCGGCGCCGGGATCGAGGTGGTCCGGTTCGCGGGCGACGTCCGCGACGAGGCCGCGGTGCGGGCGGGCGTGCGTGGCGTGGACGGCGTGGTGCACCTCGGCGGGTTGGCGCGGGTGCGCGAGTCGGTCGAGCGGGCCCGCGAGTACTTCGACGTGAACGTCGGCGGAACGCTGAACCTGTTGCGGCACGGGGTGGAGCGGTTCGTGTTCGCGTCCACGGGCAGCGTGTACGGCGGTGGCGGCGTGCTGGACGAGGACAGCCCGGTGCGACCGGCGAACCCGTACGCGGCGTCGAAGCTCGCCGCCGAGGAGGCCGTGCGGTGGGTCGGGCACGGCGTGGTGCTGCGGCTGTTCAACGTGGCGGGCGGCGGCGACCGGGACGACACCAGGGTGATCACCCGGGCCTGCGGTGTCGCGGCGGGGAGGCTGCCCGGCATGGACGTCTACGGCGACGGCACGGCGGTGCGCGACTTCGTGCACGTGCGCGACGTGGCACGGGCGTTCGTGCACGTGCTCGCGACCGGCGACGGCGTCTACAACGTCGGCGCGACGTCGGCGAGCGTGGCCGACGTGCTCGCCTCGGTCGCCCGGGTCAGCGGCCGCGAGGTGCCGGCCACCCGAAAACCCGCCAACCCGGGGGAAATCCCCGAGCTCCGCGCCGACACGTCCCGGTTGCGCGCGACCGGCTGGCGGCCGCGCGACTCGGCCCTGGACGACGTGGTCCGGGACCAGTGGCTCACCGAACCCGGCGCCTGACCACCAGCAGCAGCCCGCCCGCGACCACCAGCAGCGCGCCCGCGGCGGGCAGCCACCCGAGGTCCGCGCCGGTCGAGGCCAACCCGCCCTGGTCCGGGACCGCGTAGGCCTGCTCCGAGGTGGTGACCGGCGCGGAGGTCCAGCTGTCGGCGGAGGTCGGCGGCTCCTCGACGGACGTGCCCAGCACGGCCTCGGGGGTGCCGGTCGCGGTGGTCGTCGGCTCGGCGGTGGTCGTGGTCGGCGCGGGCGTGGTCGTCGTGGTGGGCGTCGGCACCCGGTCGCACGCGGTGAACCCGTCGATCCGGATCGCCATGCCGTCGGACACGGCGGTCGCCGGCGCGGGCCACACCACCGAGGTGACGGCCGCGGCGTCGGCCTCGGCGTCGCGCGGACCGTCGGAGAACGTCAGGCGCAGCGAGGTCACCAGGTCGGCCGTGGCGTACACGCGGGTCTGCGCGCCCGTCACCGCCACGGTCACCGGCACGTCGTCCCGGAACGCCTCGACCTTCACGAAGTCCTCGTGGGTGTGCCAGATCTCGCCCTCGGTGACCGAGTCGATCTCCCCGACGGTGAAGTCCGGGATCGCCACCGGCCGGTCGAACCGGAAGGTCAGGCCGAGCGCGTCGCCCGCGGTGAGGCTGTTCATCACCAGCGTCAGCACGCCGTGGCCGAAGCCCGCCAGCGTGCCGGTGTAGGCCCGCTTCGCCCAGCCGGGCACGCCCGCCTCGCCGAAGTCGGCCAGCGGGTTCGAGTCGTCGCCGTTGCGCGACGCCGGGTCGGTCAGCGACGCCACCACGTGCAGGTCGCCGAACGTGGCGTAGGAGTCGACCACGCTGCGCGGCCACTCGAATCCCGGCGCGTCCCAGGTCACCGGCGTGCACGAGGGGTCGGACGGAGCGGCGGAGGCGGTGCCGGAGGACAGGGCGGGCAGGGCGGCGCACAGCAGGCCGACCACCGCGCCGAGGCGCCAGGAACGGGACAACGCGAACCTCCATCACATCAGGCTGCGCGTGACATCGCCCGAACGGCGCACGCGTTACGCCTGTCGAGTGACGATTCGGCTCGGCACCGAAATCCGCTGCAAGTCCTCGGCCACCACGACCTCGCCGGAGAACACCGAGGCCGCCTCCTCGTGGAACGCCGCGGGCTCGGAGTACCGCTGGGAGAAGTGGGTGAGCACCAGTTTGCGGACGCCGCACTCCTGCGCAACCCGAGCCGCCTGCCGGGCGGTGAGGTGACCGTGCTCGACCGCCAACCGCTCGTCCACGTGCAGGTACGTCGACTCGATCACCAGCAGGTCGACGCCGGCGGCCAGCTCGTAGACCCCGTCGCAGAGCCGGGTGTCCATGACGAACGCGAACTTCTGGCCCGGTCGCGGCACGCTCACCAGGTCCAGCAGGGGCGGTTCCAGCGCCCGGACCGCGGGTCCCGAGACACCGTGCGCGGCGAGCAGTTCGGGCACCATCCGGCGCCCGTCCGGTTCGACCAGGCGATACCCGAAAGAGGGAAGCGAATGGTCCAACTCACGCGCTTCCAGCGTGCCGAAGTCACCGACCGCGACCACCCCGGGTCCGGTCACCGGCTCGGCGCGCAGGTCGACCGCGTCGTAGAACGAGGAGGCGTGCCGCAGCCGCGCCCAGTACTCCTCGCCGGACGCCGGGTAGTGCGCGAACACCGGGTGCGCGCACCGGTCGAGCGACAGCCGCTGCACCACCCCCGGCACGCCGAGGCAGTGGTCACCGTGGAAGTGCGTGATCAGCAGCCGGGTCACGTCGCTCGCCGCCACGCCGGCGCGCAGCATCTGCCGCTGGGTGCCGTCGCCCGGGTCGAACAGCAACCCCTCGCGGTCCCACCGCAGCAGGTAGCCGTTGTGGTTGCGGGTGCGGGTGGGCACCTGGCTCGCGGTGCCGAGGACGACGAGTTCACGCGGGGACACGTGGCAGAGTCTGCGGCATGGAGAGCTTGCGGACGGTGGCGAACTGGCCGGTCGACCACGCGGCGGCGGCCGTCGTCGCGGCGGACGGCCGGGTGCTGGGCGAGGTCGGCGACGTGACCCGCCGGTTCCCGCTGGCGTCGGTGACGAAGCTGCTCACCGCCTACGCGGTGCTGGTCGCGGTCGAGGAGGGCGCGGTCGAGTGGGACCAGCCCGCGGGACCCGAGGGGTCGACGGTCCGGCACCTGATCGCGCACACCTCCGGCCTGGCGTTCGACTCCGAGCAGGTCCAGGCCGCGCCCGGCGCGAAGCGGATCTACTCCAACACCGGCTTCGAGGTGCTGGCCGACACGGTGCGCGCGGCGACCGGCATCGCGTTCCCGGACTACCTCGGCGAGGCCGTGCTGACGCCGCTCGGCCTGGCGTCGACCAGCCTCGACGGCTCGGCGGGCGCCGGCGCCACCTCGACCGTCGCGGACCTGGTCCGGTTCGCCGCCGAGGTGCAGCGGCCGAAGCTGGTGTCGGCGGGGCTGGTGGCCGAGGCGACCTCGGTCGTGTTCCCCGGGCTGCGCGGCGTGCTGCCGGGTTACGGGCTCCAGAAGGAGAACGACTGGGGCCTGGGCTTCGAGATCCGCGCGGCCAAGCAGCCGCACTGGACCGGCACCGCCAGCTCGGCCCGGACGGTCGGCCACTTCGGGCAGAGCGGCACGTTCCTGTGGATCGACCCCGACGCCCACGCGGCCTGCGTGACCCTGACGGACCGGGCGTTCGGCGCGTGGGCGGTCGAGGCCTGGACGCCGTTCACCGACGCCGTGCTCGCCGAACTCGGCTAAACCGGGCGGTTCACGGTCAGCAGGTCGCGGCCGGTGGTGAACCCGAGCTGGTGGTTGACCCCGATCATGTGCGCGTTGTCCGCGCCGGTCGTGGTGTGCACCCGGTCGAGCCCGGGTCGTTGCGCGACGAGAAGCCGGTACTGGTGCGCCTTCACCGCCCTTCCGAGCCCGAGACCCCGGTACCGGGCGAGCACGGCGGTGTCCCGCTGCACGGCCGAGGCCGGTCGGTGCGGCCGCACGTCCAGCTCGGTGAAGGCGACGACCTCGCCGACGGCCTCGTGCACCGCCACGACCACCCGGCGCTCGACACCCCGTTCGGCCAGTTCGGCCTCCTGCGCGCGCAGCGCCCCGGCGGACCACGTGGGCGCGCGGTAGGCCGTGCCGCCGCGCGGTGCGTCGGTCAGCGAACTCCGCGCGGCGGCGAGCGAGGCGACCAGCTCGTCGGGCGCGGCGCCGGTCCAGTGCCGGATCAGGTAACCGGCGGGCGGTCGGACGTCCCACAGCGCCGGGTCCACTTCGGTCACCACCAACGACTGGTCGACGACCTGGTGGACCGGGTGGAACCCGCGCGCGGCGGCCCACCGCTCGCCCGCGCCGTCCTTGACGACCCGGATCCCTTCCAGCACAACGCGATCGCGCTCGCGGGCGGCGGCGAGCACGGCGTCCAGCAGCGCGGTGCCCACGCCCGCGCGCCGGTGGCCCGGGTGCACCCGCACGTCGGCGAGCGCCACGCCGCGGTTCTCCACGTCGGACGGGAAGTGCGCGGAGGCGACGCCGACGACGTCCTCCTTGTGCGCCACCAGGTGCAGCACCGGACCGGCACCGCAGGCCGGTCCGGACAGTCGACCGAGGACGGCCTCCTCGGTCAGCCCGGGTAAGTCGGGTCGGTCGACGGCCCGCGCGGCGCGCAGGACCCGGGCGTACCCGGCGAGCGCGGACTCGGCGGCGGTGCTCGGGTGGAGCGGATCGATGCGCAGCACTGGAAACCCCCCGGTTGTGGCGTGCGTCCCCGCCATTCTGTCCGCTACCGGCACGTAGGGGTGCCGTCGCCGGGTGATTCCGGACCGGGTGGCATGCGGTCAGCGGGCGACGCGGACGACGGCGTGACCGCGCGCCCGTCCTTCGTGGACGTCCCGGATCGCCTGCGGCGCCTGGTCGAACGGGTAGGTGCCGCTCAGCACCGGTCGCACCGCGCCCGCCGCCACCAGGTCCCGGATCGCGACCAGGTCGTCGTGGCTGTCCCGGTGCACGACCGGGCGTGCGGTGAAACCCAGGAACGGGGCGAGGACCAGCGCGCGCAGCCACCGGTCGGTGCCCATGAAGAACTTCCCGCCCGTGCCGCCGACCATGACGACCTTGCCGCGCGGGCGGACCACGTCGCGGCACTGGCGCACCGACGGGCTGCCGTAGACGTCCAGCAGCACGTCGAAGCCGCGGCCGGTGTAGTCGAACGCGCGGTAGTCGAGCACCACGTCCGCGCCGAGCCCGGCGACCAGGTCGGCCTTCTCCTTGCCGCACAAGGCGGTCACGTGCGCGCCGACCACCTTCGCGAACTGCACCGCGTACGTGCCGACGCCGCCGGACGCGCCGGAGACCAGCACCCGGTCGCCCGCCGCCACGTGCTTGACGGCCTGGTAGGCGGTGAACGCCGCGATCGGACCGGCCGCGGCCTCGTCCAGCGTCACGTTGTCCGGCTTGCGGGCCAACTGGTTCGCGGGCACCGCCACGTACTCGGCGAACGTGCCGGCGCACCAGCCGAACACCTCGTCCCCGACCGCGAACCCGCCGCCGCCGGTCACGACCGTGCCGGACAGCTCGAGCCCGGGGAACCGGTTGCGCGGGCGTCTGAGCCCGGTGGCGGGGCGGGCGGCGTAGGGCAGGCCGCGGAACAGGTGCCAGTCGGTGCCGGTGACGGGCACCGCGTGCACCCTGACCAGCACCTCGCCGTCCCGCGGGGTCGGCCGGTCGACCTCGCGGATCTCGAACACCTCGGCGGGGTCGCCGTACCGCTCCTGGACGATGGCGCGCATCGGTCACTCCTCCGGGTACTGGAAAACGTCGGTCAACGGGACGTCGAACACCCGCGCGATGCGGAAGGCCATTTCCAGGGAGGGTGAATACCGACCCTGTTCGATGGCGATGACGGTCTGCCGGGTGACGTCCACCCGGCGGGCGAGTTCGGCCTGCGTCATCTCGCCGCGCGCGAACCGCAGCGCGCGGATGGAGTTGGTGATCCGGGTGGCCATTCACCACCCCCGGCGGTAGCCGACGAGCTTGACCGCCGTGCCGACGACCGCGGCCAGCACGTACGCCAGGTACATCGCGTTGGCGATCCAGAAGTGCGGCCGGTCGGCGAGCGCCAACCCGAACGGGCCGACCATGGCCACCCCGAGCACCACGCCGCCGACGTACTCGCCGCGCCGCCGCACCTCCCGGTCCCGCTCGTCCGCCCGGTGCCGCTCGCTGGGGCGCACGACCTCCACCAGCACCCGCAGCACGATCGCGCCGACGACGGCGATCCCCAGCGCCCACAACAGGTTCGCCACGTAGGGCGTGCCGTCGCGGAGCGGTGTCACCACCGCGTACCCGACGAAGGCGGCGACGGTGACCACCAGGTACACCCACGCGCCCTTCTCTTCGTACGACATGGCCGTCCTCCCTCGATGTCAAACAGACTTGACATGAGCGAAGGTATGGTCGGCTTGACACCATGTCAAGAGTTCTTGACATGGCCACCCGGTTGGCGGGTACCCGACCCGAGTGCCGGACGATGCGCCATTCCTCGACCGGAATTACCCGCAGAAATACGGCGTAACGGGTTCCGGGAGCACTCCGATGACACGGTCGAAGCCAATGGGAAAACACCGGGGAGGATCCGGATGGCGAACTCTTTGGAACGATTCCGCGCCGCAGTGCACAAACTGGTCCTGTTCGCCGCGGAACGCCAGGACCACCAACTCGAACTGCAATCCAGGGTCAACCTGCTCAACGACTACATCAAGTCCGGCCTCGCCGACGAGGCGTGCGACCAGTTCAGCGACCTGGTCGACCTCGTCACCACCCTCCCGGACCCACCCGCGTGGACCGGCCGCACGCTGGGCTGGGCGCAGAACCAGATCGTGGACCTCCTCCACCCGGACACCCCGACCGACCGCGCCCGCCAGGCACCGGCGCCGTCCGCACCCGCCGCGCCCACCGAGGACGACGAAACCCGCGACTGACCCCCGCGGACGGGGCGCGGCAGCCGACCACCTGCCGCGCCGCGTCCGCTACCGGCCGGGGTCCACACGCAGGTCGCCCGCCCGGACCGCGCCCTTGACCACGAGCCGCACCGGGTCGGCCTGGTAGTACCCCTCGTGGGGCTGGTTGAAGATGAGCGTGATTTCCTTGCGCAGCGAGAACACCGCGAGCACCGCGGCGCGCTTCACCGCCGACTGCTCCCACTTCTTCCTGATCGCGGCCAGCCCCCGCTCGAAGTCGCCCTTGGTCTCCGCCTCCTCCGGCACCCGGGCGAGCCCGTCGGCCTCCCGCTTCTCCAACTCGGCGGCGGCGGCCGCCGCCTCCTCGGCCTCGCGATCCCGTTTCGCCTGGATCTCCTTGAGCACGGAGTTCACCCCGTCGTAGACCTTCGGGAAGGCCTTGAGCACCATCTTGAACGCGCCGGGCGTGTAGATCAGGAGCTGCCCCGGCTCCACCCCCTCGACGTCCAGTTCGAGCGCGAGCAACGCCTCGGTCCCCTCGAAGGTCCGCAACGTCGTCGTCACCCGGTGCACTCGGGCGTCGGGGCCGTCGGCCACCACGAACACACCGGGTTGCCCGTCCACCGGCGCGAGCCGCACCGTGTACCGGTCCATCGCCCCTCCTCGTTCGAATCGATTCCCGCTGTCGCGGAATTGCACGCCGAATTCAGGCGACGCGGCGCACACCGTATCGACCGAGGGCATTCCAAAACAGACGAGGAACGACCCAGAAAAAGGACAAAAGCCGGCACCGGAATCGGTCGGACAAAGCCGGGAAAGCATCCGGATCCGCAGGGACTCCATGAGCCGTCCCGACGCACGGCAACCGGGTTCGGCCCAGCGGGTCCAGGTGACGAGGATCTCCGCGCCCGACGGCCCGGCTCCGCGCAGACGTTCGCGTGACGGAGGACCAGGCCCCGACGCAACAGGGCCCCGTTCCGATGTCGGAACGGGGCCCTGTTCTTGCTCGTGTGCGCCCGAAGGGATTCGAACCCCTAACCTTCTGATCCGTAGTCAGATGCTCTATCCGTTGAGCTACGGGCGCGTCAGTGTTCAGTTGTCACCCCAGTATAGCAGGGTGTTGCGGAGGCTCCGGGATTTGAACCCGGGATGGGCGATAAACCCAAACCGCATTAGCAGTGCGGCGCCATAGACCAGACTAGGCGAAGCCTCCCGGAGCCCTCGGCTACGACGCATAGATTACACAGGTCACCCCGGCCGAGGCAAAACGCCCCCCTCGTCACGGCATCCTGGCTGGTCAGGGCACGTGCGAGAGGGGCGTTCCCGGTGTTTACCGGGGGTTCACGGGCATGATCGTGAGGTTCGTCTCAGTGCTCGGCCAGCGCCAGGAACGGCGCCAGGGAAGTCGGGTTGCGCAGCGCGTCGCGGCTCACCGCCTTCTCCGCCGGGGTGCCGGCGAGGATCTTCTTCACCGGCACCTCGCACTTCTTGCCGTTCAGCGTCCTCGGGATCTCGTCCACCACGACGAACCGGTTCGGCACGTGGCGGGGGGACAGCTCGGTCCGCAGGGCCGATTTCAGGGCCGGCTCCAGGGATTCCAACGTCACGCCGTCCGCCAGCACCACGAAGCACAGCAGCTCGCCGTCCGCCTGGCCCGCGCCGGAGGTGTCGATCACCAGCGAGTCCTCGACGCCCTCGACGCCCTCCACGACGCGGTAGAACTCGCTGGTGCCCATCCGGACGCCGCCGCGGTTGAGGGTCGAGTCGCTGCGGCCGTAGATGACCGCCGAGCCCCGGTCGGTGATCCGGATCCAGTCGCCGTGCCGCCACACGCCCGGGAACGTGTCGAAGTACGCCTCGTGCAGCCGCGAACCGTCCTCGTCGCCCCAGAAGTGCACCGGCATGGACGGCATCGGCTTGGTCAGCACCAGTTCGCCGACCTCCTCCACCACCGGCTCGCCCGCCTCGGAGTACGCCTCGACGGCGGCGCCCAGGGCGCGGCACGACAGCTCCCCCAGCCACACCGGCAGGTCCGGCGACGCGGCGACGAAGGCGGTGCACAGGTCGGTGCCGCCGGACACCGAGGCGATCTGCACCGGACCGACGGCGGAGGAGATCCAGCGGAAGCCCTCGGGGGTCAGCGGCGCGCCCGTCGAGCCCACCACGCGCAGCTCGGCCAGGTCGTGCTCGGCGCCCGGCTCCAGGCCCTCCTTGAGGCACGACTGGATGTACGGCGCGGACGTGCCGAAGTACGTCACCCGCTCCCGGGCCGCGAGGCGCCACAGCACCGACAGGTCCGGGTGCGCCGGGCTGCCGTCGAACAGCACCACGGTGGTGCCGACCAGCAGGCCGGACACCAGGAAGTTCCACATCATCCAGCCGGTGGTGGTGAACCAGAAGAACCGGTCGCCCGGACCGAGATCGCTGTGCAGCGCCAGCATCTTCAGGTGTTCCAACAGGATCCCGCCGTGCCCCTGCACGATCCCCTTGGGCAGCCCCGTGGTGCCCGACGAGTACAGCACCCACAGCGGGTGGTCGAACGGCACCGGCTCGAACTCCAGCGGCGCGTCGGCGAAATCGGTCAGCAACGAGTCCCACGCCACCGTGCCGGGCAGCGTGCCGCCCAGGTAGTCCACCAGCACGGTGGCCGCGAGCGACGGGATCTGCTCGCGCAGCTGCTCCACGGTCGGCCGCACGTCGAAGCCGCGCCCGTTGTACCGGTACCCGTCGACGGCGACGAGCACGGTCGGCGAGATCTGGGCGAACCGGTCGGCGATGGCGCGCGCGCCGAAGTCGGGCGAGCACGACGACCAGGTGGCGCCCAGCGACGCGGCGGCCAGGAACGCGATCAGCGCCTCCGGCGAGTTCGGCACCAGGGCGACCACGCGGTCACCCCGGCCCACGCCCAGCGACCGGAACCCGGCGCGCACGGCCGCGACCCGGCGGCGCAGCTGCGCGTAGGTCAGCCGGGACGACTCGCCGTCCTCGCGGTGGAAGACCACGGCGACCTCGTCGGTGTCCCGGCGCAGCGCGTGCTCGGCGTAGTTCAGGGTGGCGCCGGGGAACCAGCGCGCGCCGGGCATCACGGCCTCGGGCAGCACCCGCTCCGGCGGCGTGTGGAACTCGACCTCGAAGAACTCCGCGATCGCGCCCCAGAACCCCTCCAGGTCCGAGGTCGACCACTCCCACAGCGACGGGTAGTCGCCGAACTCCAGGCCCTTGGTCTCGTGCAGCCAGGAGCGGAAGGCCGCCATGCGGGTGGCCGCGACCCGGTCGGGGTCGGGTCGCCACAGCAGTTCTGCCTGGCCGGCGGCGGTGCCGGCGCGCGTGTCGCTCATACCTGAAGTTCCTAGCCGAAGAACCGCCCGGGAACCACAGTTGGTCTCCACACACCGGGCTAGTTCCGGCCGGCGCCCGCCACCAGGGTCTCGACCGCCGAGGTCAGGCGCGGCGCGTCGGTCGGGGTCACGACGAGCCACTGCCGGTCGCGGCGCAGCAGGTACCGGCCCTCGGCGGTGTCCAGCCAGGACACCGAGTCGCCGGTGTGGTGCAGGTAGCCGTTGCGGTTGCGGGCGATCACGGCCACCTCGCCGCCGCCGCTGCGCGTCGTCACGGCCCGCATCAGGGTGTTCATCTCCGGCTCGCGCATCCCGACGCCGCGCAGCACGTCCAGGAAGCCCTCGGCGCCGTCCTCCTCGCCCGCGCGACCGGCGGCCAGGTAGTCCTCCCAGCGCACGTTCACCGAACGGCCGGTGCCGGTCGGCGCGGCGGGCAGGGTGCCGACCGTGGTGGACGCCAGCGCGGTCGGGCGGAACCCGGTGACCTGCACCGAGTCGCCCATCCGGCCGGCGAACGCGCCGTGCCGCCCGACGGTGGCCAGCCCGCGCGCCTGCTGACCGCGCGCGGTGAACACGACCTCCAGGCCCACCTCGTACTCGGCCAGCCCGTGCAGCAGGCCGGCCAGTTCGGGCTCGGGCCGCGACACGGTGCCGTACCCGCGCGCGGCCAACCCGCGCGACGCGTCCTCCGCCGAACGGGCCCGCGCGGCCTGCGTGAAGCCGACGTGCCGCACGCCCAGCGGCACGGGCCTGGTGTCGCGGTGGACCTCCTGCCACAGCAGGAAGAACTCCGCCTCGCTCAACCGGAAGACGCGTTCGCTCACAGGCCGATCACCGGTGGGGCGGCGCGGTCGACGCCGAAGACGTCGTCCTCTTCCTCCAGGATGCTGCGCCGGGTGTGGTCGCGGGCCTCCCCGCCGCCACCGGTGGGCGCCATGGGCGGCGGCGCCATCGGGCCGCCGATCATCCCGCCGGACTGCGGCGTCACGTTCTTCGGCGCCTGGAACTGGCTCGTCACGCCACCGGGCGCGGAACCGCCGCCGCGGGACTCGTTGGCCAGCGCGCCCGTCGCCACGCCGGGCGAGGACAGCGAGCCGACACCGGCCGAGCCGGAGCCCGAACCGCCGCCGGAGGCCGTGACCGGGGAGGGCAGCGAGCCGCGACCCGCGCCGTAGCCGCCGAAACCGCCACCGCCGAACGCTCCGCCGCCACCGCTCGCCGCGGCCGCGCCGGACTGCGGCGTGGTCGTCGTCGGCACGCCGGTGGGCGTGGGCGTCGTGGTCGAGGCCGGGTCGGTGGTGCCCGAGGTGTGCGTGTCGGGCGAGTGCGGCGTGCCCGTGCCGGGACCGGAACCGGGGCCGGAACCGTGGGTCGGCGGCGTCGGGTTGGTCACCGCGACCGGGTTGGTCGGCGGCGCGAACGCCGGGAGCGTGCGGCCGACCTCGTAGGAGTTCTGCTGGAACAGCGCCATGACCTCGGCGGCCTGGCGGTGCTGCGCGTCGGCCTCGGTGACCGCGCCGACGACCGGCTGCGCGACGTTGCCGACGCCGGTGAACGGGCTCTGCGGCGTCGGTGTCGGCGTGGCGCCGGTGACCGGGTCGACCAGCCCCGACCGGGTGGCCGGGTTCGTCGCCACGGGCGCGGGCGTGCCGGGAGCCGTCACGGGCGCGCCGGGCGCGCCGGTCACCGGAGTGACCACGGGCGGCAGCGGCGACGGCGCGGGCATCATGTCGCGCGCGGTCTGGACGTGCTGGATCTCCTCGCCGATGCAGGTGGCGACGTTCTCCGCGTGGTCGCTGGTGTTGAGCGCCCACTTCTCCACCTGCTCCAGCGCGTTGCGGGCGCGGTCGGCGGTTTCGCCCTCCCACGCCTGGCTGGACTGGGTGATCGCCTTGGCCAGCAGCTGCTGCACCTCGCCCAGCGACTTGCCCATCGAGGACCACTCGGACTTCGCGGTCTGCGCGCTGTTCAGGTCGACGCCGGTGTGCACCATGTCGTAGAGCGCCTGGTGCGTGTAGACCAGCCAGTCGACCTTCTCGCCGAGGTGCGACGGCTGGTCGTTGCCGCCGCCGCCGTGGTACTGGCCGTCGTCGTACCGACCCGTCTGGCCCTGACCACCGCCCGACTGGCCCTGACCGCCCTGCCGGCCGCCGCCCTTGCCGCCCATCAGCTCCTGCCTCCCCCGGCGAACCGCACCGCGCCGGACACTTCCTCTTCCGCGTCCTCCAGGTTCCTGACCGCCTTGCGGATCGTCTCCTCGACCTCCACCAGCACCTTCAGGAAGTCGCCGACGACCGACACCGCGGAACCCTCGTTGCCGACCGCGACGTCGTGCAGCCGGCGGCCGATCGCGTCGCTCACCCAGTTGTTGCCGAACTTCAGCTCGACGTCCAGGCTCGTCGCGGCGGACGTGCGCACGCCGCTGACCAGGTCGCGGGCCTGCCCGATGATCGCCAGCAGCTCCATCACCGACTGCCGGTCGAGCGACAGCTTCACGCTGGACTTGTCGACCGCGCCGAGCGCGTCCTTGGCGTCGGCCAGGTCCGACTGCGCGGCGCCGGTAAAGGTCGGCGTGGCCGGCGTCGTCGGGGTGGCCGCGGGCGTGGTGATCGTCTGCGTGGCCGCGGTGTCCGGCGTCGGGGACGCGACGGACGGCGTCGGCGCGACCGGCGTCACGGGTGGGACCGGCGTGACGGGCTGGACGGGCGTCACCGGCGGGGTCGGGTTCACCGCCGAGAAGGCCGCCGGAGCCTGTGGTGCGGGTGTGCCGATCGGGTAGACCGGCGGGACGGAGCCGATCAGGCCGGGGTTGCCGGCACCGAGGGTCACCGTCGGAGATGGATCGGCCGTGTAGGGCGCCACCGGAGGTGTCCCGGCGGCCGGGACCGGCGCCGGCTGCGAAAACGGCAGCGGTGCCGGTTGTCCCAGTGGAACCGTGTTCCCGTCGCTCATCATTACCCCCTGCACTGCGGTTGTTCGCCGCAGCCGCGCCGTGCGTTACCCGGGCACGCGCCCGCGTCGGCGTTCCGGGCGCTCTCCTTAGATGTACCGGGAAGGCGTTCCGGTTCCAACCCTCCCCCAAGAGGTTTACCTCAGGTGCGCGTCGAACCAGTTCAACGCGCGCTGCCAGGCCTCGGCGCTGGCCTCCGGCGAGGTGTCGAACCGGTGGCCGGTGTGCCGGAAGCGGACCACGTCGGTCGCCACCGGCGCCGCGGCCGCCGCGTCGCGCAGCTTCTCCACGTCGCTGTTCGGGATCTCCGCGTCCTCGTCGCCGTACAGGCCGAGCCACGGGCACGCGAGCTCGCCCGCGACCTCCAGCAGCGACGGCAGCCCGTCGGACAGCGGCTCGAGGATCCCGCCGCCACCCACCGTGACCGCCGCGCCGATGCTTCGGCTTCCCGCAACCACCATCGCGACCGATCCGCCCAGGTCGAAGCCCATGACGCCCACCCGGTCGTTGCTCACGCCGCGTTGCGCCAACCAGAGGAACGCGACGTCCGTGTCGTTCAGCACGGACTCGCCGGACAGGCCGGAGACCTTCGCGCTGACCTCGTCGCCGTCGAACTCGTCGCCCTCGCCGTCGTAGAGGTGGGGCGCGACCGCGATCCACCCCTCGGCGGCCAGACCGCTCACCAACCCGCGGACGGCGTCGGTCACTCCACGCGCCTCGTGCAGCACCACGAGGCCACCGCGGACGGCGTTCTCCGGCTCGGCGACGGTCAGCCGGAGCTGCCTGCCGTCGGTCAGCGAAAGCGTCTCGGTGCGGGTAGGTGTCATGTCCCAACCCTTCCACGTGGGGGTTAACGGCAGTCAACGTGAGCAACCAGACCTCTCCCGCGTCCCATCCGGCCCGCGCGCGGGTTACGGTCGCGCCCAGAAGACCGGAAGGAGTCCTCGGATGACCGTGCGAACCCGCGCCGACCTCTCCGCGCTACCCAGTTACGTGCCCGGCAAAACCGTTCCCGGCGCGATCAAGCTGGCGAGCAACGAGGTGTCCGCCGGACCGCTGCCGAGCGTGGTCCGGGCGATCGCGGACGCGGCCACCGCCGTGAACCGCTACCCCGACACCGCCGCCACCGACCTCGTGGCGCGCCTCGGAGACAAACTCGGCGTGCCCGCGGCGCAGGTGGCCGTCGGGTGCGGATCGGTGACGCTGTGCCAGCAGCTGGTGCAGTCGACCTGCACCGAGGCCGACGAGGTGCTGTTCCCGTGGCGCTCGTTCGAGGCCTACCCGTTGATCAGCGCGGTGGTGGGCGCGGGCCAGACCAGGGTGCCGCTGACCGCGGGCCACGGCCTGGACCTGGACGCGATGGCGGCCGCCGTGACGGAGAAGACGCGGCTGGTCTTCGTGTGCAACCCCAACAACCCCACCGGAACCGCGTTGCGCACCGAGGAGATCGAGGCGTTCATCGCGAAGGTGCCCTCGGACGTGCTGGTGGTGATCGACGAGGCCTACAAGGAGTTCGTCGACGACCCGCACGTGCCGGACGGCGTCGAGCTGGCCAAGGCGCAGTGGGCGCGCGGCCGGGACAACGTGGCGGTGCTGCGCACGTTCTCCAAGGCCTACGGGCTCGCCGGGCTACGGGTCGGCTACGCGGTGGCCTCGCCGGAGGTGGCGACGACGCTGCGCAAGGTCTACGTGCCGTTCAGCGTGAACGCGCTGGCGCAGGCGGCCGCGATCGCGTCGCTCGACGCCGAGGACGAGCTCATGGTGCGGTGCCGGGCGATCGTGGCCGAACGCGGTCGGGTGCGCGCGGAGCTCGAGTCCGCCGGGTTCGAGGTTCCGGTGTCGCAGGCGAACTTCGTGTGGTTGCCGCTGGGCGAGCGCACGGCGGAGTTCAACGAGCACTGCCTGGCGCACAAGGTGGTCGTGCGGGCGTTCCCGGGCGACGGCGCGCGGGTGACGATCGGCGAGCCCGAGGAGAACGACGCGTTCCTGGCGGCGGCCCGGTCGTTCACCGGGTGACCGACCCGTCAGCGGGTCAGTAGCTGCACGATGGCCGCGACTCCCACCACCACGATCACGCCGCGCAGCACGGCGGGTGGGAGTTTGCGGCCGATCTTCGCGCCGAGCTGACCGCCGACCGTGGAGCCGACCGCGAGCAGCAGCACGGCGAGCCACGACACGTCGGCGATGAAGATGAACAGCACGCCCGCGACCAGGTTCACGAACGCGGTCAGCACGTTCTTGAGCGCGTTCATGCGTTGCAGGTGCTCGTTCATCAGCACGCCCATGAGGCCCATGACGAGCACGCCCTGCGCCGCGCCGAAGTAGCCGCCGTAGATGCCGGCCAGGAACACGCCGATCCACAGCGCGACGCCGCCGTGCTCGTGGCGCTCGCGCTCGGCGAGCTTCTTGTTGAGCCACGGCTGGATCACCACCAGCACCAGGGCGATGACGATCAGCACCGGCACGATCGCGGAGAACGCGTTCGCGGGCAGCAGCACCAGCAGGACCGCGCCGACGATCCCGCCCAGGATCGACGCGGGCAGCAGGCGCTTGACCCGGCCCGCCTGGCCCTCGAGCTCGCGGCGGTAGCCCCACGCGCCGCTGAGCGAACCGGGGACGAGGCCGAGGCTGTTGGAGACGTTCGCGGTGACCGGCGGCAGGCCGACGGCGAGCAGGACCGGGAACGTGACCAGCGTGCCGGAGCCGACGACGGTGTTGATGGCGCCGGCGAACACACCCGCCAGGACGACGATGATGGCTTCGAGCGTCGTCACCGGTGTGCCTCCCCTGGTTTTGGTCAGCGACGCTAACACTGCGCCGGACGGGTGGCGGTGTGGCCAAGGCCTCACCGCCACCCGTCCTCGCTTTCAGAAGCGGCGCAGGGTGAAGGTGTCGGACGTGCCGCCGGCGAGCAGCACCTCGAGGTCGCCGTCCACGACCCGGTCGCCGTCGACGGTGGTCGGCTGGGTGCCCGGCAGCTCGACGCGCCGGGTCGTGCGGGCGGTGCGCCAGCCGTCGGTGCTGCGCAGCACGGTGACGGCCGGGGTGCCCTGGGCGCCGAGGGAGTTGGTGACGACGGTCAGGCCGCCGTCGGGGCGCAACTGGATGCCGTCGGCGCCGACGAGGGCGCGGTCGGTGGTGATCTCGGTGAAGGCCTCCGGGTGGTCCAGCGGGATCTTGAACAGGGTGCCGGTGTCGTAGCGGCCGGCGATCAGGAAACCGGCCGGGTGCCAGGTGACGCCGTTGAGGCCGATGCTCGTGCTCGCCAACCTCGGGTCCTTCAGGAACGCCGTGGCGCGACCGCGCGCGTCGACCTCGTAGAGGGTGTCGCTCGACGGGTCGGTGACGTAGGCGTTGCCCGCGCGGTCGAGCGCCACGTCGTTCGCGGTGTGCTTCCCGGCGCCGATCGCGAGGTCGACGACGCGCAGGGTCCGGCCGGTGCGCAGGTCGAAGATCCCGAGCCCGGACGAGTGGTACGCGGTGGCCGGGGTGGAGCGCGGTCCGACGCCCATGTCGGCGTACGCGACGTAGATCCGGCCGTTCGCGACGTGCAGGCCGAACGTGGAGACCATCGCCGGGTCGGAGGCGAGGGTCGTGGTGGAGCCGTCGCGGCGGACGAGTTCGACCGTGCCGCGGGTCATCGAGCCGACGAGGAAGCCCTGCGGCGCGCGGGCGATCCCCTCGGGGTGGAGCGCGGTGGCGTGGCCGGTGATCACCCGGGGTGCCGCCTCGGCCGCTGGCGCCGTGACCAGGGCCAGCGCCAGTAGTGCGATCAGGAAGCGCATCATGCTCCGTCCTCGAAGTTGAGTACGTGAACGAAGCTATGTCAGGGCTCTGATAACTGGCAAGCGCTTTATCCTCGGGCCATGGGACTCCCGTTCGACCAGCGGCTGGGCGGCCACCTCAAGCGCGTCGAGAACGAGCTGAACACCGCCAAGCAGGCCGCGGTCCGTCCGGCGGGCCTGACCGTGGCGCAGTACGCGGCGATGCTGGTGCTCTCCGAGCAGCCGGGCGTGTCGGCCGCCGAGCTGGCCAGGCGGTGCCGCGTCACCCCGCAGACGATGACCACCGTCCTGCGCAACCTCGACGCGTCGGGTTTGATCGAACGCGTGCCGCACGAGGTGCACCGCAACGTGCTGGAGACGCGGCTGACGCCCGCCGGTGTGGCGGCGTTCGAGATCGCGGACGAGCGCGCGGTGGCCGTGGAACGGCGGCTGGCGGACGAGTTCAGCGCGGAGGAGCGGCAGGTCCTGGAGGCGCTCCTGGCGCGGTGCTCGTCGGCCCTGACCTGACTTCCCTTGGAGGGCTTGACGATGACGCGGGTGCGCGTGGCGGTGTACGTGACGCGGGGTTCGGACCTGTTGGTGTTCACCCAGCGGGACGACGCGGAGGCGGGTGTCCAGGTGCCGGCGGGCGGCGTGCGCGCCGGTGAGCGCCTGGACGCCGCGGCGGTGCGGGAGGTGCTGGAGGAGACCGGGTTGTCGGTGTCCGCGGTGACGCCGCTGGGCGTGCAGACGGACGTCGAGGGTCAGGTGACGGTGTTCGCGCACGCGACCACGGCGACGCCGCTGGACCGGTGGGCGCACACGGTGACCGGCGGCGATTCCGACCGGGGACTGTCGTTCGAGTGCTCCTTCGCGCCGGCCGCCTCGGTGTCGCTCGCGGGCGGGCAGGGCGAGTTCCTGTCGCTGCTGCGCTGAGCGGCCTTCGTGCTGGGCCGACGGGTGGAGTCCCGGCGGGTGTTCGCCCGTCGGGACTTCTGCCGAGGCCCTGACCAGGCCGTTCGGCTGATTGACGCTCCTTCGGATTGCCGTTTATGGTCCAGACCACATCGCCTTCCGTGACCGCCGTGTCACGACCGGCGACGTCCCGGCCGCCGCGGATCTCGGACCCTGCCCAGGGATCGCCCCTTGGGGTTCCTCCGAAGGAGCTGGACAATGAGCCTGAAACGCAAGCTCGCGGCCGTGCTCGCGGGCGTGGCCGTCGCCCCGTTCGTCGTCGTGGTGGCGGCGGCACCGGCGAGTGCGCACGGTTACATCACGTCACCGCCCAGCAGGCAGGCCAACTGCGCCGCGGGCAAGGTCAAGCAGTGCGGCGACATCATCTACGAACCCGCGAGCGTGGAGGGCCCCAAGGGCCAGACCAACTGCCACGGCGGCGACGGCCGCTGGGCGCCGCTCAGCGACGACAGCAAGGCGTGGCCGGTCGCCTCCGTCACCGACAACGTGACGTTCAACTGGGTGATCACGGCGAACCACGCGACGACGACGTGGCAGTACTTCATCGGCGGCACGAAGCTGGCCGAGTTCAACGACCACGGCAGGCAGCCGGGGTCGACCGTGCGGCACGCGGTGAGCCTGGGCGGCAGGCAGGGTCGGCAGAAGGTGCTGGCGGTGTGGAACATCGCGGACACGGCGATGGCGTTCTACGCGTGCGTGGATCTTCAGGTCGGGCCCGGTGGGCCCGGTCCGACGACCACGGAGCCGACCACCACGACGGAGCCGACCACGACGACCCGTCCGACCACCACGACCCCGGCACCGGGAGGCGCGTGGGCGGCGGGGGTGTCGTACCCGGCGGGCACGCAGGTGACCTACGGCGGGTCGTCGTACAAGTGCTTGCAGTCGCACACCTCACTGGCGGGCTGGGAACCGCCGAACGTGGCGTCGCTCTGGCAGCGCCTGTAGTTCCGGGCGCGACGCCTTTCGCAGTGGCGGAGTAGGGCGGCGGACGCTTCGGCGCCGCCGCCCTACGGCATTCCGAGTGGTTTCGACCGTGCCGGGGGAATCATTTCACTCGACTTTCTTCACCCAGGGCCCGTTCCACCCAGTCGAGAAACGCGGGCAGGCGGTAATCGCGACTGAAGCAGTCGACCTCGGGTGCGAGGTGCGGCCACCCGATCCGGAGGACGTTGTAATACGCCTGCCCCACCCGCTGGTCGGGGTGCTGCCGCAGGTACTCGTCGACCAGGTCGAGGTACCGACTCACCGGGTCCACGACGGGTCGCCCGCCTCCGCTTTCAAGGCCGACCCGCGCCCTTCCCGCCCGTTGATTTGGGTGGCGGCTCGGTTCATGCGGGGATGATGGCGAGGAGTTGGTCCACGATTGCGGGGGTTGCGGCGATCGTGTCGGCGGACTGCGAGTCGTGGGTGGCGCCTGAGGCGTCGACCACCAGTGCGCCCGCTTCTCGTGCGATGAGGACGCCGGCCGCCACGTCCCAAGGTTCGTTGGCGAGAATCAGGGCGGCGTCTACTCGTCCTTCGGCGAGCCACACGAGGTCGTGTGCTGCTGATCCGAACATGCGGATTCTCTCCACTCGGCCGGCCAGAGCCGTGGTGAGGGCGATTCGCCGGGTGTTCTTCTCCTCGGCTCCGGTGCCGGTTGCGTAGTCGCCGATCGCGACCATCGCGCCGGACAGTTCGGTCACGCCGCTGACGCTGATGGGTTGGCCGTTGACGTACGCGCCGCCGCCTTGGACGGCCGTGTAGGTCAGGTGGAGGCGGGGGAGGCTGATGACTCCGACCACGGCGGTGTTGTCGTTTACCAGGGCGAGGGAGACGGCTGACAGGGGTACGCCGTGGACGAAGTTCGCGGTGCCGTCCACCGGGTCCAGGACCCAGGTGTAGCCGCTGTCGGTGACCTGGTTCGAGTAGCCCTCCTCCTCGCCCAAGAACGCGATGTCGGGAGTCGCGTCGGCCAGGTAGGAACGGATCTTCCGTTCGATCAGGACGTCGATATCGGTGAAGGTGTCGCGGTCCGCTTTCGCGGTGACGACCTGAGGTCTGGAGTTTTCCAGCAGATCGCCGGCCATCCGCACGGCGGATTCCGCGATCTTGGCCGACTGGTCGAGCGAGCGCACCAGGGCGTCTCCTTCGCGCGTGTCCACACCGCGCGTTCGGCAAGTACGGCCGGACGAGGCTCACGGCCCAATCGGGCCGATCCCGTTGCTACCGGAGGGGGTGCGACGGTCCGGACCGAAGACACGCCCTCCCACCAGCGGAAGCGGAGGGATTTGAACCCCCGGACGGTTGCCCGTCTCCCGCTTTCAAGGCTGGCATGCGCCCTTCCCGACAGTCCGAACCGGTCCACTTCAGCCGACCTGACCTGGTCAAACGTGCGACGCCGTTCAGCGCCGTCCGTCCTCGTTGCTACACTCGTTGCTACACGCTCCTTGCGGCCCCCAAAAGGCAAGAAACTCAATGAGCCGACCCACTTTTCATATATTCCTTCCATTGAATAAAGTGGTCAAGTAGTTCCTTAGCCTTGCAGTCGATACTAATCCTGTATTCATCCGCATCGACGCAGTGAATTTCATGCACGGCAAGTACCACCAGGCGGAGTGAAAATGCTACGGCCAAAGCACACAGAACTATATTTTCAGGATCGGACCGAAAGGTAGACCCATCCGGACTTATCGAAGCGCCGGACAACCAGTAGCCACCATGAACAGCACCCGAAGTGATGCCATAAATTCCGGGACTGTGCGAAATCCACTTCTTGGCGAGATCGGTGACGCTCGGTTTACAAGGTTCCTTCCGTCCAGCATTCGGCCAATATACATACTTCAACTTTCCGTTGAACCTTTCAACACGCAGACCCGCTCGGGCTATATCCTTCTCCACCTTCTCCAGTGCAACACTCACGGTCGCCTGCACAGAAACGTCGAATTGCGATGACAAAGACTTCTGTTCCTGCAAGCCGTCAAGCAGAGCGGCAGCACCGCGTAGGACGATCTCGGCGGCAGGAGCTTCGGGATCGATCAGATACCGCGCCCGAACCGAACTCTCGATGACCACCCTAGTCAGCGACAGTGGCGCCCAAACGGTGACGGCAGAACCCGAAAGAAGGTGCTCAATCGCCCGCGCGTGATCAATCGCACTATTTTGCAAAAGCGAAGCAACGGTAAATGTATTGTGCAGATATCGCTTGATATAGTAGCGCTGCCTCTTCGGAAAAGAAGACATAGCGGTGCGCAGAATTGCAGGATTAAGGTAATCAACATTCTCAAACAGCTTTTTGCTGACTTCCTCGCAACGTAAAATGCTCCACGAGATCAGCGATCGCGACATCTCCATGATCGACACCGGAACACCCCTATAAGAAGGGCTGCCCGGACCTCCCGGATACGTCAAATTCGCCTCCTCCGCAAGGTTCTCGATTTAGTGCAACACACCTGTCGCATAGACGGCAAGTTTACTGCCGTTCCACATGCAACCTGAGGTGATACTTAGTCCTACCTAGTGACAAGCGAGCTACGCCAGCTCACGAACCAGTCACCGAGCATTCGCCGCTCGATGGCAAGGCGGCGGAGCCGTCGCGGCAGCCGATCGCCCCGACCCACACGAAGGTCTTGGACCACGCGATCGACCCGGACCCGAGCCGCTGGGCGCTGCCCCCGGCGTCGGCCTGGTGCTCGTTGCCGCTGGAGAATTTGGTACGCCGAGTGTGGGTGCGCGCCGCCGGCTGTACCGGGTGCGTCGGCTCCGCGCGTGGTCGTCGGGCGGAGCGGAGCGGGAGCCCGGCGTGCCGCGATGCGGGGAGCCGACGCAAACGCGGGGACTGCCTGGCTGCGCGTCGCCGCAGGCGGCGCGCCTTGATCCCATAGAGCTGAATTCGGCAGTGATTCCGGTGGCGGCTCAGGTCACGCGGGGATGATGGCTAGGAGCTGGTCCACGATTGCGGGGGTTGCGGCGATCGTGTCGGCGGACTGTGAGTTGTGGGTGGCGCCCGAGGCGTCGACTACCAGTGCGCCCGCTTCTCGTGCGATGAGGACGCCGGCCGCCACGTCCCAAGGTTCGTTGGCAAGAATCAGGGCGGCGTCTACTCGCCCCTCGGCCAACCACACGAGGTCGTGGGCCGCCGATCCGAACATGCGGATTCTCTCCACCCGGCTGGCCAAGGCCGTGGTGAGGGCGATTCGTCGGGTGTTCTTGTCCTCGGCTCCGGTGCCGGTTGCGTAGTCGCCGATCGCGACCATCGCGCTAGACAGCTCGGTCACGCCGCTGACCTTGATGGGTTGGCCGTTGACGTACGCGCCGCCTCCGTGGACAGCCGTGTAGGTCAGGTGCAGGTGGGGAAGGCTGATCACTCCGACCACGGCGGTGTTGTCGTTTACCAGGGCCAGCGAGACGGCTGACAGGGGTACGCCGTGGACGAAGTTCGCGGTTCCGTCCACCGGGTCCAGGACCCAGGTGTACGGGCTGTCGGTGATCTGATTCGAGTAGCCCTCCTCCTCGCCCAGGAACGCGATGTCGGGGGTGGCGTCGGCCAGGTAGAACCGGACCTTCCGTTCGATCAGGACATCGATGTCGGTGAAGGTGTCGCGGTCCGATTTCGTGGTGACGACCTGTGGCCTGGAGCCTTGAAGTAGATCTCCGGCCATCTGGACGGCGGATTCCGCGATCTTGGCCAACTGGTCGAGCGAGCGCACTAGGGCGTCTCCTTCGCGCGTGTCCACATGGAGTCGAAGACCTGGGAGAAGGTGCCGAAGAGGCCCGGCGTCGTCTCGTCCTTCTCGATGACCAGTGTGGGCGACTCGACGCCGCGCGCGTTCGGCAGGTACGGCTGGACGACGCACCTCGCCTGGTCGGTGACCAGGATGTTGTAGCGGAGCGGTTCGTCGTAGACGCGGATCTCCAGGCGGCCCTGTGCGGTTGAGGAAACCTTGTTGCCCACTCGGCGCAGTGCCTCGATGTTGAGGCGGGTGAGGGTGCTGAGGTGGGTGGGTGGCAACTCCTCCTCCGCCTCCCTCGCGGTGATGTTGACGCCGTCCGGGTCGAGAAACAGAGCTCTGATCATGGTGCCGCCTTCGACGGCGTCCAGGAGGCTGCGGTCCGAGTACTGCTGGCACAGCACGTTGAGCGACAGGCCCGTGATGTGGATTTCCCGTGTGCCGTCGAACAGGTCGCGCGGAGTGAGGTTGTGCAGGAACTCCGTGCGACTGGGATACACGGCCGTCACGTCCGCGAGTCGAGCCGGCTGTGGCAGTTGGACGGGCCGGGGCACGGGGTGGCTGGCGGACCTTGGGGGCGGGGTGATCAGGCTGTCCGCGTCGTCTTCGTGCGGGGACAGCAGTTGGTCGGCCGTCCAGCCGGGGAACATCTTTTCGAGGATTCGGCAGTGGTCCGAGTAGGGCAGGCCCAGCAGTTCTCCTGAGGTCCAGCGGTAGAACTGGGCTTTGCTCGGGTGTTTGCCGATCAGGTCCGTGTCGAACTGCTTCGCCACCCGGTCGTACTCCTTGCAGAACGTCCGGTAGCCGTGCATGTGGCGTTGCCTGAGCAGCACCTTCAACAGCGTGGTCTCCTCGGCCATCCGGCCTCCCCTGGCGTGGTCCGCTCGGCCGACCGTAGCACCAAGACGAGACCAAGACGAGACGATCCGAGCCCGCCGCGCACCAGGCGAGACCTGCGCGGGAATCGGACGGGACTGATCTGTGCCGAATCTGGGTGGGCAAGCCGCAACACGTGCGGCTCACCCATCAGGAGCACACCAATGGCGATCAGCAGGGGTTACCGGTTCCCGGTCTCGTTCGAGGACGCGTTCCCCAACGGGCTGGTGATGGTCGGCGAGGTGATGCCGGACGTCGAGTACCAGTCGCGCGAGGAGAAGGCGCAGGGACGGCCGGTGCGTCAACGCATGGACGAGGCGACCGGCAAGCGGCAGTGGAAGGTGTCGGTCACCGACCCGCACGAGCCCAACGCCAAGCGGCAGAGCTTCGAGGTCACGTTGCTCGCCGACGTTCAGCCGGTGCCGTCCACCACGGAGGTGTTGCCGGGGATGCGGCCGGTGGAGTTGGACGGGTTGACGGCTGAGCCGCGTGTCGCGGGCAACGGGGAGTTCAAGTACCAGTCGTACCTGTTCCGCGCCACGGGTTTCCGGGCGGCGGGGCGTGGGGCGCAACCGAAGTCGGGCGGCGGGAACACGGACGCTTCGAAGGCGGCGTGAACCTTGTCCGAGCTGCCGAAGTTGTTGGCGGACTGGCAGACCGCGTACCAGGAGTACACGTCGGCGCACGACGCGAACAGGTACGTGACCGCCGGTGATCCGGTTGCCGCGGCGCGGATCACGCCTGCCTATCGGAACGTCGCCCGGTTGTGGCGGGAACTCGCCGCGGTGGAGTCCACGCCCTGGTGGGCCAGGACCGCCGCTTTGCACGCGGCGGAGACCTTCGAGCACCAGGCGGTGGTCGAGGAACGTGCGGCGGGGGGTGCCCGCGAGGTGATCAAAGGCGTGTTGCGGCCGACGGGTGAGAGCGATCGTTCGGAGGTGGGCGGGTGACTCATGATCAGTACACGGTGCGACTTCAGTTCGACAGGTTCACGAGGGCCGCACGGCTTGCGGGCCTGTATTCGGATTACGCGTTGGCGAAGGTGATGAAGTTGAACCGGTCGACGGTGGCGAGGGTGCGTTCCGGGGAATTGTTTCCGGGGCCGGCGTTCATCGGTGGCGCGTTGACCGCGTTGTCGCCGATGCAGTTCGATGATTTGTTCGTTGTGGCCGGGACGGTGGAGTGATGGTGTCGGAGTCGTATCTCGGGGTGCGGATTCACGACCGGGTGGTCGGCGGGACAGTGGGTGAGGCGCGTGTGGCGGCCGGACTCGGCCGTACCGAACTCGCGGCCGCGATGGGGTGGCCCCGGTTGAGGCTCGACCGACTGGAGGAAGGGCTCCGGAGTTTCCCGGTGGACGACGCGTGTCGTTGTCTGGACGAGGTGGGGGCTCCGCCGGAGTTTTACGACCGGGTGGTCGAGGCGGACTGGCAGGCCGACGGCGACCTGTTGGCACATCGGCACCTGCCGGCGGGTCCGGATGCCGTGTGGATGGTATTGCGGTGTGAGTCGGAGGCGTCGGCGGTGATCGTCTTCGACCCGACCGCGGTGCCGTCGTTGGCGCAGACCAGGGAGTACGCGCGCGTGCTGCTGGACACGTCCGACGCCGGGGCGTGGGTCGAGGCCCGGATGCACCGGCAGCGGATCCTGTCCGAGCCTCTCACGCGGGAGTTCGAGTTCCTGGTGCCGGAGGCCGCGTTGCGCGCGGTCGTCGGGGATCACGGCGTGATGGAGGACCAGCTCCTGCGCCTGGCGGAGTTGGCCGGGCGGGAGGACGTGACCGTTCGGGTCGTTCCCGCCGGAACTCCCGGGGCGGCGTGGTCCCGGGGTCAGTTCACGCTGATGGAGCACGATTCCTATCCGACGGTGGCTCACCTGGAATTGGACACCGCCAGTCTGCTGCTCGACCGGCCGGACGACATCGCGGTCTATCGCGACCGAGTGCACAGTATCCGGGCTGCGGCGCTGGAGGGTGAGCGGTCGCGGGAATTCCTCTACGACCTGACCGATTGGTACGGCAAACGGCGCGGCATGAACGTCGCCGACGCGAAGTAAAAGCAGTCGCGCTGCCGTAATTCGAAAGTTCTCCCGGTTGACGGTTCGCCGGGGACAAGCCACAAGTCTTGGCGGGCTCAGGCTGTCCCCGGCGACCTTGTCGACCGATTTCGCTTCACATTGTCGCCCAATGAGAACGAGGTGTACCGGTCATGGCAAAGATAGCAGCAGGTTGGGTGCGCACGTCAAGTGGATGTGTGCGCGCAACGAAATGGGTGGATTCGGCACCTGGTGGTGACCGGTGAGTCGGCGGTGGGTCGACCCGGCACCGTTCGAGGGCGCGCGTCCTCGGTTGCCCTGGTGGGTTCTGGTGCCGGGCAAGGCGAAGTGGCCGGCCGCGGTGGTCGTCCTGGCCTGGTTGGTCGTGGTCGGTGTCGTGCGCCTGGTGCTCGTCGTCGTTCGGTATCCGGTGGCGACTCTGACACCTGCGCTGTCGGCGTGGTGCTGGTGGCGGTTCGGGTTGTCGCCGTTGGTGTTGGCGTTGTTGTCGCTGGTTGCGGGTCTGACGATCTGGGCGGGGTGGGATCGCGGGTCGTTCGTCCGGCACGGGTGGTTGCGGCTGTTGACCGAATGGCGGCGGGCGACGGTGTACGTGCCGCGGTGGCGGTCGGTGATGCGGCTGGCGGAGTTGGCCAAGCGGGATCGGGGTCGTGAGTACCGGCCTCGTCTTCGGCGGGTGCGGTCTGAGGGGTGGCGGGATCGGGTTCGGGTGCGGATGGTGCCGGCGCAGTCCCCGGAGGTGTGGGAGTTGCGGCGGGAGGAGTTGGCGCACGCGTTCGGTGCCCTGTCGTGTCGGGTGCGGGTGGTCCGTCCGCGGGTCGTGGAGCTGGACTTCGTGCACTCCGACCCGTTGGCGCGCCCGGTACCGGTGCCGGCGTTTCCGGGCGAGGTGGACCTCAAGCGGGTCACGGTCGGGGTCACCGAGACGGGCCGTCCTTGGCGACTGCGGTTGCTCGGGTCCCAGGTGTTGATCGTCGGGGTGCCTGGCGCGGGCAAGGGGTCGGTGTTGTGGTCGCTGGTGTGGCAGCTCGCCCCGTCGGTCCGTGACGGCCTCGTTCGCCTGATGGGGATCGATCCCAAGGGCGGGATGGAGCTGGGCCAGTGCCCGGACGCGTTCGATCGGGTGGTGTACGACAACGGGCCGGAAGCTGTTGCCCTGCTTGAGGAAATCGCCACCGAAGTCAAGGAACGCGCGACCCGCTACCGGGGTGTGCGGCGATTGTGGGCACGCTCCACGGGCGAGCCGTTCACCATCCTGGTGGTCGATGAGCTGGCGGACCTGATCGCCTATCAACCGGACAGGCAGCTCCGCGAACGCGCACAGCGCGCCATCCAGACGATCACCTCCCAAGGCCGGGCACCCGGCTACGCGGTCGTCGGGCTGGTGCAGGACCCGCGCAAGGAAGTCGTGTCCTTCCGACACCTGTTCACCACCCGGGTCGCCCTGCGGCTGGACGAACCGGGGCAGGTCGACATGGTCCTGGGCGACGGCGTCCGCCAACGCGGAGCAGCCGCACACGAGATCGGCGAGAACACCCCGGGCGTGGCCTGGACCAAGCAGGACGGGCAGCGCGAACCCGAACGTGCTCGGGCGTTCCACGTCACGGACGCGGATCTCGTGGAGTTGGGCGGGTTCCTGGCCGGTGGCACGGTGCACGCCTTCCCGGAGCGGTCGGACGGCTCGGCGGGGGCGGCGGCATGAGCGAGGGGACACGCGTGGAGCGGATGCGTCAGCCCGTGGCGCTGGAGGTGGCCAAGGCGGCGGCGGAGAAGTACGGGGTGTGCGTGCGGCCGTTCACGATGGAGGTCGAGGACCGGGCGAGCTTCGAGGTTCGGTACGTGGCGGTGCCGTGCGGGTCCACTGTGGAGAGTGTGTGCAAGCCGTGTGCCCGCAAGGCCAAGGCTTTGCGGATGGCCCATTGCCGTGAAGGCTGGCACATGACGGAGGAACCCGACTTCACCCCGGCTCCGCCGTCCGAGGCGCAGACCGAGCTGCTGACGTTCCGTGCGGACCTCGTGAAGGCGTACCGCGAAGCCGTCGACGCGGGCGAGGCCGGCCACGCGGAGGAACTGCGCGAAGAGGTGCACAGCGTCGACGCCGAACTTCGGCAACTCGGCGTCCGGGGCCGTTTTCCCACGCCCGACCTGCCGGAGCGGCCGTCGGTCAAGCGGTCCACGAAGCGTCGGCAGGACTCGCCCGACCTGCCCCGGCGACGAGTGGAGAAGCGGACGGTCGGCCGGGAGTTCGCCGGCGGGTACCGCCCGTCGATGTTCGTCACGCTCACCCTGGACACCTACGGACGGGTGCGCGACGACGGCACCCCCGTGGACGCCGCGTCCTACGACTACCGGCGGGCCGCCCGGGACGCGGTGCACTTCGCCTCCCTGATCGACCGGTGGTGGCAGAACCTCCGCCGCGTCGTGGGCTGGGACGTCCAGTACTTCGCCACCGTCGAACCCCAACGTCGGGCGGCGCCCCACCTGCACGCCGCGCTCCGCGGCTCGATCCCCCACGACACGATCCGCCTGGTCACCGCCGCCACCTACCACCAGGTCTGGTGGCCCGCCCACGACGAACTGCGCTACCCCGCCGACCACGTCCCGGTCTGGGACCCCGACACCAGGCAGTTTGTCGACCCGGACACCCGGAAACCGCTGCCGACCTGGGCCGATGCCGTCGACCAGGTGGACGAGCCCGCCCACGTCGTGCGCTTCGGACGACAGGTCCATTCCAAGGGCATCCTGGGCGGCTCGCAGGAAGCCGGCCGCCACATCGGCTACCTCACCAAGTACCTGACCAAGTCCATCGGCGAGGTCGTCGAGCCGGACACCGACCGGAAACGCCTCCACGCGGACCGCCTGGCCGACGAACTGGCCGTCACACCCTGCTCCGACCGCTGCCCGGTCTGGCTGCGCTACGGCGTCCAACCCCGCGCAGCCGGCCCCCGCACCGTCCCCGGCCACTGCAAGGGCCGGGCACACCGCCGCACCACCCTCGGCCTCCCCGGCCGCCGCGTGCTCGTGTCCCGGAAGTGGTCCGGGAAAACGCTGGCCGACCACCGGGCCGACCGGAAGCGGTTCGTCCTCGACGCGCTCAAAGCCGTGGGCATCGACAAACCCGAACCCGACACCTCACAACTGACCTGGAACAAGGTCCGGCCCGGCGACCCCAACGTGCCGCCACGCGCACACCAGCTCATGCACGCCATCGCCGAACGCACCCGATGGAAAGCCGAGTACGACCGGGCGCTACTCGCGGCCCATGGCGCACCACCCGATGTTTCGGCAATTCCGGATGCCGCCTGACCGATTGGGGGAACTGATGAACGACATGGTCTACAGGGTCGAAGAAGTCGCCCGTGCACTGCGGATCGGTCGGACGAAGGTGTTCGACCTGATCAGGTCCGGCGAGCTGGTGTCGGTCAAGATCGGCGGTAGCCGTCGTGTTCCGGTGAGTTCGGTCCGGGACTACCTGTCCCGCCTGGTCGGGGAGGCCGCGTGATGGCCCGGTCCAGGAGGTCGAACGGTGAGGGGTCGGTCTACCAGCGCAAGGACGGCCTGTGGATCGGCGCTGCCTACGTGCTCACGACCACCGGCCACCGGGAGAGGGTTGTCGTCGCGGCGACGTCGTCGGACGAGGCGTGGGCCAAGCTCCGCAAGAAGATCGCCGATTCCGACGCGGGGATTCCCACCTCTACAGACGGTTGGACCGTTGAGGGGTACCTGACCTACTGGGTGGACAACGTCGTGTCGACAAAGCGACCTCGCACCGTGGAGGGGTACAGCACCGTGGTGCGGCGACACCTGATTCCCGGGCTTGGGAAGAAGAAGCTCCAGCGACTCTCCGCGCAGGACGTGCGGACGTTCATGACAAAGCTTCGACACGATTGCCGGTGCTGCTCGGAGCGGATCGACGCGAAGCGGTCCAAGGCTTCCCGGCGGTGCTGTGCGGTCGGGAAGTGCTGTCGCCTGGTGCTGTCCGACCGGACTGTCCAGCAGATCCACGCGGTGCTTCGGAACGCGCTCCAGAACGCGATGCGGGAGGAACTGGTCCCGCGCAACGTCGCCAAGCTGGTGCAGGTCCGGTCACCCCGTTACGACGTCCACCGGGGACTCGACGCGGAGCAGGCCCGGAAGCTGATGAAGGAGGCCGAGGGCGACAGGCTGCTGGTGCTGTACGTCCTTGCGCTCTACCTCGGGATGCGGCGGGGAGAGTTGCTGGGGCTGCGGTGGACGGACATCGACTGGGACGGCTGGGACGAGAAGTGCGCGGAACACGCCGACGAGTTCTGCCAGGACTGCGCGGACCTGCATTTCCCGAGCTTGCAGATTCGGCAGACGCTCCAGCGGGTCGGCAGGGAGTTGGTGTTCGTCCCACCGAAGACGGAAGGATCCGAGCGGTCCATTCCGCTGCCTGGGTTCGTCGCGGAAGCGCTGGTCGAGCACTGGGACCGCCAGGACGACGAAGCCGAAGCGGCGGAAGGCTGGGAAGACTCCGGGTTGGTCTTCACGAGCTTGCAGGGTGGGCCGATCGATCCGACCTACCTGCGGGCGAGTTGGTACCCGTTGCGCACGCGTGCGGGCCTCGACGGGGTCCGGTTCCACGACCTGCGGCACTCGTGCGTGACGTTGCTGCTCCGGCTGGGCGTGCCACCGCACATCGTGCGGGACATCGCCGGACACTCGGACATCGCCGTGACGATGACGATCTACGGATCCGTCAGCCTCCAGGACAAGCGGGAGGCACTGCGGAAGCTCGCGGTCGAGCTGGGCTGAGGCCGTTGCTACACCTGTTGCTACACAGAGGGGGTGCGGAGGGGTGGCAGCACCAATCCGCACCCCCTCTGACCAGCGGAAGCGGAGGGATTTGAACCCCCGGACGGTTGCCCGTCTCCCGCTTTCAAGGCGGGTGCATTCGGCCGCTCTGCCACGCTTCCCGTGTGCGCCGTGCAGGCTACCCGGACAGGCCTCGGAGGTGGGAGATGACCCGGTCGAAGACCTTCGCCACCAGTTCCTGCTCGTCCCTCGACAGCAGGTCGATCATGTGCGTGCGGACGCCTTCCACGTGGGTCGGGGCGGAGCCCGCCAGGACCTCCATGCCCTTCTCCGTCAGTTCCGCGAAGACGCCTCGGCCGTCCTCCGGGCACTCGCGGCGGCGGAGGAGGCCTTCCTTCTCCATCCTCGCCACCTGGTGCGACACCCGGCTCTTGGAGGAGGCGACCTCGTCGGCCAGTTGGGACATGCGCATCCGGAGGCCGGTGCGCTCGGACAGGCGGACCAGGACCTCGTAGTCCGCCAGCGAGACCTCGTGGCCGTCCTGGAGTTCGCGGTGCAGGCGGTCGGCCAGCATCGACGCCCCGACCACGTAGTTGCGCCACGCGCGCATCTCGCCCTCGTCCAACCACCGCGGTCCCTGCTTGGTCACGTCGCACAGGTTAAACCGGCGTGGTCGAGTTAACGGACGATCCATGCGGATGTCTGGTGCGCGTCAGCTCGGCCCGGCAAACTCCCACGCCTGGACGCGCCCGCGTGCACTGGGAGGAACCCCCACCATGACCGACTTCAGACGGACCGCCCGGCGCGTGGGAGCGCTCGCGGTGACCGCCGCCGCCGCGGTGTCGTTGACCCTGGCGCAGACACCCGCCCAAGCCGACACCCGCACCGTGGATGTCCGGCTGATCGGGATCAACGACCTGCACGGCAACATCGAGCCGCCGACCGGGTCGTCCGGGCGGGTCACCCTCGCCGACGGCACGGTGGTCGAGGCCGGCGGCGCGGCGTACAACGCGACGCACGTCAAGAAGCTCCAGTCCGAGGTCAAGAACTCCGTCGTGGTGGGCCAGGGCGACCTGATCGGCGCGTCGCCGATCATCTCCGCGCTGTTCCACGACGAGCCCACGATCGAGATCCTCAACCGCGTCGGCCTCGAGGCGACCGCGGCGGGCAACCACGAGTTCGACGAGGGCTACAAGGAACTGCTGCGCATCCAGAAGGGCGGGTGCCACCCGACCGACGGCTGCCAGTTCCGCGACAAGTACAAGGGCGCGAACTTCCCGATCCTCGGCGCGAACGTGACGCTGGCCAAGAACGGCCTGCCCGCGCTGCCGCCGTTCTGGGTCGAGTACCGCGAGGGCGTCCCGATCGGCTTCATCGGCATGCCGCTGAAGGACGTGCCGATCCTGGTGGACCCCAACGGCATCAAGGACCTCAAGTTCGGCGACGAGATCGCCGCCGCGAACAAGTACGCGGACCTGCTGAACTGGCTCGGCGTGAAGTCGATCGTGCTGCTGGTGCACCAGGGCGACAACACGGCGGGCATCAGCGCGCCGGACGACTGCAAGACCGCCGAGGGCGGTCCGGGCCGGTACATCGCCGAGCACGTCAGCCCGAAGATCGACGCGGTGTTCTCCGGTCACAGCCACCAGAACTACAACTGCGTCGTGAAGGACCCGGCGGGCAACCCGCGCCCGTTCATCGAGGGCCTGGCGTTCGGCCGCGAGCTGTCCGTGGTCGACCTGAAGATCGACAAGCGGACCCGCGACGTGGTGCGCTCGGCGACCAAGGCGACCAACAAGGTCGTGACCAAGGACGTCACGCCGGACGCCCAGGTGCAGGCCGTGATCGACCTCGCCAAGTCCAAGTCCGGCCCGATCGCGAACAAGCAGGTCGGCACCATCGCCGCGGACGTCGTGCGGGCGCAGAACCCGGCGGGCGAGTCGCCGCTGGGCAACCTGATCGCGGACTCCCAGCTCGCCGGCACGACCGGCAACGGCGCGGTCGTCGCGTTCATGAACCCGGGCGGCGTGCGGGCCGACCTGACCTACGCCTCCTCGCCCGCGGGCGAGGGCAACGGCGTGGTCACCTACGGCGAGGCGTTCACCGTGCAGCCGTTCGGCAACATCCTCCAGACCGTCACGTTGACCGGCACGCAGATCAAGGCCGCGCTCGAACAGCAGTGGTCGCTGGTCAACGGCGCCGTGAAGCAGACGATCCTCCAGCCGTCGGCCGGTTTCGCCTACACCTGGTCGGCGTCGGCGGCGATCGGCTCGAAGGTCTCGAACATCACCCTCAACGGCACCCCGATCGACCCGGCCGCGAGCTACCGGGTCACGATCAACAGCTTCCTCCAGGGCGGCGGCGACGGTTTCGGCGCGTTCACCGGCGGCACGAACATCACCGGCGGCGGCATCGACCTGGACGCCTTCGCGGGTTACCTGGGCAGCCACCCGAACACCGCGCCCCCGGCGCTGGGTCGGATCACCACCACCGCGTAGTCGGTCGCACGCGGTGGGCGGCGGCTCGTCGCTCACCGCGTGCAACCTCCGTCCCACTCGGACGGATTGTGGGGATTTCACCAGTTCAGGGACGGTGCGAGCGGTTGCAATGCGGGCCGATCAAGCGCAGTCTCGACGGTAGGACCGGCCGCGCGGGGCAACCCGAGCCAAGCCCCGAGCGGCACGCCCGGAAGGGACAGGTGGTGCGGTGCGGGAAAGAACCCCACGTGACGATCCGCGCTCGACCGCGTCCCCGCGGGTGAGATGGTCCACGCCGCCTCGCCCGCGACCGTGAGCGGTCACGCAGAGGCCGGAGAACGCGCGCCGCATCCGGCGCGAACCGCGCGTTCGCAACGCCGTTGACCACGGTGGACGTCTGAGGCGCCGTCTCCAGGACCGGCGCCGGCCGTGGTCCGCGCCGCCCTCGCCCGAACGCGGGAGTCACGATTCCGGTAGATGCCCGGGTGCGGAGCCCTTCGGGGTCCGCACCCGGGCTTTTCACGGCTATCGTTGTGCCGCTCTTGCAGTTCCTTGGTTGGAGGACGCGCGGTGCAGTTCAACGAGGACGCCGAACTCGACACATCCCAGGTCAACGACTCCCGCGGGGTCGGCGGCCGTGTCGCCCTCGGCGGCGGCGGTCTGGGCATCGTCGGTCTGATCATCTACTTCGTGCTCTCGCAGCTCGGTGGCGGCGTGCAGCTGCCCTCGGGTTCCGGGTTCTCCGACGTCGGCAACGGCCAGCAGGTGGGCTCGGAGGACATCAAGACGAAGTGCAAGACCGGGGCGGACGCCAACCGGGAGGCGGACTGCCGCGCGGTGGCGTTCATCAACTCCATCCAGGCGTACTGGAAGGACCAGCTGTCCCGGTCCGGCACCACCTACCAGCCCGCCCAGACGAACTTCTTCTCCGGCAGCGTGCAGACCCGGTGCGGCAACGCGTCCTCGGCGGTCGGCCCGTTCTACTGCCCGGCGGACGGGCAGGTCTACATCGACCTGACCTTCTTCCAGGAGTTGCAGACGAAGTTCGGCGCGACCGGCGGCCCGTTCGTGGAGGCGTACGTGCTGGCGCACGAGTACGGCCACCACATCCAGAACCTGCTCGGCACCTCGGACCGGGTGACCCAGGAGAGCGGCCCGAAGTCGGGCTCGGTGCGGCTGGAGCTCCAGGCGGACTGCTACGCGGGCGCGTGGGCCAACCACGCCACCTCGGTGCCGACCGCGTCGGGCAAGCCGCTCATCACGGGCGTGACGCAGGAGGACGTGGCCAACGCGCTGGACGCGGCGGCCCGGATCGGCGACGACTACATCCAGTCGAAGCTGGGCGGCGGTCGGGTCGACACCACCCAGTTCACGCACGGAACGTCCGCACAGCGCCAGAAGTGGTACACGACCGGGTACCAGACGGGTGACCCGGCACGCTGCAACACGTTCGACACGGACAACCTCGGCTGAGGCTTCGGAACGACGGAAGGGCCGGTCTCCGACTGCGGAGACCGGCCCTTCGCGTGATCCGTACTAGGACACCACGTCGTGGTCGTGGTGGGCGTCCGTGGCGAACGCCTTGCTCGACTTGGCCGCGATGCGGGCGCTCACGCGGGACGCGCGGGCCGGGACGCCGTTCACGTCCTCGGTGCTGATCGCGTAGGACGCGGTCACCCAGGCCAGGGCGTCGGAGTTGCGGTCCAGGGCCACCCGGTCGATGTTGCCCAGGTTGTCGCCCTTGCCGTGGTAGTTCTTGTCGTACGCGACACCCGCGGTGCCGCCCCACTTGAGCACCTGCGCCGGGGTCTTGATCTGCTCGGCGCCGGTGAACAGGCCGCCGGCCGGGATGCCCTGGGCGATGAACTCGCCGTAGTCCGAGCGGCCGGTGAAGTCGGTGCCCTCGACCTGGACCTTCTTCTCCAGGGTCAGGTAGTCGACGAAGGCCTTCTCGATCTGGCCCGAGCCGTACGGGCCGGGGCCCGCGCCGGTGGCGTCGGAGTCGTCGCCGTCGTAGGCGAAGTACGCCGCGTTCGGCGAGCCGATCATGTCGAAGTTCAGGTACAGCGCGATGTCCAGCTGCTGCTCGAAGGTCAGCGACTTGACGTACGCGGTGGAGCCGAGCAGGCCGAGCTCCTCCGCGCCCCACCAGCCGAAGCGGACCGCGTTGTTGACCTTCGGCGAGCCGCCGAGCTGGAGAGCGGTCTCCAGCAGGCCGGCCGAGCCGGAGCCGTTGTCGTTGATGCCCGGGCCCGCCTCGACGCTGTCCAGGTGCGCGCCGGAGAACACGACGTTGTCCTTGCGGCCCGTCCTGGTCTGCGCGATCACGTTGCGCGCCACCTTGTCCTGCTGGTGGAAGCGCAGGTCGACGGTGATCGACTGGCCGGCCTTGCCGAACAGGGTGGTGCCGTCGGCCTTGGAGACGCCGCCGGTCGGGACGACGCCGGGCTGGCCGAGGGTGACCCCGGAGAGCTTGCCGTCGACGTTGTTCGCGATGACGACGGCGATCGCGCCGGCCGCCGCCGCGTTGCGGTGCTTGAGGTCGAACGTGCAGCCGCCGCGCCGGATCAGCGCGATCGAGCCGGTGAAGTCCTGGCCCGCGAAGTCCTCGGCCTCGCAGCCGGGGGTCGCGTCCTCGGGCACCGCGCGCAGCGTGCCGGTGACGCCGCCGACGGGCGTCTGCGGGGAGAAGGTCAGCGGGATGTTCTCGTAGGTCGTCGTGCCCACCTTGGCCACGGCGGCGTCGGTGACCTGGACCTGGTAGGTGAACTCCGGCGTGGACACGTCGAAGCCCGCGCCGCGCAGCTTGCCCGCGACGTAGTCGACGCTGGCCTCGAAGCCGGGGGTGCCGACCGCGCGGGTGCCGTTGTTGCGGTCCGCGATGCGCTGGAGGGCGATCAGGTGGCGGTTCACACCGTCCACCGTGACGTCCTTGGTGAGCTTCTTGGCCAGTGCGGGCCCGTCGAGCGCGGGCGCCGCGTCGGCGGCCGGCACGGCGATCAGGGCCAGGGACGCGGACGCCGCGAGCACCGCCACGCGTCGAATCCCGGATCTTGCAGACATGAGCGGGTTCCCCTTCACTCGGATGCCGAACCCTCACAATTCGGGAAGGGAAAAACAATCCGTCGACCGGCGGGTTCCCATCACATGAGCAGAGGCACGCAGGGTGTTGCTCCCTCGACTCGAAGTACCCAATCGGGCCGGACGAAGGTCTCGTTCGTGAGAGCGAACCGGGTGTTGGTAGCCGACTGTCCTCGGCGGACCAGCGTGTATGTCCCGTTCTCCCGATAGCCGAGCTTGCGGCTCACCGCGATCGAGGCCGGGTTGTCGGTGAACGCGGACGACCGCGCGGTGTGCGCGCCGAGGTGGTCGAAGGCGAAAAGCAGTACGGCGGCCCGCATCTCCGTGCCGATTCCGACCCCCTGGTAACGAAGACCGAGCCAGGAACCGGTGTCCACCTCGCGCAACTGCGCGAAATCCCGCGCCGACACGCTCTGCATCCCGACCACCCGTGCGTCCATCCGCACGACGAAGTTCAGCGTCCAGTCGGCGGCGCGCAGTGCGGCCCTTCGGCCCCAGTGGAACTGGAGCATCCCGATTCCCAGTTCGGCCTCGGGCAGGTCGGTCCACGCGAACCCGAAGGGCATCACGGCCGGGTCGTGCACGCCCTGAGCGGCGACGTCCGCGAGTTCGCGGAGGCCCGCGTCGTCGTCGGGGCGCAGTTCCAACCGGGGCGTGGTGAGCACGAGATCCGTGAACGGCCAGGGGTCCATGCCGGCCGATGGTGCCCGGCTCGGTGGCGGCCGGTCGACCGGTTTACCGTCGGTGCCATGCGTGCGATCACCATTCGGGAACCGGGCGGACCGGACGTGCTGGAGTGGTCGGAGGTTCGGGATCCCGAACCGTCGGCCGGCGAGGTGCTGCTGGACGTGGCCGCCACCGCCGTCAACCGCGCGGACCTCCTCCAGCGCCAGGGCCACTACCCGCCGCCGCCGGGCGCCTCGGAGGTGCCGGGCCTGGAGTGCTCCGGTGTCGTGGCGGCGCTCGGCGAGGGCGTCGAGGGGTGGCGGGTCGGCGACGAGGTGTGCGCGCTGCTGGCGGGCGGCGGGTACGCGACCCGGGTGGCGGTGCCCGCGGCCCAGGTGATGCCGGTGCCCGCCGGCGTGGACCTGGTGACCGCCGCGGCGCTGCCCGAGGTGGCGTGCACGGTGTGGTCGAACGTGGTCATGCGGGCCGGGCTGCGCGCGGGCGAGACGTTCCTGGTGCACGGCGGCGCGGGCGGCATCGGCACGCACGCGATCCAGGTGGCCAAGGCGCTGGGCGCGCGGGTGGCGGTGACGGCGGGGTCGGCGGAGCGGTTGGCGCGGTGCGCGGAGTTGGGCGCGGACGTGCTGGTGAACTACCGCGACCAGGACTTCGTGGCCGAGGTCGGTTCGGCGGACGTGGTGCTCGACAACATGGGCGGCGCCTACCTGAAGCGCAACGTCGACGTGCTGGCGGCGGACGGGCGGCTCGTGGTGATCGGCATGCAGGGCGGGGTGAAGGGCGAGCTGAACCTGGCCAAGCTGCTGGCCAAGCGCGCCACCGTGACGGCGACCGGGCTGCGGTCCCGGCCGGTGGAGGGGCGCGACGGCAAGGGCGCGATCGTGGCCGAGGTGGTGCGGCACGTGTGGCCGCTCGTGGCGGACGGGCGGGTGCGGCCGGTCGTGCACGAGGTGCTGCCGGTCGAGCGGGCCGCCGACGCGCACCGGGCGTTGGAGGAGGGCCGGGACGTGTTCGGCAAGGTGGTGCTGCGGGTCGGGTGAACCGGCCGGGCGGGGTGGGACTAGTCGAGCGCCGTCGCGGTGGCGAGTGACGTCCTGGGTGTCGTCCGGAAGCGCAGGTTGAACTCCTCGGACCAGCGGACCAGGACGGTCTGCTCGTCCGGGCGGTCGGCGTCGTCCACCAGGACCGCCGCGCCGGGCGCCAGCGCGCCGCGCAGGACCGGGAGGGCCGGGTAGCGGGTGTCGCCCGGTTGCGGGCCGTCCACCAGCAGGAGGTCGACCAGGCCGTGCCGGTCCACGAAGCCCGAGACCTCGTCGTGGACCAGGGCCGGGTGGTACCACTGCGAGTGGCCCAGCGCCGCCGGGTGGCCCGCGAGCGGGGCGTGCACCACGCGGGCCACGTGGCCGAGGCCCTCGCGGCGCAGTTGGCTCGCCACGAACGCCGCGGTGCGCTCGTCGTGCTCGATCGACAGCAGGTGCCCGAAACCGCGCCGCGCGAGCAACCGGGCCAGCACCACCGAGGACGAGCCGCAGCCGCACTCCACGACGACCGTGCGGGAGCCGAGCAGCACCTCGTCCACCACCGCGGCCAGCGCGGCGGGGCGCAGTTCGTGCGCGGTGTTCGGCAGGTACTCCGACATCAGCGGCGCCAGCCGGTGCAACGCGGAGAGGTCGGCCAGCTCCCGTGCCACCGAGTCGTCCACCGGCTCCCCCGCCTCAGCCCAGTTCCGCTACCGCCCTGACCAGCTCGTCCACCTCGACGGCGTTCGTGTAGTGCGCGAGCCCCACTCTGATCGCGCCGCCCACCTCGCCGACGCCCAGCACGGAGAACACGCCGTGCTGACCGGAGTCCGCGAACGCGCACACGCCGCGGTCGGACAGGTGCTCGACGCCGTCCGCGGCCTTCACCCCGGCGAGGGTGAACGCCAGCGCCGGCACCCGCCGCATCGCGTCGCCGATCACCATCACGTGCCGCAGCGAGCGCAGTTCGCCGATGAGATTAGCCAGAAGACCGGCCTGGTACGCCTTCACCGAGCGCAACGAAGTGAGCACGCGTTCGCGTCGCGGACCCACGGCCGCGTCGTCCAACCCGGCCAGGTACTCGACGGACGCGACGAGTCCGGCCAGCAGCGGGTAGGCGTGCGGGCCGAGCTCGAGACGTTCGGGACCCCGCGCGCCGGGCTCGACGGCCACCGACGGCAGCAGGTCGAGCCGGGACGGGTCGCGGAACACCAGCGCGCCCACCGGCGGGCCGCCCCAGGTGTTCGCCGACACGGCCACCACGTCCGCGTTCATCGACGTGATGTCCAGCGGCACGAACGGCGCCGCGGCCGAGGCGTCCACGACCACCAGGGCGTCGGTCCGGCGCGCGGCCTCGGCGATCTTGCGGAGGTCGGGCCGGGTGCCGACGGAGCCGGACGCGGCGGTCACCGCGACCAGCTTGCACTTGGGGGTGATCAGCTCGTCGTACTGCCACGCGGGCAGCTCGCAGGTCTCGATGTCCACCTCGGCCCACCGGACCACGCTGCCGGTGCGCTGCGCGGCGCGCTGCCACGGCGCGATGTTGCCCGGGTGGTCGAGGCGGGACACCACGACCTCGTCGCCGAGGAACCACGAGTCGGACACGGCGTCGGAGAGCCGTTGCAGCAGCACGGCCGAACTGGGCCCCAGCACGACGCCCGCCGGGTCGGCGCCGACGAGGTCGGCGATGGCGCGCCGGGCGGCGTCCACGATGGCCTCGGCGCGCTGGGAGGCCGGGAAGATGCCACCGGGTCCGGAGACGGGTGCGCGCAGCGCCGCGGAGACGGCAGCGGCCACCTGTTCGGGCACCTGCATGCCCGCCGGCGCGTCCAGGTGGACCCAGCCGTCGCCGAGCGCGGGGAACAGACCGCGGACCCGTGCGACGTCGAACGCCATGGCGCACACCGTACGGAGGAGGCCCGCACGGCCGACAGCAGGGTTGCCGCCTCCCGGGCGCCCACCCGCGACCCGGTTCGCCCGTACGCGCCCGATCGGGCCAGGATGGACCCATGAGCGAGGGTCAAGAGGGCAACGAGCGGCACGTCGTGGTGGTCGGGCCGGACGGCACGCCGGTGGGTTCGGCGCGCATCCCGGCCGGTGACGAGGAACCGGGCCAGGAGATCACCGACCTGGTCGAGCAGCCCGCGAAGGTGATGCGGATCGGCACGATGATCAAGCAGCTGCTGGAGGAGGTGCGGGTCGCGCCGCTGGACGAGGCCAGCCGCAACCGGCTCAAGGAGATCCACAAGCGGTCGATCCTGGAGCTGGAGGACGGGCTCGCGCCCGAGCTGCGCGACGAGCTGGAGCGGCTGTCGCTGCCGTTCACCGAGGAGAGCACGCCGACCGACGCCGAGCTGCGGATCGCGCAGGCGCAGCTGGTGGGCTGGTTGGAGGGCGTGTTCCACGGCATCCAGACGGCGCTGTTCGCCCAGCAGATGGCGGCCCGGGTGCAGCTGGAGCAGATGCGCGGTGGCGGCGGCGGTCGGGCGCTGCCGGCGGGTCGGTCCGCGGCCGGGTCGGACGAGAGCGGTGCTCACATCCGGGGCACGGGTCAGTACCTGTAACGCGAAAAGCTGGACAAGACCGGTCGTGGTGCCCGACCGTGTCTCGTTCACCCCTCCCCGCAGGTCGCCCCACCCCCGAAAGGAGAGCACCGGTGCTCGACAACCTCCGCCGGTCGCTGCGCGCCGATCCCCTCAAGCGAGCGTTGCGCGACAAGCTCATGCAGGCGGTCGAAGACGTGGTCGGGCCCTACCACCGGGCCCAGACCGAGGAGCTCGAACGCGTGCGGCGGGAGCTGGCCGAACTCCGCGAGGAGGTGCGGCAGCAGGCCGACCGGATCACCGAGGGCACCCGGCAGTTCGAGATCCGCACCCGGCGGGACCTGGTGTTCGCCGGCGAGCGCGAGGCGGCGTTGCAGAGCGCGAAGTTCGTCCGCGACGTGATGCCGACCGTGCCGCAGTTCGGGCACCCCCACGCGACGCTGGAGCACGCGCTCGGCCTGGTCGAGCGGGACGGGTTGGCGCTGGAGTTCGGCGTCTACACCGGTTCCACGCTCAAGATCATCGCCCAGGCGCGCGAGGGGCGGGACGTCTACGGCTTCGACTCGTTCGAGGGGTTGCCCGAGGACTGGCGCAACGGCTTCCCGGCCGGGATGTTCAGCGTGGACGGGCTGCCGGACGTGGACGGCGCCGAACTCGTGGTCGGCTGGTTCGACGACGTGCTGCCGGGCTTCCTCGCCGAGCACCCCGGGCCCGTGACGTTCCTGCACGTCGACTGCGACCTCTACTCGTCCACCCGCACCGTGCTGGAGCTGGTCGGACCCCGGTTGGTGCCGGGCAGCGTGATCGTCTTTGACGAATACTTCAACTTTCCCGGGTGGCAGGAGCACGAGCACAAGGCCTGGACGGAGTACGTGGAACGCTCCGGGCTGGAATTCAGCTACGAGGGGTACACCTACGACCACGAACAGGTGGTCATGAAGGTGACCAGTGTGTTGGAGCCTTCTACGGAGGGTTGATCTCACCGTGACCGCCCGGCGGCAGGACCGCATCCCTGTCGCCGGTAGTCTCAAGCCTCGTGCACCCCTCCTCCACGGTCGACCGACCAGCGGCTCCCCCTGCACCCAACTCGCGTACCTTCGCGCGCGCGATCGGCGACGTGCGCGACGCCTGGCGCAACCGGGAGCTGTGGGGCCACCTCGGCTGGCAGGACATCAAGCAGCGCTACCGCCGATCGGTCATCGGTCCCTTGTGGATCACCATCTCGATGGGCACCACGGCACTGGCCCTGGGCCTGCTGTACTCGCAGCTGTTCCACCAGGAACTCGCCACGTTCCTCCCGTACGTGACCGCCGGGTTCGTGATCTGGAACTTCATCCTCGGCGTGGTCTCCGAGGGCACGGACGTCTTCATCGCGAACGAGGGGCTGATCAAGCACCTCCCGGCGCCCATCAGCGTGCACGTGCTGCGGATGGTGTGGCGCCAGGTGCTGTTCTTCGCCCACAACCTCGCGGTGCTGGTGATCGTCGAGGCGATCTTCTTCCCGACGCTGACCAAGCCCTACATCCTGGAGGGCGACTCGATCCACCAGCCGGGCATCAGCTGGATGATCGTGCTGGCGATCCCGGCGTTCGCGCTGCTGGTCGTGAACGGCGTCTGGGTGGCCATGCTGTTCGGCATCATCAGCACCCGGTTCCGGGACATCCCGCCCGTGGTGCACAGCTTCATCAACCTGATCTTCTTCATGACGCCGATCGTGTGGCCGACCGGGGTGCTGAACAAGGTCACCAACGGCGAGGGCAACTGGCGGGTCCTGATCGCCGAGCTCAACCCGCTCTACCACTACGTGGAGATCGTCCGCGCGCCCCTGCTGGGCCACCAGCAGAGCTGGCACCACTGGGCGGTCGTCCTGGTGATGACGGTCGTCGGCTGGGCGCTCGCGCTCCTGGCCCTGCGCAACTACCGTGCTCGCGTCTCCTACTGGGTCTGAAGTGGAATCCATGGTCAGCATCGACGTCTGGAACGCCTCGGTCGACTTCCCGATCTTCGACGCCAAGTCGAGGTCGCTGAAGAAGCTCGCCCTCGGCAAGGTCGGCGGCAAGATCGGCGCGGAAGGCCGCGTCCCGATCATCGAGGCGCTGCACGACATCAACCTCTCGCTGAAGCACGGCGACCGGGTGGGTCTGGTCGGCCACAACGGCGCCGGCAAGTCCACGCTGCTGCGGCTGCTCTCGGGCATCTACGAGCCCACCAGGGGCAGTTCGCGGATCCAGGGCAAGGTCGCGCCGGTGTTCGACCTCGGCGTCGGCATGGACCCGGAGCTGTCGGGCTACGAGAACATCATGGTCCGCGGCCTGTTCCTCGGCATGACCCGCAAGCAGATGGAGAAGCGGGTGGACGACATCTCCGAGTTCACCGAACTCGGCGACTACCTGTCGATGCCGCTGCGCACGTACTCGACCGGCATGCGGGTCCGGCTGGCGCTGGGCGTGGTCACGTCCATCAACCCGGAGATCCTGCTGCTGGACGAGGGCATCGGCGCGGTCGACGCGGCGTTCATGGCCAAGGCCCGGGACCGGCTGAACGACCTCGTGAAGCGGTCCGGCCTCCTGGTGTTCGCGAACCACTCCGACGAGGCGCTGGTGGAGTTCTGCACCAGCGCGATCTGGATGGACGAGGGTCAGGTGAAGATGCAGGGGCCGTTGCGCGAGGTGGTGACCGCGTACAAGGGGCGTGACCCGTTCGAGCACCTGGACCAGGAGACGCTCGACCGGATCGGCCAGAGCCGCGTGTTGAGCGGGAACGGTGGCGAGTAGGTCGTGAGCGCGAGCGCGCAGGGACAGGCGCAGGGACGGGCACTGCCGGAGGGGGCCGTGGTCGGGGTCGTGGTGACGCGGCACCGGCGTGAGTTGCTGGCCGACTCGTTGAAGGTGCTCGCTTTGCAGACCCGGCCGCTCGACCACCTCGTGGTGGTCGACAACGGGCCCGATCAGCCCGTCGCGGACCTGGTCGAGCAGTGTCCGATTCCCACGACCTACCTGGTGTCGCACCGGAATCTCGGTGGGGCCGGCGGGTTCGCGTTGGGGATGTTGCACGCGTTGTCGTTGGGCGCGGAGTGGTTGTGGTTGGCCGACGACGACGGGCGGCCGGCCGACGAGACCGTGTTGCGGGTGTTGTTGGACGAGGCCGAGCGGCGGAAGTTGGCCGCCGTTTCGCCGGTGGTGGCCAATATCGAGCGGCCGGAGAAGTTGGCGTTTCCGTTGCGGCGCGGGTTGACCTGGAAGCGGGATGCGGCTGCGCTTGGGGCCGATTTCTTGCCGGGGATTGCCTCGTTGTTCAACGGGGCGTTGTTTCGGGCGTCCACCTTGGATGTCATCGGGGTTCCCGATTATCGGTTGTTCTTCCGGGGGGACGAGGTCGAGATCCATCGGCGGCTGGTTCGGTCCGGGTTGCCGTTCGGGACCTCGTTGAAGGTTACGTATCTGCATCCTGACGGGTCGGATGAGTTCAAGCCGATGCTGGGTGGGCGGTTCCACGCCCAGGATCCCGAGAATCCGATTAAGCGGTATTACACCTACCGGAATCGTGGGTATTTGTTGTCGCAGCCCGGGATGCGGAAGTTGGGGCTGTTGGAGGTCTTTCGGTTCGGGTTGTATTTTATCGGGGTCCGGCGGGATCCCAAGGCGTTTCTCGAGTGGTTGCGGTTGGTTCGGCTCGGGCAGCGGGAGCGGTTCTTTCGCAAGTGATGTTCTGGTGGGTCGGGATTGGGTTGCGCTGTTGGCGTAATCGCTGTCGGTGAACCTGGGTTGTGGGGGGCTTCGGGTGGTGGTGCGCTTTGGGTATGCATTCTACTGAAGCGCGTCGTGGGGGGCGGGAGTTGGTGTTGCACCTTGCCGCCAACCCCAATCCGATCACTGTCCGGGTGTCCGAGGAGACCGCTGTCGATCTTGGGGGGCGGTTGTTGCAAGTGGTGCGGAATGGGCATACGCAGGTGGTGCCCACCGTTGAGGGGCACGATTTTGTGGTGAATTTTTCGCATGTGGTTGCGGCGTATTTTGTTTAGGCGCCGGTGGGCGTTGGGGTGGGTTTAGGGATTGAAGAGCGTCCTCGCCGGACGGGCAGCGCCTCCGGGGGTTAGGGCGTCGTGTTCTCCCCGTATGGCCTGCCAAAGGCAACCACATGCGTCAAGGGGGCGGTTTGTGAGTTTGGGCGGCGGTAGCGCTTGATGTGCCCCCTTGACACATGCGGTTGGGCTCCGCCCAGGCCATACGGGGAGAACACGAGGCCACGGCATTGGGCTTGCGCGCCCTGCGGCGCTTTGGGGTGCGAAAGGGCGGCGGGAAGGGTTCCCGCCGCCCTTTGCGATTTGCTGTTTTTTACCTGTTTTCGAAGACCTTGCGCCAGGATTCCACCGAGGTCAGTTCCGGGAGGGCGTCACGGTAGACCTGCTTCAGCCTTGGCCATTCCTGGCTCAAGCGGCGGTAGTTGCGGACTGCTCGCTTCATGAGCTGGCGGAATTCCTTCGGGTCTCGGCGGCGGAAGGCTACGCCGCTGCCGTCCGCGTTCGAGACCGTGGCGCTGTCCAGGTTGCCCAGGAGGAACCAGCGGGCGTTCGTGGCCGGCACGTTGATCTGGGGGCGTTCGGTGGTCGAGATCTCCGGGTCGCGGAGGTTGTGGACCAGGGCCTTCGCGGCTTCCGCGGCGATCGTGGCCGGGTTGGTCGGGGGCTTCAGCATCGCCTCGGCGCGGACCATGTCGAACGTGGGGGCCGGGAACTCCCGTGCCGACGGGAGGACCTGGGCGTCGGTGTACTCCTTGCGGAGCTTCTGGATCTCCGGGAGTGCCGTGCGCAGCGAGTCGAAGAGCTTCGACGGGCCCGCCATGAAGTCCTCGATCGCCTTCTGCTGCACGGCCACCGTCGAGTACTCCATCGACAGCAGGTGGCGCAGGGAGAGCTTCAGGCCCTGCTTCAGCAGCGTCGAGCGGATGTCGTACGGGCTGTGCAGGGCGGCCATCACCAGGCGGTTGCGGGTGTGGAAGTAGGCCTGCCAGTCGGTGGCGTCGTTCTTGTCCGTCCACGGCATGTGCCACACGGCGCTGCCGGGCAGCGAGACCGTCGGGTAGCCGCGTTCCAGGGCGCGCAGCGAGTACTCCGCGTCGTCCCACTTGATGAACAGCGGCAGGGGGTAGCCGGTGCGCTCCACGACCTCGCGGGGGAACAGGCACATCCACCAGCCGTTGTAGGTGGAGTTGATCCGGAGGTGGAGTTCCTCCGTCTCGCGCAGCGACTCGGTGGCGAAGTCGTGGTCGGTCAGCGCGCCGGGCGCGGCACGCCAGTAGCACGTGCCGAGGTCCACGACCTCGCCCATGCTGTGCAGGCGGGCGCGGGCCTGGAGGTTCAGCATGTGGCTGCCGACGATGACCGGCTGGGCGCACGCGCGGGCGAAGGCGTTCGAGCGGAGCACCGCGTCCGGCTCCAGCCGGATGTCGTCGTCCATCAGCATGATCTGGTCGACGTCGGTGTGCTCGATCGCCTCGTACAGGCCGCGGGTGAAGCCGCCGGAGCCGCCGAGGTTGTCCTGCTCGATCACCTCGAGCTTGTCGCCGAGCAGCTTCACGGCCTCGGCGTAGCCCTCGGTGTCGCGGACCTTCACGGCGCCCTGGTCGGCGACGAAGACCTTCTGCACCACGTCGAGGACGGCCGGGTCCTCGCCGAGCGCGCGCAGCGCGATCACCGCGTCGACCGGGCGCATGGTGGTCATGCCGATCGCGACCTTCTGCGGCGGCAGGACCTGGTCGGTGGTCCACGCGGCTTCGCGGATGTCGAGCGTGGAGTCGTCGGTGAACACGTCGAACCAGATCCAGCCGCCGTCCTCGAACGGCTTGAGGCTGATCCGGAACTCGACGTCGGTCCACGTCTTCGCGCCGCGGATCGGGCGGCCGTCGAGGTGGATCGGGTCGCCGTTGGGCTTCGAGCGGTACACGTCGACGCGGCCGGCGCCCTTGACGGTCAACCGGAGGACGACCTCCTCGACCACCGTCCAGCGCTTCCAGTACGAGGCCGGGAAGGCGTTGAAGTACGACGCGAAGGACACCTTCGCCGACGCCGGCACGGTCACCGAACGGCGCGAGGAGACGTGCGTGTGCACGTTCTCCGGCTCGTCCAGGTAGAGGGGCCGCACGTCCAGCGGGTCCTCGTCGCGGGGCAGGATGACCCGCTGGAGCACCTTCGCGGGGTCGATCGCCGCAACGCGCGCCGCGACGCGCGTCGACGTCACGTCGGTGACCTTGTTGTCCGGCTTGGTCGTCTGCGGCTTCGCAGCGGCGCTGCTCTGCTCGGTCACTGATTTCCTCCGACGAACCGCAAACGGCTCGGGTCACGGGACGGTTCCGCCACCGGGGCGAAGGGTGGCGCGGTGCGGGAATAAACCGACCATACCGCGTCGCGCGGAGCAGCCGCGCGACGCGGCCCGGGGTGTCCGGGAGGCCGGTCTCAGTCCAGGCTGCCGTCGAGCGGCGTGCCCTCGGTGAGGTGCGGGGCGATCTTGTTGTCGAACGCGGTCAGCGCCGATCCGATCGCCATGTGCATGTCGAGGTACTTGTAGGTGCCGAGACGACCGCCGAACAGGACGTTGTTCTCGGCGGCCTCCTTCTTGGCCAGTTCGCGGTACCGCTCGAGCTTCTCGCGGTCCTCGGCGGTGTTGATCGGGTAGTACGGCTCGTCCTCGTCCGTCGCGGAACGGGAGTACTCGCGGACGATGACCGTCTTGTCCGTCGGGTAGTTCGTGCGCTCCGGGTGGAAGTGCCGGAACTCGTGGATCCGGGTGTAGCGGACGTCGCCGTCGTTGTAGTTCATGACCGGCGTGCCCTGGAAGTCGCCCGTGGGCAGCACCTCGCGCTCGAAGTCGAGCGTGCGCCAGCCCAGGCGGCCCTCGGCGTAGTCGAAGTAGCGGTCGACCGGGCCGGTGTACACGACCGGGGTGCCCGCCGGGATCTCCGCCTTGACGTCGAAGAAGTCGGTGTTCAGCCGGACCTCGACGTTCGGGTGCTCCGCCATCTTCTCCAGCCACGCGGTGTACCCGTTCAGGGGCAGACCCTCGTAGGTGTCGTTGAAGTAGCGGTTGTCGAAGTTGTAGCGGACCGGGAGGCGGCTGATGACCGCGGCCGGCAGCTCCTTCGGGTCGGTCTGCCACTGCTTCTCGCTGTAGTCGCGCACGAACGCCTCGTAGAGGGGGCGGCCGATCAGCGAGATCGCCTTCTCCTCGAGGTTCTTCGCGTCCTTGGTGTCGAACTCGGCGGACTGCTCGGCGATCCACGCGCGCGCCTCGTCCGGCGTCAGGTACTTGCCGAGGAACTGGGTGATCAGACCGAGGCCCATCGGGAACTGGTAGGCGACACCGCCGTGCATCGCGAAGACGCGGTGCTGGTAGCCGGTGAACTCGGTGAACTGGTTGACGTAGTCCCACACCCGCTTGTTGGACGTGTGGAACAGGTGCGCGCCGTAGCGGTGCACCTCGATCCCTGTCTCGGGCTCGGCCTCGGAGTAGGCGTTGCCGCCGATGTGCTCGCGGCGCTCGACCACCAGCACCTTCTTGCCGAGCTGGGAGGCGGCGCGCTCGGCGACGGTCAACCCGTAGAACCCGGAACCGACCACGATCAGGTCATACCCTGCGAAGCTCACGGCGACCGAGGGTACCGGGGGTTCGAGGCGCAACCACACTCACCCCTCGTTGTCCACAGGGTTGTGATCAGGGCTAACGTGCGACCTCAATCGTGTCGTCGGGCACATGCGGGCGGTGACCGGCCGCCGTATAGCCTTCGGGCGTCACGCGGGTGTGTTCCGCGTTCCCGTTCGTAGCGACCTCGTTGGGTGAACCTGTGCCGACCGAAGCCAGCCCCCTGCTGACCGCGGGGACGATCGCGGTGTACCTCGCCGTCCTGTTCCTGCCCGGCGGGCTCGCGGCGCTGGCCGTCGGGTTGCGCGGGTGGGTCCTCGCCGCCACCGCGCCTGTGTTCACCTACCTCATCGCGGGCCTGGCCGGTCCGTGGCTGTGGAAGGTCGGCATCCCCTTCACCGTGCTCACGTTCGTGCTGAGCACGGTCGTGGTGGTGCTGGTGTTCGGGCTGGCCCGGTGGCTCACCGTGCGCCGGTTCGGCGGACCGCCGCCGCGCGACGGGTCGCCGTGGGAGCTGCGTGCGCAGGTCGCGGTCGTGCTGGTCGTGCTGGTGGCGGCGGCGGCCGGTGTCGCGGTGCTGCTCAAGGCGATGAACGGCGACCTGAACTCGGTGCCGCAGGACTGGGACGCCGGGTACCACGCGAACGGCATCCGGTACATCGCCGACACCGGCGAGGGCGGGCTGTACGGGACCGGCAAGGTCAACTGGTACGACATCCCGGGCGGGGTGTTCTACCCGAACGCCTACCACCTCGTGGGCGCGCTGGTGTTCAAGCTGACCGGCGCGACGGTGCCCGCGGTGATCAACGCGCACATGGCGCTGCTGCCCGGTCTGCTGGCGCTGGAGCTGGCCGCGATGGTCCGCTACTTCCGCGGCCGCGCGGTGACCGCCGGGTTCACCGCGCTGGTCGCCGTGGCGTGCACCTCCGCGACCTACGACAACCTGTGGCGCGGCCCGCTGCTGACGTTCACGCTCGGTCTCGCGGTGATGCCGGTGCTGGCCGTGGTGCTGGACATGTACCTGCGCCGGCCCGCGATCGACACCGGCGTGGTGTTCGGCGGTGTCGCGGTCGGCATGCTGTGCGTGCACTCCAGCAACCTGTTCGGCGGCATCCTGTTCATCCTGCCGTTCCTGGCGCAGCGCTGGTGGCGGGCCTGGGGCACGCTGTGGCGCGACGTGCTGAAGATGCTGATCCCCGGTGTCGTGGCGATCGTCGTGACGTTGCCGCACCTGCTGGGCGCGGCGAGCATCAAGGGCACCATCGCGATCGTGGACTGGCCGTCGACGTTCCCCGTCTCGCAGTCGGTCGGCGCGATGCTGACGTTCCAGCACATCATCGAGCGCCCCGAGTACTGGCTCGCGATCCCGCTGTGGATCGGGTTGGCCTTCGCCGGGCGGCTGGGCAACCAGAAGTGGTTGCTGGGCGCGGCGGGGGTGTTCGGGGTCGTGTGGATCCTGACGGCGTCGTACTCGCAGCCGTGGGTGGCGAAGGTGACGAGCCCGTGGTGGAACGACCAGTTCCGGCTCATCGCCCTGGTGTGCGTGCCGCTGTGCGTGATCGCCGGGCACGGCCTGGCGGCGGTGCACGACTGGTTGGCGCGGCTCGCCGGTCGGGCCGCGCGGGCGCCCTGGGTGCGTCCGCTGTCGGCGGCCGTGGTGCTGGTGGCGTTCGTGGCGTTGAGCGGGTTGTACGTGACCCTGAACTCGGCCCAGGTGGCGCGCGGGTACGGGAACGCGCCGGGGCAGGACAAGCACGACGCGGTCGTGGGTCCGAACGAGATCGTGGCGATGACCGAGCTCGGCAAGATCGTGAAGCCGGGCGAGCGGGTGATGAACGACCGCAACGACGGCACGCTGTGGATGTACGCGCTCGCGGACGTGCGCCCGGTGGCGGGGCACTACGACGGGTCGCTGGAGTCGCCGGACATCTCGTTGCTGATGCAGCACTTCACGGACTACGACCAGAACTCGTCGGTGCGGGCCGCGGTGAAGCGGTTGAACATCCGGTACGCGATCGTGGGGCGCGGGTTCGTGCGCGGGTGGAACGAGCGGACGCCGGGTCTGCGCGACCTGAACGACAAGCCGTTCCTGGAGAAGGTCTACGAGAACGACGACGCGATCATCTACAGGCTCGTGCCGGAGCCGGGAGAGCTTCCGACCGCGGGGTAGGTCGTCCTTTCCGTCCTTTCCGGACGGTCGGCCGGCACGGCAGGTGTGCGCCGGGGGTTCGCGGTCCGTCACCGGGACCGCGAACCTCGGCGTGGCGGTCAGTCCAGGCAGAACTCGTTGCCCTCGGGGTCGGTCATCACGAGGAATCCGGCGCCCATCGGAGGTGCCGGCTCGTCCCGTCGGACCCGCGTGGCGCCCAGCGCGACGAGACGCGCGCACTCGGCCTCCAGCGCCGCCATCCGCTCGTCGCCCTGCAACCCGGGAGCGGCCCGGACGTCGAGGTGGACGCGGTTCTTGGCGACCTTCCCCTCGGGCACCTGCTGGAAGAACACCCGCGGCCCGTGCCCGTCGGGGTCCTCGATGGCCGACCGCGTGTTCCACTGCGCCTCCGGCACGCCGATCCGCGCGAGGAACCCGTCCCACGCGGCCAGCGGGTCCTCCCCCTCCGCCAACTCGACCCCCGGCGGCCCCGGGTGGACGTACCCCAGCGCGTCCCGCCAGAAGGACGACAACGCCCGGGGATCGTGGGCGTCGAACGTGACCTGGATGTGCCGACTCATGACCTGACTCCGTTCCTGGCTGCTGTACCCACACCCTGGCACCCATAGCGGACATCTGCCGTCCGCTATGACGTCGCACGAAGCCCGGGTCGCGCGGAATCGAGAAAAGCCGAGAAGGGTCGCTAAGGGTCGAAGGATTGTTCAACAACTCGACAATACGACGATACGACGAGTACACGATTGAACAGTCGAACAACCGAACAGTCGCAGTGTCGTGTGTTGGATTGTGGGGTTGTTGAACGATTCTGTGATCCTACGAGAGGTCCGGGTGGATCTTCGGGGAGTTGGTGGGGCGGGCGGCGAGGGTGGGGAGGACCTCGGCGGCGACCTGTTCGAGGACGGTTTCCCGGCCCGCGTAGACGCCGTCGGCTCGGGGCCAGTGGGTCACCGCGTCGGTGAAGCCCAGGTCCCTGGCTCGGCCCAGGGCGTCCTGGAAGTGCTCGAGGCTCGTCATCGAGTACAGCGGGGCCGAGTCGAGGTTCAGGTGGCGGTCCAGGGTGTGGCGGTGGCGGCCGATGCGGTGGAGTTCGCCGTCCATCCGGTCGGCGATCGCGGACACCCCGCGCCACCACGCCTCGACGGCGTCGGCGGAGGCGCCGGCCGCCGGGTCGGTGGGCGGGCCGGTGGTCACCCACGCGGTGCCGTAGCGGGCGGCGATCCTCATCGCCTTCGGGCCGTTGGCGGCGATCATGAACGGCATGCGGGGCTTCTGGACGCAGCCGGGGGCGCTCCTGGCCTCGTCCGCGGTGAAGAACTCGCCGGTGAACGTGGTGCGCTCGGAGGTCAGCAGCCGGTCGAGCACGTCGACGAACTCGGCGAACTTGCGCGTCCGGTCGGCCGGCGCCAACGGCGAGTCGCCCAGCACGAACGTGTCGTACCCCGGCCCGCCCGACCCGATGCCGACCGTGATCCGGCCGTCGGACACGTCGTCCAGCGTCAGCAGCTCCCGGGCGAACGGCACCGGGTGGCGGAAGTTCGGCGACGCCACGTACGTGCCCAGTCGGATGGTCGAGGTCACGGCCGCCGCCGCGGTCAGCGTCGGCACGGCGGAGAACCACGGGCCGTCCACCAGTGTCCGCCACCCCAGGTGGTCGTAGGTCCACGCGTGGTGGAACCCCAGCTCCTCCGCTCCACGCCACTTGGGCTCGGCGGCCCACCAGCGGTCCTCGGGCAGGATCACGATGCCAATGCGCACGCCCCAGACAGTAACGAGGCTCTCCGACCGGGTTCACCGAGGCGGGTGACCGGGCAGGGCAGTATGGACACCGTGGAACGACCTGCGCTGGTGGCATCGGACATCGACGGCACACTCCTGGGCCCCGACGAGCGGGTGACCGCGCGCACCGCCCGGGTGATCGGCCGGGTGCTCGCGGCCGGCGTGCCGTTCGTGCTGGTCACCGGCCGTCCGCCGCGCTGGCTCGACATCGTGTCCCGGGACGCGGGCGTGAACGGCTACGCGATCTGCGCCAACGGCGCGGTGCTCTACGACCTGGCCGAGGACCGCGTGGTGTGGGAGAAGGGCCTCGACCCGGTCCGGTTGATGGACGTCGCCGCCGCGCTCGACCACGTGCTGCCCGGCTCGGCGCTGGCGAGCGAGCGGGTCGGCGACGTCGAGCCGTTCGTCGCGGAGACCGCGTACACCCACCCGTGGGGCAACGGGCCGGACCACGTCGAGGTCACCCGGGCCGAGGTGTTCGGCCACCGCGCGGTGAAACTGCTGGTCAGGCACCCGAAGATGACCAGTGCAGAAATGACCGAAGCCGCCGAGGCGGTGCTGGGCGACGAGTTCGCGATCACCTACTCGACGAACTCCGGCCTGATCGAGATCTCCGCCGCCGGCGTCACCAAGGCCACCGGTCTGGCCGACGTCGCCCGGCGGCACGACGTGCCCGCCCGCCGGGTGATCGCGTTCGGCGACATGCCGAACGACGTGGAGATGCTGCGCTGGGCGGGTCACGGGGTGGCGATGGAGAACGCGCACCCCCGGTGCCGCGCCGCCGCCGACGAGGTCACCGCGACCCACGGCGAGGACGGCGTGGCCCTGGTCCTCGAACGCTGGTTCTGACCGACGGGCGGGGCTAGCGCTCCGCGGACGTGATGCGCACCGAGTCCGTGATCCGCACGGAGTCGGTGATGCGCACCGAGTCGGCGTGCGCGGCGGGCGCGATGCCCGCCAGTCCCAGCGCGACGGCGGCCGCGGCGACGAACCGGACAAACCTCATGCCATGACTCCTCGTGATCACTTGATCGCGTGTCGCGCATACGGGTGACGGCTTGATTGCTCCGTTCGAGTGACAATTAGGCCACGGTGCGGCGAGGAAAGCAACGAACAGCCCCCTACGAACGACTCATCGGTCGACCGAACGGGGGGAACACCGTCATGACCACGCCTAGATTCATGTCCATCGTCGCGCACCCGGACGACGACCTGATCTTCCTCAACCCTGACATCCAGAAGACCATCGCCGCCGGGCACCCGTCGCTGACCGTCGTCACCACGGCGAGCGAGGCGAACGGCACGAACAACCGGACCCGCGAGCAGTACGCGGGCGACCAGCAGATCGGCCAGCGGAAGGCGTACGCGCTGTTCGCGGGGGTCGCGAACCAGTGGAGCCGGTCCGAGCACCTCTTCGGCGACATGACCATCGAGGTCGTCACGCTGATCGGCGCGCCGCACGTGCAGCTCGCCTACCTGAACATCCCCGATGGCAACGACACCCTGTACGCCAACGCCATCAAGAAGCTCTGGACGAACACCACGTACGTCTCGCCGACGATCGTGCCCGAGGGGGGCCTGGTCGGCGACGTCCTGTACTACGTCAAGCAGGACGTCCTGATCGTGCTCGGCGGCCTGATGGACATGTTCGCGCCGACCACCGTCCGGCTCCAGAACACCGACCGCGACCCGCGCTTCGCGGGCGAGCACGAGGACCACATCCACACCGCCCTGTTCGGCGCCGAGGTCGCGAAGACCTACGCCAACAAGAACGGGTGGAAGCCGGTCAACGTGATCCACTACGTGGACTACAACTCGACCGACTGGGCCGTCAACGTCGCGGGCGACTGGTACACCAAGAAGCACCAGGGCATGGACCTCTTCCGGTCCTACGACCCGCTGGTGGACCCGGAGATCCCGACCAACGAGCAGCGCGTCATCCACCGCTGGCCGACCGGCGACGGGTGGGCCGTGGTCGACGGGGCGGGCCGGCTGCACGCGTTCGCGGCGATGGCGGGCGGTCTCGTCCGCTGGACGCGCACCGCGGGCGTGTGGGCCGCGCCGACCCTGCTCGCCACCGGCCGGTTCGCCACGGGCGTCTCGGCCGCGGTGAACAAGGACGGCCTGGTGCGGATCGCGGCGCTGAACCTCGACACGCACACCATCCAGACCTGGCGCCAGCAGACCAACGGCACGTTCGGCGGCATGCAGGACCTGTCCACGCCGAAGGCGCCGCAGATGGGCGCGCCGACCGTGGTCGCGAACCTCACCGGCGGCTTCGAGATCATCATCCGGAACCCGGCGACGGCGGGCGGTCTGTCGACGAGGTTCCAGTCGGCGATCGGCGGCACGTTCAGCGCGTGGACCGCGATCGCGGGCGGTGGCACGAAGATCATCGACCCGCCGCGCGCCATCGCCACGTCCGACTACCGCATCGAGGTCTTCGCGGAGGTCAACAACCAGCTCAAGCGCTGGCGGCAGACCGTGCCGGACGGCAGCTTCACGTACGACAGCGCGTTCGCGCTCCAGACGATCGGCCCGCCGGCCGTGGTCGAGACCGCGACCGGCATCGAGATCGTCACCCGCAGGCACAACGGCACCGCGGTGGGCGAGAACGTGCTGGGCGCGACCCAGAACGCGCTGCCGCTCCAGGGCACCGGCCCGGTCGCGGTGGCCCGGACGGGCAGCCGGGTCGTGGTGTTCGCGCGCGGCGACGTGCAGACGGTCGCGTTCCGGCAGCTGGGCGCGAACTCGTGGGGCGACCTCGGTGAGTGGGTCGAGCAGGGCCTGGCGGCGGTGACCGACGCGGCGGGCGACGTGCACCTGCTCGCGCTGGGCGGCAACGCCAAGCTGCTGCACGCGGTCCAACCGGCCGCGGGCGGCGCGTTCAGCGGCTGGACCGAGGCCTAGCAGACGGAAAAACCCCCCGCCGCGCGGCTGCGGCGGGGGGCTTCTTCCGGAATGCCGTCAGACTTCCTCGACGGCCACGGTCTTCTTGCGCTGGAACTGGGCCACCAGCGCGGCGATGCCGGCCGACGCCAGGTCCGCCACGGTGAACATCAGGCGGGACACCAGGGCCAGGGCCAGCACCTGCGGGGTCGGCAGCACGGTCGCGATCGCGCCGGTGATGACCAGCTCGCGCGCGCCCAGGCCGGACGGCAGGAAGAACGCCAGCAGACCGGCGGTCATCGAGATGCCCATGGTGCCCGCGCACAGCACGAGGGTGCCGATCGACGGCGAGCCGAGCGAGTTCACCAGCAGCCACAGGTGCACGCCGTAGAGCACGTAGATCAGCACCGCGACGCCGGTCGCCTTGAGCACCTCCTTGCCGGTGAACCGGCGCTCCAGCGGCGGCTTGCGCAGCACCTTGAGGACCAGGTTCACCAACCAGGTCAACAACTTCGGGTGCAGGAACACCAGACCGACCAGCAGCAGCGAGAACAGCCACAGCAGCTGCCGCGACTGGCCCTCCAGCAGCACGGGCAGCGCGGCCAGGCCGGTGATCAACGACGCCACCACGCCCATGCCGGTCGCCACCAGACCCGCGGTGAACGACCGCGCCCGGTTCACGCCCGCCTGCTTGGCCAGCTCCATCGACAGCAGCACGGCCCACACCGCGCCCGGGATGTACTTGCCGAGCCCGCCGACGAGGTAGAACTTCGCCGCGTCCGGGTAGGACACCGGCGCGCCCAGGTCGGACAGCACGATCTTCCACACCACGGAACCGAGGAACAGCCCGGCGAACACCGCGAGCAGCGACAGCACGACCGACTGCCACGGCAGCTTCAGCAGCGCCTCGGACACCTCGTCCCACTGCGAGTACACCTGGTACACCGCGCCCGCGAGCACCAGCACGATGAGCAGGCGACGCGCCCAGCCGATGATCACCTGCTTGCGGGTGCGCGGGGCCTTCTCGGCAACAGTCTCGACGTCGACGTCGGGTTGGACCGTCATCGGTGGTTCTCCGGTGGTCTCGGATCCGGGCCGCGTCACACGGACACCGTCGTAAGCCTGCTGAACTCGGCGAGCAGGTCGTAACCATCCCACACGGCGGCGAAGTCCAACGCCTTGCCGAACGGGACCACGCGGTCGATCCCCCTGCCGCCCAACGAACGGATGAACTCCAGCACCTCGGCGCGCTCGAAGCCGAACACGCTCAGGGTCTGGTCCTTGCGCTGCACCAGGGGCGCGAAGTCGGCCAGCGACGCGAGGGTCGCCTGCGGGAACGTGCCGACGCCCAGCCACTCGCGCGGCACGTCGGCCGCCGAGGTCAGCTCCAGGGTCGCGACCGCGTTGCCGGAGAAGCGGATCGCCGACGCGTGCCCCTCCGCCGCGACGCCGTACGCGGACACCCGCTTCTGCACGGCCATCGCGGGTTCGACCACGAAGTGCTTGGCCGCCACCACGTCGGCGAGCAGCGCGCGGAACTCCTCACGCGCCTCCGCGTCCTGTTCGCCGACCCAGAACAACGTTCGGGGCGAGGAGCACGCGGCCTGGTCGAACCAGTACGAGTCGTTGTAGAAGCCGGTCACCGCGTCGCGCTTGGCCGCCGCGGACGCGGCCCGCCAGCCGGCGACCGACAGCGCGGCGAACGACGCGCGGTCCGGGAACGTGACGTCGCGCGCGGACGGCTTGAGCGCGAACTTCCGCAGCGCGGCCACCGAGCCGTCACCGCCCCAGATCACCCGCAGCTCGCACGCGGCGGACAGCGCGGTCGTGACCGCGTCGTCCCGGCCGTAGGTGACCATCCGCTGGGTGCGCGCGATGATCGGGTCCGCCTCGGCCAGCGCCTCGTTCAACGCCTCGATGACGGTGGACGCGGCGCCCGCGGAACGCGACGAGATCCGGACGACGTTCGGGTTGCCCGCCAACGCCGACAGCGCCCACGAGTACACGAAGATCGTGTCCACGTTGGCCGGCGGCACGTGGAACACCAGTCCGCGCGGGAACCTCAGTTCGTCCTCTGTGGACGTTTCGAGCCTGCGCAACGCCTTGGTCAGCTCACCGCGGCGCAGGAAGAAGCCCAGGGAGGCCAGCTCCGGGAACCGCCGCGCCACGGCCGGCGCGAGCAGCTTGCGCGCGAAGCGCACCAGGAACTCGACCACCCGCTCGTCGCCGACCGTCAACTGCTCGCCGGAGGTGACCTCCGCGATCAGGTCCTCGACCGCGACGTCCGGCCCCGCCGGGAAACGCTGCTCCACCGTCATGCCGCTGCTCCGCTGAAAGTGTCCGAACAACCCCGAGCCTCGGCACGAGGCAGCCGCCCCAGCACCGAGAACCGCTTGCCCGGCCAGTCGCCGTCGTCGATCCCGTTCACCACGCCCAGGTCCTCGGTCAGCAGCACGTGCCCGGGGTACGAGCGCGGCACCGTCGAGACCACCTCGATCACACCCGGCTTGCCCACCGGCTGCTCGGCCCAGGTCTCCGGGTCGCGGATGATCACGTCGGCGAAGTCCGGGCAGTACAGGGAGTTCCCCGACGGACCCTCCACGAACACGGTCCCGAGCTGCTCGACCATGCCGTAGTAGTTGTGGATGCGGGTCAACCCGGTGTCGGCGGCGAACGCGCGGCGGAACTCGGCGTTGTCCACGGCCCGGTCGATCAGCTTCTTCCACCCGCCCGAGTGGATCAGGGTGCCGTTGGACAGGTCCAGCCGGTGCTCGCGGGCGACCTCGTACAGGTACTGCCACACCATGAAGGTGAAGCCGAAGATCAGGAACGGCTGCGAGCCGTGCTCGGCGAGGAAGCCCTTGATCGCCTCCACGTCCGGCCGGTCGTCCTCGTCCAGCGCGTACACGTGCTTGCGGCCGAAGTTGGCCATGCCCAGCACGCCCGCGCCGCGCGCCGAGAACGAGCGGCGGTTCTTGATGATCCCGACGGTGTCGACCATCAGCATCGGCAGCCGCTTGTCGCCCAGCACCTCCTGGAGCGTGCGGCCGAGGTAGCGCGGCTGGTCGCCGGCCGCCTCGCGGTCCAGGTAGATGCGCGACACCTCGGCGCCGGTCGTCCCCGACGAGGTGAGCACCTTGAACACGTCCTCGTCGGGCACGGACTTCAGCACGTGGTGCTTGAACATCCGCACCGGCAGCCACGGCAGGTCCGCGACCGAGTCGAACGTCCGCGGTGTGCCGAGCGAGGACAGGATCCGGTCGTACGGCTCGCAGTGCGCGCGGTGGTGGTCGGTCAGCTCGGTCAGCGCGGGCAGCAGGGCCGCCTCACGCGCGGCCTGGTCGAGCCCGAACACGGTGCTGGTCACGCCCGTCCCTCCAAGGAGCGATAGTCGACCTTGCCGCTGGGCAGCAGCGGCAAGGCGTCGATCTCCCGCACGTCGAACCCGCTGACGTGCAGGTGCAGCCGCTCGCCCAACGCCTTCGCGGCGGCCTTGCGGGTCTCGGTCGAGCTGTTCTCGACCCAGACGACCACCTTGTCGCCGGCGGGCACGGCGGCAGCCGCTCCCAGGTCCAACCCCGCGCCCCGGAGCAGTTGTTCCAGGTCGTCCAGGTTCACGCGGTTGCCGAACACCTTGCCGATCCGCTTGAGCCGGCCGGTGATGAACAGGTACCCGTCCGCGTCCAGCCGACCCAGGTCCCCGGTCTCCAGCACGCCGCCGACCACGTCGGCCAGCGCCAGCTCGGACTCGGACTCGGCGTAGCCCATCATCACGTTCGGGCCGCGGTAGAGCACCTCGCCGACCACGTCGGCCTCGGCGGTCTCCACGCCGTCCTCGCCGCGGATCGCGAACGCGCCGCCGGGCAGCGCCGGACCGGCCGAGCCGATCTTGTCCGCGAGCTTCGCCGCGGGCACGGTGGCCATCCGGGGCGCGGCCTCGGTCTGGCCGTACATCACGAACATCCGGCCGCCCGCGGCCAGCATCTTCTCGTTGAACTCGACCACCAGGTCGTCGCGGAGCTTGCCGCCCGCCTGGGTGATCGTGCGCAGCGACGGGTACTTGGCCGGGTCGAACCGCAGCCGCTTGAGCATCTCGTAGTGGTACGGCACCCCCGCGAGCGAGGTGATCGCGTACCGCTCCACGGCCTGCCAGAAGGGCCGGCCCATCACGCCGGTCGGCTCGACCACGACGGTCGCGCCGCGCCGCAGGTGCGAGTTCAGCACCGACATGCCGTAGCTGTAGTGCAGCGGGAGGCTGGTCGGCGCGACCTCGTCGGGACCGATGCCCAGCACGTCGGCGATGGCGTCCGCGTTGGCCAGCACGGCCTCCCGCGACAGCCGGACGAACTTGGGGTTGCCGGTCGACCCGCTGGTCGGCAGCAGCACCGCCAGGTCCGGGTGCGGTACGACGCCCTCGGGCACCACGCGCACCCAGGACGTGCCCTGCGCGCGGTACCCGCCCGGCGCGGGGCCGTCGGCGCCCAGCACGGCGGCCGGCCGGAACCGCAGCATCAGCTCCAACAGCGCGTCCCGGTCCTGCCCGGCGTCCAGCAGCGCGACCGCGCGACCGGCCTCGAACGCGGCCAGGTACCGCAGCACGCTCGGCACGTCGACGGACAGCCGGGCGAACAGCACCCCGGACGGCAGCGCGGCCAGCACGGCGGCCTCCTCGGCCACCCGCGCGGTCAGCTCCCCGCCCGCGAGCAGCGTGCCGTCCACCGCGTCGACCAGGCGTGCGCCCGCTCCGAGCAGGGTCACAGCACGAGCCCCCCGTCCACCCCGAGCACCTGCCCGGTGACGAACGCGGCGTCGTCGCCCAACAGGAACCTGATCACCGAGGCGACCTCGGCCGGCTCGCCGAGCCTGCCGAGCGACGTGTCCTCCACCACCCGCGCGAGGGTCTCCTCGGACTGCGAGGCGGTGAGGTCGGTCCTGATCACGCCCGGCGCCACCGCGTTCACCCGGATGCCGTAGCGGCCGAGCTCCTTGGAGGTGGACCTGGCGATCGACGCCACGGCCGCCTTGGTCGCCGCGTACACGGTCTGACCGGCGTTGCCGTGCTCGCCGACGATCGAGGCCAGCAGCACGATCGAGCCGGTCTTCTTGCGCATCATGGCCCGGGCCGCGGCCTGCACCGACGCGACGGTGCCCGCGACGTTCGTGGTCAGCAGCCGCTCCACGTGGTCGTCGCCGATCATCCCGATCAGCGCGCCCTCCATGACGCCGGCGCTGGCCACCAGGCCGTCGATCCGGCCGTGCTCCTTCGTGACGGACTTGAACACGGCCCGCACGGCGGCCGAGTCGGACACGTCCAGGGCCAGGCCGTGCGCGCCGATCTCGGCGGCCCGCTGCTTCGCGGTGTCCTCGTCGCGCCCGGTGAGCACGACCGTCGCGCCCGCCTCGGCGAGCGCGCGGGCGGTGGCGAAGCCGATGCCCCGGGTGCCGCCGGTGACGACGACGACCCGGTCGGTGAGCTGCGAGGACAAACCTCAGTCCTCGACGCCGAAGCCGCGGAGCATGTCGGCGGCGACCTTGAAGCTGCTCATGTCGATCACCTGGTCGGTCTCGAACTCGACGTCGAACTCGTCCTCGATGGCCGCGACCAGCGCCATGTGGCCGACCGAGTCCCACTGGTCGATCTCGCGGTACTTCAGGTTCTCCACGTCCACGCCGTCCTCGAGCGCCAGGGCCTCGACGAAGGTGTCACGGAGCCGGTCGTTGATCGCCATGCGTCTCTCGATCTTTCCGTAGTGGATCCGGGAATCTTGCCGGAACGGGGCTTCAGTGCTGGTCGGTCGCGCGCGCGGCCCACGCCTTGAGCAGCGACGCGACCTCCTCGGGCAGGCCCGAGGGGTCCAACTCGCCCTTGCCCTTGAGGAAGTCGCCGAGCGCCTCCACGGTCGCGTCGTCGCAGCCGCGACGGTTCAGCCCGATGGAGTTGACGCCCGTGACCCGGGCCGGGTTGCCCACCGCGATGGTGAACGCGCCCACTTCCTTGCGCACCGCCGAGCCCATGCCGACCATCGCGCCGGGACCGATGTCCGTGCGCTGGTGGACGACGGTGCCGATGCCGACGTTCGCGTAGGACCACAGGTGGCAGTGGCCCGCGACCTGCACGGCCGAGGAGATCACCGTGCCGTCGTCCACGACCACGTCGTGACCCAGGTGGGCGCGACCCATCAGGTAGTTGTTCGAGCCGACCGTCGTGGCGGCGTGCACGCCCTGGTTGACCGTGACGAACTCGCGGATCTTGTTCGCGTCGCCGATCACCACACCGGGGCCGCTCTGCTCGCCGTCCCAGCCGGCCAGGTGCGGACCGTTCAGGAACTCGGCCGGGCCACCGATGCTGACGTGCGGTCCGATGAAGTTCCCGCCGCCGATCCGGCACGGGCCGACGATCACCGAATAAGGCCCGATCACGTTGTCGTCGCCGAGGACGACACCTTCGCCGATGATCGCCGTGGGGTGGATTCGATTCGCCACTACCTCGCCCTTGGTGCCGTGCGCGGGTGTGTCCGCTGCTTGTCTGGCGTACGTCCCCCGCGACCCTTCGCACACCTACGCCGGGGCAGGCCATTTCATACAGGTAACGTGTGGCCCGCGTCGGGCCGGGGACGACCAGTCACTCTACCGGACGCACCCCACCGTCTCCGAAAGCGAAAGTCTGCTGCATGATCCCCATCACCGTCGTAGACGTGCAGGACGCGGAATCCCTCGTGGTCGAGGTGCTGCGTTCCGGCGTCATCGCGCAGGGCCCGATGGTCAAGCGGTTCGAGGATGCCTTCGCCGCCGTGGCCGGTGTCCCCCACGCCGTCGCCGTCAACAACGGCACGACCGCGCTCGTCGCCTCCATCCAGGCCCTCGACCTCAAGCCGGGCGACGAGGTGATCACCTCGCCGTTCACGTTCGTCGCGACGCTGAACGCGATCCTCGAGGCCGGCGCCACCGCCCGTTTCGCGGACATCCGCACCGATGACTTCTGCCTCGACGCCGACCTGGTGTCCGCGCAGGTCACGGACCGCACCAAGGTCCTCATGCCGGTGCACCTGTACGGCCAGACCGCCGACATGGGCAAGCTGGTGCCGCTCGCGGAGCGGCACGGGCTCGCCATCGTCGAGGACGCCGCGCAGGCGGTGGGCGCGACCTTCGAGGGCAAGCCCGCCGGCAGCTTCGGCGTCGGCTGCTTCTCGCTGTACGCGACCAAGAACGTCACCACGGCCGAGGGCGGTGTCATCACCACCTCGGACGACGCGCTCGCGGACAAGCTCCGGGTGATGCGCAACCAGGGCATGCGGGCCCGCTACCAGTACGAGATGGCGGGTCACAACTACCGCCTCACGGACCTCCACGCCGCGGTCGGCATCCCGCAGCTGGAGAAGCTCCCGCAGCTCACCGAGGCGCGTCAGCGCAACGCCGAGGCGCTGTCCAAGGGTCTCGCGGACGTGCCCGGGTTGACCGTTCCGTCCGTTCTGCCGGGTCGCACGCACGTGTGGCACCAGTACACCGTGCTGGTCGGCGACGAGGCGTCCGTCACCCGGGACGAGCTGTCCGCCAAGCTGACCGAGAAGGGCATCGGCAACGGGATCTACTACCCGAAGCTGGTGTTCGACTACGACTGCTACCGGGACAACCCGCAGGTCGTGGCGTCGGACGTGCCGGTCGCGAAGAAGGTCGCCGAGCAGGCGCTGTCGCTGCCCGTGCACCCGAAGCTCACCGAGTCCGAGCTGGAGCAGATCGTGGCCGCCGTCCGAGAGGTGTTCTCCGCATGAGCGCTCGTCCCAAGGTCGCGTTGATCGGCGCGGGCATGATGGGCTCGCTGCACGCCCGCGTGCTGTCGCAGTCCGACCGGGTCGACTTCAGCCTGCTGGTCGAGCAGCGCGAGGAGGTCGGCCGCGAGATCGCCGACCGCTACGGCGCCGCCTACGCGCCGTCGATCGACGAGCTGGCCGGCATCGACCTGGTGGTCATCGCGGCGGCCACCGAGGCGCACTACGACATCGCCAAGCAGGTGCTCGCCCTGGGCAAGCCGCTGCTGGTGGAGAAGCCGCTCGCGGCGACGTACGCGCAGTCCGAGGAGCTCGCCAAGGAGTCCGAGGCCCGCGGCCTGCCGCTGGTGTGCGGGTTCCTGGAGCGGTTCAACCCGGCGATCCTGACCGCGCGCCAGTTCGTCGGCGACGTGGTGCAGATCAACGCGATCCGGCACTCGCCGTTCGTGCCGCGGATCAAGACCGGCGTCGCGTCCGACCTGCTGATCCACGACGTCGACCTGGCGATCCGGTTCATCGGGCAGACGCCGGCCGCGGTGAAGGGCTCGTTCGGGTTCTTCAACGAGCAGTCGATCGAGAACCGGTCCGAGGACTCGGCCGACGCGACCATGTCGTTCGACGGCGGCGCGCTGGCCACCATCTCCGCCTCCCGGATCTCGCAGCGCAAGGTCCGCCAGATCTCCGTGCTGGAGCTGGACCGGCTGATCGAGATCGACCTGCTGCGCCGGGACATCACGATCTACCGGCACGTCGCGGACTCGCCCGCGGCCGACGGCGTCGGCTACAAGCAGCAGACGGTCATCGAGCTGCCGACCATCCTCCAGTCCGCGGAGCCGCTGGCCGCGCAGCTCAACCACTTCCTGAACCTGGTGGAGCTGGGCGCGGGCTCGGACGAGGTCGCCGCCGAGCGGGCCGCTATCCTGCCCGCGCACCGCGTCGTGCACGAGGCCACCGTCTCGGCGGGCACCGTGCCGGCGGGCAACGCGAGCTAGACGAGGGGAATTCGCGTGCGCATCGCGATCATCAACAACTTCTTCCCGCCCCGGATGGGCGGCAGCGCTTACGTGTCGGACACGCTCGCGCGGCACTACGCGGCGGCCGGGCACGAGGTGCTGGTGATCACCGCGGCGTACGGCGGCGCGCTCCCCGTGGAGAACCGCGACGGCTTCCGCATCGTGCGGCTGCCGTCGTGGACGCTGCCGGAAACCCGCATCTCGTTCAACTTCGACATCACGTTCGCGTTGAAGTGGGGCAACCGGAAGCGCGTTTTCAAGCTGCTGGACAACTTCAAGCCGGACGCGATCCACCAGCACGGCCAGTTCTTCGACCTGACGTGGCAGAGCGGGTTGTGGGCGCGCAAGAACAAGGTGCCCTCGGTGCTCACCCTGCACACCCGGTTGCAGAGCCCGGTGAAACTGGTGCACGGCGTGTTCCGGATGCTCGACGCGTTCGTGGTGCGGCCGATCACGTCGTTCAACAAGCCGACGAAGCTGATCGCGATCGACACCGTCTTCGACGAGTACATCCGCAAGCGCTACAAGGTGCCGGAGTCGCGGATCGAGAAGCTGGCCGTGGGCGTCGAACTCGACCGCTTCCGCGACCTGGTGCGCTCCGAGGAGCGGGCCAAGGTCCGGGAGAAGTACGAGATCGGCGACGGGCCGCTGCTGGCCTCGCTCGGCCACGTGATCCCGGTGCGCGACCGGATGAACCTGGTCGAGTCGCTGCCGAAGATCCTGGAGAAGCACCCGGACACCAAGGTGATGATCGTCGGTGGCATGTACTTCACCGCGTTCCTCGACCGGGCCAAGGAACTGGGCGTCGACCACGCGCTGATCTGCACGGGCACCCTGCCGAAGGCGGAGATCCCGGGCATCCTCGCGGCGGCCGACCTGGAGATCCACGACCTCCAGGGCTTCGGCATCGGCATCGCGTCGCTGGAGGCGATGGCGGCCGGCACGCCGACCGTGATGGCCGAGCGCGCGGACTACTTCCCGGGCGCGGTGCTGACCAGCGGCACCGAGACGTTCCTGGTGAAGCCGGGCGACCACCAGGGCATCGCGGACGCGGTGAACAAGCTGCTGGACGACCCGTCGCTGGCGGAGAAGGTCGGCGAGGCCGGCAAGCAGTGGGTGTTCGAGAACTTCGACATGCCCAAGATCTGCGAGGCCAACCTGGACATCCTGAAGTCCATCGCGGGCAAGGCCTGACTTGGCCCGCGTGGTGGTGATCGGCGGCGGGATCCTCGGTCTCGCCGCCGCCCGCGAGTTGGTGTCCCGGGGCAACGACGTGACGGTCCTGGAGAAGGAATCGTCGTGGGCGGCCCACCAGACGGGGCACAATTCCAACGTCGTGCACGCCGGGTTGTACTACAAGCCCGGGTCGTTGAAGGCCCGCATGTCGGTGGCCGGGAACGCGTCGATGGTGGCGTTCGCCCGGGACAACGGCGTGCCGGTGGACGTGTGCGGCAAGCTCGTCGTGGCGACGTCGGCGGACGAACTGCCGCGGTTGCAGGCGTTGGCGTCGCGGGCCGAGGCGAACGGCGTGCCGGCGCGGATGATCGACGCCGACGAGGCTCGTGCCTACGAGCCCGAGGTGACGGCGGTGTCGGCGCTGCACGTCGAGTCGACCGCGATCATCGACTACCCGGCGGTGTGCGCGGCGTTCGTGCGCTCGCTCTCGGACCAGGACCTGCGCCTGTCGTCACCGGCGCTGGGCATCCGCCCGGGTCGCGCCGGCGGCGTCGAGGTGGCGACCCCGCAGGGCGTGGTCCGCGGCGACGTGCTGGTGAACTGCGCCGGGTTGCACGCGGACGCGATCGCGCGGTTGGCGGGCTTGACCCCGTCGGCGCGAATCATCCCCTTCCGGGGTGAGTATTACGAACTCCGCGAAGACCGCCGGCATTTGGTGCGCGGCCTGATCTACCCGGTGCCGAACCCGGACCTGCCGTTCCTGGGCGTGCACCTGACCAGAATGCTCGACGGCACCGTCCACGCCGGCCCGAACGCGGTCCTGGCCCTGTCCCGGGAGGGTTACGGCTGGGGCCGGATCTCCCCGTCGCACCTGCTGGACGTGGCCCGCTTCCCCGGCACGTGGCGCCTGGCGAAGCGCTTCGCGAAAACCGGCGCGGAAGAAGTCCTCCGCTCGTTCTCCCGCAAGCGCTTCGCGGCCAGCCTGGCCAGGTTGGTGCCCGAGGTGGGCGAACACGACCTGGTCAAGGCGGAATCGGGCGTGCGGGCTCAGGCAATGCTGCCGAGCGGTGCCCTGGTGGACGACTTCCTGATCGAGAACGCACCGAACCAGGTGCACGTGCTGAACGCACCGAGCCCCGGCGCGACCGGGGCGCTGGAAATCGGCAAACACATTGCCGACCTGGCAACAGCACACGTGAAGTAAGCTGTTGGGGCGAATTTTCGCCCCAACAGCCCCCATTCCCGTTGACTGCCACCAACTTCCGCCCATGCGCACGGAAGCCGAAACAACCATCCGCAGCCGGGAACCAGGCGAAGAACTCCGCACCATGCGGTTGAAACTCGACCTCAGGGCCGAACACCTCTCGAAATCCCTCGGCTGGTCCCTGAGCCGCATCAGCAGGCTCGAACACGGCTCCAGGGGCGCGACCGCATTCGACGTGGGCACCCTCCTCGGTCGCCTGGAAGCCGACCCGCCCACTCGCGCCCGCGTCGCCCGCCTGATCGAAGAACACGACCTGGGCCACTACATCCGCCCGCACCACCACCGCCTGTTCGTGGACGCCCGGATGGGCCGCCAGGACATCTACGTCCGCAACGCGCCGCCCCAGACCACCTTCTACATCCACGAGGCGGCGCTGCAAGCCGTGGTGGGCGGCAACAAGGTCATGCACGACCAATTGATGCGTCTGAGGTTCATGGGCACGTGGTCGCACATGGACCTCCGCGTCGTCCCCCTCTCGGCGGTCGGCCACCACCTCGTGCGCAGCCCGTTCAACCTCATGACCTTCGACACGCCGATCGACCCGGTGGCGTGCGCCGAAACCGACACCGCCTCCTTGTTCATCGACGACAGGGACGCGATCAAGACCTACAAGCGCCACCAGAAGCTCTTGGCCAGGATCGCCCTGAGTGCGGAACAATCACGGGCAGTGTTCGCCTACTGGGCGGACATCTACGACCGTCGAGAGGACCGCGATGACCGAGGCACCGACCTGGCGTAAGAGCACCTACAGCGGCAGCGGGCAGACGAGCTGCGTAGAGGTGGCCCACACCGCCGTCACCACCCTCGTCCGCGACTCGAAGAACCCGACCGGCCCCACCCTGACCTTCCCGTCCTCGACCTGACAGGCATTCCTCACCACGCCCGAGTGACGACCCTGGGCGAGGTCGAGACCGCCCTACACGCAGTCCTCGCCAAAGCAACCGAAACAGCCACCCACCTCCACACCGCAGCAGACCTGGCCGAGTCGGCACGCGACCTGCCGGCCCGCCACCTGCGCCGCGCCCGAGGATCGCTACCACGACGTGGTGGTCCACGGTGATCGACAGGGTTCCTTCATCCCCGGCGGGCGGGTGGGCGTCAACCGCCGACTCGGCCCCGACCAGTCGGTGAAGCACCAGAACGACGGCTAGTGGCGAATACTCCTGCCATTGGGAGCGAAGCAGTGAAAATTCTCGGCTTCTACGACGAACTGTGGCCGTACGCCACCGGCACCGACGGTTCCATCAAGGCGCACACCTCGACCTCGCGCGAGCCCGATACCGACCGCGTCCGCCAGTACCTGGACACCGGCGACCTGATCCTCGCGATCATGAGCAACGACCCCGACGTGATGGGCGGGGACCGGCAGATCTTCAACGGCTCGTCCATCCGCACGGATGGCGAATACCTCTGGCGGCAGGACCTCGGCCACTACTACGACAACTACGACCTCCGCCTACCCGCCGCATTCCTCGCGCAAGTACGAGAGCTGGACTACCAGGTCCCCGAGGTGTCGGACGGACAAGCCGCCGAGGTCGACGCCCTCGTCACCCCGCTGCTCAACCCCTGACCGGGGATCAACCGTTGAGGAGTTTCAGGGCGGCGTCGAGGATTTGCTGTTCCACGCCCTCCTCCAGCGGCGCGGGCCACTTGTAGGACATGGCGGCGGAGTCGATTCCGGCTATTTCGTTGTCGTCGCCCGACCAGCCGGCCTCGTAGCCGCCTTCGCGCAGGGCCCGGTCGTCCGGGACGTAGCACTCCACCTCGCCCGTATAGGCCATCACCCACAGGGGGCCGCCGAACGCGCGGTGGAGTTTGCGGTCGTACGACGACAGCACCTCGTGCCCCAGGCCGAGGATGGCCAGGCCGCCGAAGCGCCACGCCCACATCGGGAGCGGGATCGACGTCGGCAGGGTGTCGTCCTCGATCAGGTCGAGGATCGCCGACGCGTGCCGGCCCGTCACCGGCGTTTCCGGGTTCGCCCGGCGCTCCTCGTACTTCTCCCGCAGCTCCTCCACCACGTCCGGGTCACCCAGGTCCACCGAGAAGGGCAGGTCGATCTCGGTCGAACGGGCCTGGATGTGGCCGGTCAACGGGGTCAGGTCGCCTTCGTTCACCCGGTCGACAACAGCCGAGGCCAGCAGGTCACCCAGCGCTTCCGGCCGCGTCGGCAGGTGGGGCTCGATCGGGTCCTGGTCACCGGCGCACCCCTGGAAGAACAGGGCCGGCACGTCGAACTCCGACTCCACCCGCTCCGCCGCCGCGCCCGGGTAGTCGCCGTCGAAGACGTCGTCGTTGCCCCGTGACACCGGGTGACAGGCCGCCCCGAAGAGCAAGCAGAATTTTCGCCCGTTCGACAACCGCCGCAGCACCACCACCGGCACCTCGTCCAACACCGTCGGCAGCCCGGCGCGGTTGAACCCCAGCGGGGCCGACGTCGTGCCGTACGTCAGCGACACCGGCGTCCGCTCGCCGTCGAAGGTGTCCCGCACCAACTGGATCAGCAACGACGCGGTCAACGACGTCGTGCCGTTCACCGCGTCCACGTCGGCCGGCCCGAGGTTCAGCACCAACCGGGGGTCAGGACGGGTGTCACCCAGACAGGCGGCGGAGTGACTGTGGCTGCCGTTGAGCAGGAACCGCTCCGGCGTCACCAACTCCTCGTCCACGAGGGTGTCCCGGATCAGCCCGTGCACGTCCCGCGGCACGCTGATCACGTCCGCGCGCAGCAGCACGTGCGCGATCCCGTCGTCCCACAACACCAGGCAGTGCGCCCGCAGGCGTCGGGCGACCCGACCGTGGTTGCCGCGCGGCACCCACCCGTACCCGCCCATCCACAAACTGGGGAACGGCGGGAACTCGGGCGTGATGTCGACGCTCCCTACCGAGGCTTCGAACGTCATGCCACCTAGGAGACGCCCGACGCCGCCGGAATACCTACGCCTTGGGACGAAGTACGTCCGAACCGACGAACGGCCGCAACGCCGCGGGCACCACGACCGACCCGTCGGCCTGCTGGTGGTTCTCCAGGATCGCCACGATCCACCGGGTCGTCGCGAGCGTGCCGTTCAAGGTCGCCGCGATGGCGGGCCTGCCCTGGTCGTCGCGGTACCGGACGTTGAGCCGACGCGCCTGGAAGGTGGTGCAGTTCGACGTCGACGTCAGCTCGCGGTACGCCTGCTGGCTCGGGATCCACGCCTCGCAGTCGAACTTCCGCGCCGCCGACGTGCCGAGGTCACCCGCCGCGGTGTCGATCACCCGGTAGGGGACCTCGATCTTGGCGAGCATCTCCTCCTCGTACGCGAGCAGCCGGGCGTGCTCGGCCTCGGCCTCCTCGGGCCGCACGTAGGAGAACATCTCGACCTTGTTGAACTGGTGCACCCGGATGATGCCCCGGGTGTCCTTGCCGTACGACCCGGCCTCGCGCCGATAGCACGACGACCACCCCGCGTAACGCCGCGGCCCGTCGAGGATCTCGTCCGAGTGATACCCGGCCAGCGGCACCTCCGACGTGCCGACCAGGTACAGGTCGTCGGCCTCGAGCCGGTAGATCTCGCTCGCGTGCGCGCCGAGGAACCCGGTGCCGGCCATGATCTCCGGCCGCACCAGCGTGGGCGTGATCATCAGCTGGAACCCGGCGGCGGTGGCCTGCGCGACGGCCATGTTCAGCAGCGCCAGCTCCAGCTGCGCGCCCACGCCGGTCAGGAAGTAGAACCGCGAGCCCGACACCTTGGCGCCGCGCTCCATGTCGATCGCGCCGAGCCGGGTGCCGAGGTCGAGGTGGTCCTGCACCTCGAAGTCGAACGCGCGCGGCTCGCCGACGTGCTTGACGACCACGTAGTCGTCCTCGCCGCCCTCGGGCGCGTCCGGGTGCACGACGTTCGGCACGAGCCGGTGCAGCGCGTCCAGCTCGGCGTTGGTCGCGTGCTGCTCGGCCTCGGCGGCCTTGACCTCGGCGGCCAGCTCCTTGCCCTTGGCCAGCAACGCGTCGCGCTCCTCGCCGCGGGCCCGGCCGACCTGCTTGCCGAACGCCTTCTGCTCGCCCCGCAGCGCGTCGGCCCGCGCGATCGCCGACCGCCGGCGCTCGTCCAGGGACAGCAACGTGTCGACCACACCCTCGTCCTCGCCACGCGCTCGCTGCGACGCGCGGACGGCTTCCGGGTTCTCGCGAAGTGCCTTGAGGTCGATCACGAGGGGTCAGCGTAGTCGCTGCGCCGCGGGGCAACGCACGGATATCCCCGGTCAGGAGCCGGACCGGGGCTTGAGGTCGTCCTGGTGGCGGTCGGCGGTGATCAGCCGCCCGTCGACCCGGTACCGCACCCGGGCCCACCAGCGGCCGTCGGCGCGGGCGCCCTTCTCCCACACCAGCGTCCCGACCCGCCACTCCTCGCCGTCGCGGACCAGGCAGGGCAACCCGCCGGGCATGACGGCGGCGGGCTCGGCGGGCGTGGACGGCAGCCGCTGGTAGCGGCCCTGCTGCGGGACGAACGGCCCGCAGGCCGTGCACTCGTCCTCGGGTAAGTCGTGCCGGCACTCGTAGCGCTGGACGTCAGGGATCACGGAGCGACGCTAGCGACGGAGCGTGATCCGGCGCAGCGGCCCAACGGTCGTACCACGCTGCGACATGCGGTCGCGATAATGCAACACCAGTGTCGAAAACCCTGGTCCGGACAGCACGAAGCCCCGTGCCGACACCGCGACACGAGGCTTGGCGACAGAACCGCGCGACGTCAACTGATCGCGACCGCCACGACGAGACCGAGCGCGACGTGCGCCGAGGCCACCACGATGCTGGCCGGCGCGAAGCGCTCCGACTCGATCAGCGAGCCGATGTCCAGCCGGGTCACCCACTCCAGCAGTCGGACGGCCAGCACCTGCACCACGATGCCGACGAAACCGAAGACCAGCGCGGACAGCAGGCCCTCGTCGAGCTTGCCCGCCGAGCTGTAGATCGCCACCACGATGATCAGCGCCATGCTGAACAGGCCTGCCGCCGTCACGATCACCGCGTTCGGCCTGCCCGTCCGGACCAGCGTGGACAGCTTGCCGGGGGTGGTCCAGTCGATGGCGTAGAAGCCGAACACCATCAGCACCAGGCCGACGACCGCGTACAGGGCGATCGCGCCGATGCCCCTGCCGATCGCCGAGCCGAAGCCGGGGTCCAACGCGAGCTGGGTGATCACTGGAACTCCATTCACTCAACAATCCGATGCGGGACGAACGCCGCGCCGTCGTCGGTCACGAGGCCGACCGTCTCGCGGATGCCGAGCCCGGCCGCCTGGTCGCCGACCACCCACGCGCCCAGTGCGGGCCGGTAGCCGTCGAACTCGGGCAGCGGGTCGAACAACTGGTAGACGAACCCCTCCTTGCCGTAGACGCCGCCGGTCTGGGTCTCGTAACCCGGCGCCACGATCTGGATGTTCGCACCCTCACGGCCCAACCGCGGCTTGCGCACGTACTCCGTGAGGAAGCCCGGTTCGTCCAGGAACGCCGGCAGCAGGTTGGGGTGCCCGGGGTACATCTCCCACAGCACCGCCAACAGCGCCTTGTTGGACAGCAGCATCTTCCACAGCGGCTCGACCCACAGCGTGCCGGGCAGGCTCTCCACGGCGTAGCGGCCGAACTGCTCGTCGACCACCCACTCCCACGGGTAGAGCTTCACCACGGTGCCCATAGGCGCCTCTTCGAGGTCCACGAACCGCTTGAGCAGCGGGTCCCAGCCGATCTCCTCGATCGCGAGACCCACCGTGTTCATGCCCGCCTCGGCGGCCGTCTCCTGGAGGTAGGCCACCGTCACGTGGTCCTCGCCCGACGGGTCCGCGGCCGACCAGGTGAAGTGCAGTTCGCTCGACGGCAGGCCCTGACCGATCTCCGCCCAGCGCTCGACCAGCTTCTCGTGGATCGAGTTCCACTGGTCGTCGTCGGGGAAGACGTCGGTCTTCCAGTCCCACTGCACGACCGACGCCTCCAACAGCGACGTCGGCGTGTCGGCGTTGTACTCCAACATCTTCGCCGGGCCGCGACCGTCGTAGCGCAGGTCGAACCGCCCGTACACGTGCGGGTCGCGGCGCTTCCAGGACTCGGCGATCGCGGGCCACAGCCACTCCTGGATGCCGAAGTCGCGGTACCGCTCGGTGACCACGACGTTGTCCACGGCGTCCAGGCACATGCTGTGCAGCAGCTCCACGTCCGCCTCGAGCGACAGGATGTCGCTCATGTCGAACACGTAGTGCGCCGACTCGTCCCAGTACGGCCGCGGCTGCCCGTCGGCGCCCCGCGCGGGCACGCCGAACACGAGGCCCTGATCGGACACCGTGCGCTGCCAGTTCGGCCTGGGTGCGGAGGTCTCCCGACGCACTCAGCTGCCTCCGCTCTTGCTGCCGCCGCTGCTGCTGCTCCCGCTCTTGCTGGAGATGCCGAAGCCGCCGCGCTGGATCGAGGTGCCGGACTTCGTCGCCACGTTGGCGCCCTTGGGGATGGTGTAGCTGCCCCCGGCGACCTTGGTGCCGACGGGCACGCTCGAACCGCCGTAGTGGTACCGGTAGGAGCTGCCGCCGATGTAGATGAAGCCGCCGCTGGAGTAGCCGCCGTGACTGCTCGCGTAGCTCGCGTCGCAGTACTGGTCGTCCACCACCACGTCGTCCTTGGTGCACTGCGCCTCGACGTCCTCGGCGCTGGACGCGGCGTACCAGATCGCCACCACGCCGACCACGCCCGCCGTGACACCGCCGCCGATCAGCAGCCGCTTGCGCTTGCGGCGCTTGCGGGCGGCCTCGGCCTGGAGGCGGAGTTCCTCCTCCTGCTGGTCGCGGACGGCCTGCTCGCGGGCGCGCTGCTCGGCCAGTGTCGGCGGGCGCGCCTTGGTGCGGCCGGGCTCCTGCTGCCGGATGCGGCCCTTGCCGCCCGGCTGCGCCGTCACCGGCGGGGTGGCCGGCTGGTACGGCGGCGGTGAGCCCTGGCCGGTCGGCGTGCCGGGTCCGGACGGCGTGGTCGGTCCGGTCGGCGCGGTCGGTCCGGACGGCGTGCCGGGTCCGGTGGTCGGTCGGGTGCCGGGCGCGTTCTGCGCCGGTGCACCCCGGGGCGGGGTCGACTCCGCGCCGGCGGACGGCAGCGGTCCGGTCGGCGGGTTGCCGCTCTCGGGCGTCGTTCCGCCACCGGTGGGCGGCACGGCGCCGTCCTCGGGTCGGTTGGGTCCGGTCTTCTCGTTCTCAGTCATCAGCCACTCCCGGCGGGGACGGTACAGAGATCGGCCGCCAAACGGGTGACGAGTGTCCAATTAGCAACACACTCCACCCGCGCGATGGGGTTCGGGTCGGTTCCAGGCATCATGGAGTAGATGTCCACGAGCGCTCGTTGGTTTCGCCGAGGTGACCGGGTGGTCATGCTCGGCGCGTTCTCCGGTGCCTTCGGGTTGCTCTTGGTGAGTGCGTTCACCTCGGTGGTCCCGGCCGTCGTCGCACCCCCGGGTGGCGGTGCGACCACGTCTACCACGGTCAACCCCGCCTACGCCGCGCAACCCGGCAACTGCCTCGACTGGACCAAGAAGGACCTGGCCGACATCAACCAGGTCGACTGCGCGAAGCAGCACCTGTTCGAGGTCACCGGTGTGGTGGACCTGGGGCCGCGGTACCCGTCCGGCGCGCCGTACCCGGACGACGCGACCTGGGCGAAGATCAGCGAGGAGAACTGCGCCAAGACCTCGCTCGACTACCTGGGCGGCAAGTTCGACCCGTTCGGCAAGTACACCGTCGGACCGCTCAACCCCGGCGAGGGCAACTGGAAGGAAGGCCAGCGCACGGTGCGGTGCGGGCTCCAGGTGGCCGGGCCGGGCGGTGGGCTGCTGCGGGCGTTCGGGACGGCCAAGACGCAGGACCAGTCCGACGTGTACGACCCCGGCGTGTGCCTGGGCGTGACCGACGCCAAATCCGTGGGTGACCCGATCGAGTGCTCGAAACCTCACACGTTCGAGATCGTCGGGGTGGTGGCGCTGCCGGCCGGTGACTTCCCGTCACCGGAGAAGCAGGACGAGACGATGGCCGCCGAGTGCGCCCGCATCTCGACCGAGTACAGCGGCACGGCGGACTTCAAGGCGCGGAACCTGATCGTCACGTGGGACACCCGGGTCGCGGAGAGCTGGGCGGCCGGGTCGCACAAGGCGAACTGCAAGGTGGGCGCGCCGCCGAACGACGCGGGGCTGGTCGCGTGGGAGGGCAGCGTCCGCAACCCCGACGCGCCACCGCTGACCACCGCGAACCCGCCGCAGACCACGGCCGTGTCGCAGGCCGAGGCGACCGGCGCGCCGCTGCACTCCAGTTCGGCGAAGCCGAGTTCGAACGCGCCCTCGTCCACGTCGGGCTCGTCGGTCGCGCCGACCACCACGACCGTCGAACCGACGAGGTGACCCGGCCGTGCCGGTGGAGATGTCCAGACAGCACTTCGAGGACCTGGTCTCCGAGGCCCTCGACCTGATCCCGCCGGAGTTCGCGGCGGCGATGAACAACGTGGTCGTGCTGGTGGAGGACCGGAACCCGGACGTGCCGACCCTGCTGGGCCTCTACCACGGGATCGCGCTGACCAGGAGGACCACCGACTACGGCGGCGTCCTCCCCGACCGCATCACGATCTACCGCGAAGCCCTCCTGGACTACTGCGAGGACGAGGACGACGTGGTCGAACAGGTCGCCGTCACCGTGGTCCACGAAATCGCCCACCACTTCGGCATCGACGACGCCAAGCTCCACGAACTGGGCTGGGGCTAGCCCGCCACCCCCTCGGTCGCTCGCCCCATTGCGCCCCATTGCCCTCTTGTTGAACAATCTCGTCGTTGCATTGTTCTACAATCCAACAATTGAACGCCACCGTTCGAGCCTCTGACAAGCGGCTTCCGCGCACCCACGGCCAGCCGGTTGTGGGATTGTTGAACAAATCCCTTGTCGGATTGTTCCACAATCCGACAAGGGAGCATCAGTCATTCAGTCGTTCGGCGTCTCGGCAGGCGGGCGTCCATGCGTCGACAGCGGGTGAATTGTGGGATTGTTGAACGATCCTACGCTGATCGTTCGGTGGGGTGGGTCAGGCGGGGAGGCCTTCGATGACGTCCACGCCGGTCCAGGAGGTGCAGAGCCAGCCGGTGGGGGTCGACTCGAGGACGACCTGGCCGGTGTTCGGGAGGAGGCCTGCTTCGGCCAGGGCCGGTTGGACGTTGGCGGACAGGGCGAGGGCCGCCATGCGGAGGGCGCCGCCGTGGCTCACCAGGACGACGGTGTCGTCGGCGGCGTGGTCGGCGACGACCTTGTCCACCGCGGCCAGGAAGCGGTCGAGGACCTGGCGGCCCGACTCGCCGCCGGGGATCGGCACGTCCAGGGAGCCCTCGGCCCACTGGCGGACCACCGACACGAAGACCTCGAACGAGGCGCGGTCGTCGCGGCCCTCCAGGTCACCGCAGTCGATCTCGTGCACGCCGTCCACGACCCGCACCTCGAGTCCGTGCGCCGCCGCCAGCGGTGCCGCGGTCTGCCGGGCCCGCACCGCCACGCTCGCGTACACCGCCGTCACCGGACCGGGCAGTGATTCCGCCAGCGCCGCGGCCTGCGCCACGCCCGCCTCGGTCAGCGGCGGACCGGGTGGTCTGGAGTCCAGGACCATCCCCACGTTCGACGCCGTCTCCCCGTGTCGCACCAGAACCAGCTTCACGCCCCCAGCCCTTCCCGCACCGACGCCAGCCACCCGGCCGCCGACACGAAGTCCTCGTCACCGGAGGACACTGTGCCCGGTTCGGCCTTCGGGTAGGACCCCAGAAATCGGGTTTCGGGGCAGTGCCGGTGCAACGCGGCCAGCGCGTCGCCCACCCGCTCCTCCGCGACGTGCCCGTCCAGGTCGATGTAGAACCGGTACTCGCCGAGCCGGCCCTTGGTCGGTCGCGACTCGATCCGGGTCAGGTTGATCTCCCGCAGCGCCAGCTCGGTCAGCAGCTCGGACAGCGCGCCGACCCGGTCCGACGCCGTCACGACCACCGAAGTGCGGTCCGACCCCGTCGGCGCGGGCAGCGGACCCGGTCGCCGGACCAGCAGGAACCGCGTCTTGGCGTCCCGCACGTCGGCCACGTCGGTCGCCAGCTCCGCCAGCGGGTAGTGCCGCACCGCCACCGGCGCGCTCACCGCCGCGTCGAACTCGCCGTTGTGCACCGCGCGCGCCGCCGCGGCCGTCGACGTCGTCGCGACCACGTCGGCGTTCGGCAGGTGCTCCGCCAACCAGCCCCTGACCTGCGCCAACGCGTGCGGGTGGGACGTCACGGTGCGCACCTCGCCCGCACCCGGCCGCACCAGCACGCTGAACCGCACCGGCAGCACGACCTCGCCGACCGCGACCACCGGCTCCCCGAACGCGAGCGCGTCCATGGTCGCCGGCACCGCGCCCTCGACGGAGTTCTCGACCGGCACGCACGCCGCGTCCACCTCGCCGCGGCGGATGGCGTCCAGCGCGGCGGGCACGGTGTCGAACGGCACGAGTTCGGTGTCCGGTGTGGCGAAGCCGAGCGCGGCCTGCTCGGTGAACGTCCCCTGCGGTCCTAGATAGGCGAGCACGATCGCAACCTTACGAGCACCACGTCCAGTGATCACCGCTGAGGCGAGGATCACCCGGCAGGCGGGTGCCCGCCCCGGTTCCGGACAGGCCGGTTCTCCTGGAATGCTGGGACTCGTGTCCGCCGATACGGAGGGTGAGATCATCGCTCCGGTAGCCGTTCCCCGTCTGGTGCTGTGCGCTGTGGACGAACCGCTCGCGCTCGCGTGGCAGTCCGTCGCCGAGGGCCGGACCGGTGTCGAGGTGCACCGGGGCTCCGTGCTCGACATCGTGGCCGAGGCCGTGGTCAGCCCGGCGAACTCGTCCGGCTGGATGCGCGGCGGCATCGACGCGGTCTACGCGCGGGCGTTCCCGTTCGTGGAGGACCACGTGCGCAGCGCGGTCCTGGCCCTGCACGGCGGCGAACTGCCCGTCGGCGAGGCGCTGGCCGTGCCGACGGGGGAAACCCAACCCGAATGGCTGATCAGCGCGCCCACCATGCGCCTTCCGGGTGAACTCCTGCCCGACGACACCGTGCACCCGTACCTCGCCGCCCGCGCCGTGCTGCGGCTGTGGGTGTCCGGCAGGCTCGACGACGGACGCCCGCTGCGCTCGGCGGTCCGGACGATCGCGATGCCCGGGTTGGGCACCGGCGTCGGAGGTGTCGCGCCGCGGACGTGCGCACGTCAGGTCGCCGCGGCGTGGGACGAGGTCTTCAGCCCGCTGCCGAGGCGTTAGCCAGGTCACACCGGTTGTGCACAGGTCTGTGGACAACCCGGGCCGAACCTGTGGACAACTACCTCGGCGCCACCCATCTCTCCAGGTCCAGCTCGTCGGTGATGGGGATGCCGTACTCGCCGACGGACGGGATCTCGGGCTTGAGCCGCCGCGACTCCCGCACCGCGTCCGGGCGCAGCGCGGCCAGTCGGAACCCGCGCCGCTGGTAGAAGCGCAGCGCGTCGAGGTTGTCGTTGGTGGTGGTCAGGCGGACGCGGTTGCACCCGAGTTGTCTCGCCCGGTGCACGGCCGCGTCCACGAGCGAGCTGCCGACGCCCCTGCCTCTTCGCAGCGCGTCGACGGTGACGATCTCCAACAGGCCGTCCGACGTGGCGTAGGTGAGCAGGCCGACGACCTGTTCCTGTTGTTCCACCAGGAATCCCGGCAGGCTCGCCGGGAAGAACACCTGGCCGTGGGCGACCGCGGTGTGCGCGCCCCACAACTCCAGCACCAGTCGGCCGACGACGATCCGGTCCGCTTCCTCGATCGCGCGTACGAGCATGCCTGCACTGTCTTGACGTCCGCGTGCGGGCGGTACCGGCATTCGCCCTATGGTTGGTTCGTGCCCGTGCGCGTGTTGCTGGTGGACGACCACGAGGTGGTGCGCAGGGGGCTGCGCGAACTGCTCGAGGACGAGGACGACATCACCGTCGTGGCCGAGGCCGGCGGGGTCGGCGAGGCGGTCGCGCGGGCCTCCGCGGTGCGGCCGGACGTGGCGGTGGTGGACGTGCAGCTGCCCGACGGGACCGGGGTCGAGCTGTGCGGGCGGTTGCGGGCGTTGGACGTGCGGTGCCTGGTGCTGACCGCGTTCGACGACGAGGAGGCGCTGGTCGGCGCGATCATGGCCGGGGCGTCGGGGTACCTGTTGAAGCAGGTCAGGGGGCAGGACCTGGTGGTGGCGGTGCGGGAGGTCGCGGCCGGCCGGTCGCTGCTGGACCCGCGCACGACGGCCCGGGTGCTGGAGCGCATGCGGCGGCCGGCGGAGGTGGACGTGCTGGACGCGTTGACCGAGCAGGAGCGGCGGGTGCTGGAGCTGATCGGCGAGGGGATGACGAACCGGCAGATCGCCGAGCGGCTGTTCCTGGCCGAGAAGACGGTGAAGAACTACGTGACGGCCGTGCTGTCGAAACTGGGCATGGAACGCCGCACCCAAGCCGCAGCCTGGGTAGCCCGCCGCGCCCGCTGACCCGGTTCCACTGCACCGGTTCCGCTGACTCGGTGCCACTGACCCGGTTCCACGGCCCGGTTCCGCCACCCCACTCCCACGGACCCGCATCCGCCGGCCCACCCCGCTCGCGACACCCCGCCACGCCGCGCCCGCATGGGCCGTCGATCCGCGTCGCTGATCGCGGTTCACCCATCGGCGCATCACCCACCCGTTCGTGCCAAGCCTTCGCGTGACACCTGCCCAAGCGACCCCCGCAGAGTGATCCGGCCACGCACCGCATCCGAAAACAGCCCAAAAACTGGGTAGCCGTTTCAATTGTTCAACAATTCACACGTCGATCAACCCGATTGTTCAACAATCGAACGACCGCAGGAGGCGGCAGCAGGCAGGCCGACCAGCAAGCCGGCCGGCAGGCAAGCGACTGGGCCTGCGGGCCAGTGAGCGGGCAGGGCAGGCGGGCGCGCAGACAGCCGGGCCGGCAGGCAAGCAGCGAGCACGGCAAGAGGGCGGGCAGCGAGCGAGCCGACGGCAGGCAGGCCGGCCGGCAAGCGAGCAGCAGGCAAGCGACCGGGCAGACCGCCAACCGAGCGGCAGCAGGCAAGTGAGCGGCCCTGGCAAGCAAGTGGCAGGCGGCGGGCCAGCTGACGGCGGGTGGGCGAGCCGGCGTTCGGGCAAGCAGGCCGGCGGACGGGGTAGGCCACCGAGCCGGCGGCAGCCAAGCGACCAGATGGACCGACAAACGAGCAGCAGCCGACAAATGAGCGGCCCCGGCAAGCCAGTGGCAGGCGGCGGGCCAACGGCCAGTGGGCGGGCGGGCCGGCGGTCGCAAGCAAGTCGGCAAGCCAGCTGGCTGGCGGACTGGCGGGTCAGCGGGCTGGCGGGTCAGCGGGCTGGCAGCAGGCAGCGAGCGGCGGGCAGGCAGCGAGCGGTCGGCACAGAAGCGGACCCGGCAAGCGGCAGTCGGTGGGAGGCGGTGGGTGGGAGGCGGGCGCGTGGGGTGGCGGCGCGTGGGGGGCGCCGGGCGGTCACGGGAGGGGGACGTGCCAGGTGATCTTCGTGCCCGTCCTGGGTGAAGATTCCACCTCGCAGCCGCCGCCGGCCGCGAGGGCGCGTTCCTCCAGGTGCCGCAGACCTCGTCTGGCGACGCCGCGGGGGATGCCGCAGCCGTCGTCGGAGACCTCGACCGCGAGGTGGTGGGCGGTTCGGTGGACGGCGATGTCGACGTGGCGGGCGCCGGAGTGGCGGACGACGTTGGAGAGGGCCTCGCGGAGGGCGGCGCGGGCGTGGTCGGCCAGGTCGGCGGGGACGTCGGCGAGGTTCGCGGTCCGTACGGTCGGAGCGAAGCCGAGGAGTTCGCCGGCGGTGCGCGCCTCGGCGAGGACCGAGCGCTCCAGGTCGGTGTCGGCCGGGCGGCCGGGGTCGGCGCTGCGCAGGGCGCGGACGGTGGCCCGGACCTCGGCCATGGTCTGGTCGAGTTGGTCGACCGCGTCCGCCAGGCGCTTGGCCTCGCGGCCGTCGAGCTTGAGGCGGCGGTCGAGGAGGTCCAGTTGGACGCCGGTGGCGTACAGGCGCTGGATGATCACGTCGTGCAGGTCGCGCGCGATGCGCTCGCGCTCCTGGTAGACCGCGACCCGCTGACGGGCGGTGGAACCCTCGGCGAGCACCACGGCCAGGCCGGCCTGCGCGGCGAACGCGGTCAGCACGTCCACGGTGTCCGCGCTGAACCCCGGCTCGCCCTTCCGGCGGTAGACCGCGAGCGCGCCGATTTTTCGCTCTTTGGTGCCGAACGGTGCCACCGCGAACGGACCGTAGCCGGTCAGGGCGCGCGGGACGTACGGGGCGGTGCGCGGGTCGGTGGTGACGTCGTCGGCGACGACCGGGATGCCGGTGCGCGCGGCCCGGGCCGCCGACGAGCGGTCGGACAGCACGATGTCGCGGATGGCGTCGTCGTCGCGGGTGGAGGCCTCGACGGTGAGCGTGCCGTCGTCGCCGGTGATCATCGCCAGGCCCAGGTCGGCGCCGGCCAGGGCGGCGGCGCTGCGGACGACGAGCGGGAGGACGGCGTCCGGGTCGTCGCCGGCGAGCGCGGCGGAGGTGATCTCGGTCGACGCGGCGAGCACGCGGGCGGGGTCCACGGTGCTCAACGGTAGGCCTTGGGCTCGGCCCGTCCCCCGGCGATCTCGATGACGCGGTCGGCGCGGCGGGCTTCGTCGGGGCGGTGGGTGACGTGCAGGACGGTGCGGCCGGCGAGTGCGCGTTCGAGGTTGGCGAGCAGCAGGTCGGCGGCCTCCGGGTCGAGGTGCGCGGTGGGCTCGTCCAGCAGCACGAGCGGCGCGTCGTGCACCAGCGCCCGGGCCACCCCGAGCCGCAGCGCCTCGCCGCCGGACAGCAGCCCGGGGCCGACCACCGCGTCCAACCCGACCCGCAACCCGACCAGGTCGAGCGCTTCACGCAGTTCGTCGTCCGACGCGCCGGGCTTGCCGATCCGCAGGTTCTCCCGCACGGTCGTCGCCACGGTCACGGCCTCCTGCGGCGCCCACGAGATCGCGGGCGGCACGGCCACGGTCCCCCGGTCGACCCCGACGAACCCCAGCAACACCCCGAACAGACTCGACTTCCCGCTCCCGGACGCGCCGACCACGGCAGCCCACTCCCCCGCCCCCACCTCGACCGACACCCCGTCGAGCACCGGCCGGTCAGCCCCTTCCCACCGCGCCACGACGCCGTCGAGCACCACCGGTTTCAATCGTAGAATCGTTGAACAATCCTCATGCGGTGTGGATGTGTGAGACGTCGAAACGTCCAAATGAAGGATTGTTGAACAATCCGCCTGAGCTGCGCCATGCGACCGAGCCGAGCCGACCGCACGCGAGCCAGACGACCCGACCGCGCTCCGGGGGAGGGACGGAATGGGCAGTCCCTGAGGGCTGGACGGCAAGGGCAGCGCGGGAAGGGCGACAGCGGCGGTCTGGGCGACGGGAGCGGGGGCGACGGGAGTCTGGGCGATGGGAGCGGGAGTCGGGGCGGCGGGAGTCGGGGCGGCCGGACCGGACAAGGTGGCCTGCGTGGCGGGGGCTGCGGGAGTCGGGGTGGCCGGACCGGCCGGGTTGGCTGGACTTGGGCCGACCGGGCCGACTGGGCCGGCCGGCGTGGCTGGAGTGGCTGGGCCGGCCGGGGTGGCCGGGGTCGGGCCTGCTGGGCCGGCTGGGTCGATCAAGGTGGCTGGAGGCGGGCTGGCCGTAGTGGCCCAGGGGGCTGGAGTTGGGGTGGTGAGGATTGTGGGGTGAGGGGATTGTGGGGTTGTTGAACGATTTTGGGGGTGGGTGATGCGGCCGTAGGCGGCTCGGAGGGTGTCTCGGTGTTGGGCGGCCAAGGGGAGGGTGGACCACGGTTCGGTCAGGGCCAAGGGGACCAGGGCCAGGACGGGGAGCAGGAGGGGGTTCAGGGTGGGTGGGGCGGTCGCGATGCAGGTCAGGGCGGCCAGGCCGGTGGTCAGGTGGGTGATCGCGGTGGCGGCGCCGGTGGCCTTTGCCTGGCGGCGGGCGAGGGTGGTCAGGGTGGTGTCGGCGCTCGTCAGGGCGGCTCGGTAGGTCCTGGTGGCGTCGAACGCGAGGAGGTCCGGGGCCGCGGTCAGGAGGGTGGTGACCTTCTCGGTCAGGGTGCTGCGGCCGGTCGACAGGGCCGCGGTGGCCCTTCGGTCCGCCAGCACCGCCACCGCCGGCGCCAGCAACGCCCCGGCCAGCAGGAACGCCGCCAGGATCGCGGCCGAGGGCGGGTTGACGGCGGCGAACAGCGCCACCGCGGCCGCGCCCACGCCGACTGCCACCAGCGGCGGTTGGTACACCCTCGGGAGCAGGTCCCGGACCGTGTCCACGTCGTCCACCAGCGTCGCCAGCGCCGCCTTCCCCGGCCGCAGGCCCCGCCACAGCCGCACCCTCAGCGCGGTCGCGTAGCGGAACGCCGCGTCGTGCGACACCAGGCGCTCCGCGTACCGCAGCACGCCCTTGCCCAGCGCACACGCCCGCACCCCCACCACCAGCACCGACAACGTCAGGATCGGCGGCTGGGTCGACGCCTTCGCGATCAGGTACGCCGACAGCGCGGTCAACGCCACCCCGCTCGCCGACGCCAACGCCCCCAAGAGCGCGCCGGCCGTCAGGCGGAGGGTCAGGGGCGGGGAGGCGGGGGGTGGGGATTGTTGAACGTGTGAGAGGGAGGGGGTGGGGATTGTGGGGTGGGGGGATTGTTGAACGATTCTGTGGGTGGCGAGGAGGACGGCGGCGCCCTCGGCGGCGGCCTGGTGGATCGCGGTCATCACCAGGGACGCGGTCGGGGGGTCGAGGTGGGCGGTGGGCTCGTCCAGCAGGAGGACCGCCGCGCCGGCGCGGACCCGGGTCAGGGCGCGGGCGACGGCCACGCGTTGGCGTTCGCCGGTCGACAGGGCGGTGATGGGACGGTCCACCAGGTGGTCGGCGGCCACCGACGCGAGGATTTCGCGGTCCACGCGACCGGTCGTCAACTCCAATTCCTCGGCCACGGTCCTCCCGGCGAACGCCGGGTGCTGGGGCACCCACGCGATGTCGCCCGACAGCCGCACCTCACCCGAATCGGGAGTCACGTACCCGAGCAGTACCGCGAACAAAGTCGACTTACCCGAACCGCTCGGCGACGACAGGTGGTGGATTTCGCCGGGCCGGACGAGAAACGTCTCGCCGTCCGGCGCCCACCGACCACGCCGCCGCACCCGCAGGTCCCGAACCTCCACCGCCGCCGAGGACGACCGCACCGGCACGGACCGCACCGGCACGGGTTCGGCCAGCACCTCCGACACCCGGCGGACCGCCTCCACGCCGTCCTCGCTCGCGTGGTGCGCCGCGCCCGCCGCGCGCAGCGGCAGGTAGCACTCCGGCACCAGGATCAGCACGACCAACCCCGTGAACAGCGTCAACTCCCCCGACACCAGCCGCAACCCGATCCCGACCGCGACCAGCGCGACCGACAGCGACGCCACGACCTCCAACACCAGCGCGGACAGGAACGCGATCCGCAGGGTGCCCATCGACGCACGCCGGTGCGACTCGCCCCACCGCCGCACGGCCTCCGACTGCCCGGCCACCCGACCGAACGCCGTCAACAACGGCAACGCCCGCACCAATTCCGCCAACCGCGTCGACAACCGCTCCAGCGACGACGCCGAGGCTTCGACCCGCCCCTGGGTGAACCGCCCGATGAGAATCGCGAAAACGGGGATCAGCGGCACCGTCACGGCCACCAGGAAAGCCGACGTCGGATCCGTGAAAAGCACCCACAGACCCACCGAGAAAGGCACGACCAACGCCGTCACCAACGCCGGCAGGTACCGGGTGAAATACGCGTCCAGGGCGTCCAGGCCCTTTACCGCGACCACCGACAACGCCGCCGCGCCGCGCCCGCCGATCCACTCCGGCCCCAGCCGCAGCGACCGGTCGAGCAACGCCGCCCGCAACTCCTGCTTCGCGCCGACCGCCGCCCGCGCCGCCACCGCCTCGGTCGCCCACGCCAGCAGCGCCCGCGCCACGACGAACCCGCCCAGCGCCCAGAACGACCCGCGCCCCACCAGCACCGACGCCAGCGACACCGCCTGACCCACCAGGCACACGGCGGTCAGCAGCGCCAGGAAGCCGCACAGGGCCAACGCCCGGCGCGCCGACCGCGACAAGGCGGGCAGCGCGCCGAGCGGGCCGCGCCCCGGCTTCTTGGCGGAAGGGGCTCCGGGGACGTCCACGACACCAAGCTAAGAGCGCGCGCCGCGATCCCGCAGGTCCGAGGGTCCCCTCCGGCACGGGACCAAGGTCCCGGCGAGCCTTCAGCGGACTGCCAGGAAACTCGCAGCCACCCCACAGGCAGGACCAAGAGACTCCGACACCATGAGGAGATCGTGGATCGTCAACGGCCTGCTGGTGGTCGTGCTCGTCGGCGTCGTGGTCGCCGGTTACCTGGTGTTCTTCGGCACCGGCGGCAGCGCGGAGAGCACCCAGACCCGCACCGCCGCGGCCGCGACCCGGGACGTCTCGGAGGTGGTCACCGCCTCCGGCGAGGTGCAGAGCTTCGCCACCGCCACGCTGAACTTCGCCACCTCCGGCCCCGTCACCGAGCTGGACGTCAAGGTCGGCGACACGGTGGCCAAGGGCCAAACCCTGGCGAAGCTCGACACCAGGCAGCTCCAGCTCCAGGTGGACATCGCCCAGGACAACCTCGACCAGGCGCAGCTGACGCTGACCAACGCCGAGGCCAAGGGCACGTCGACGCCGCAGCAGGAGTCGCAGGTCAACCAGAGCACGCTGGCGCTCACCCAGGCGCAGGACAACCTGGCCGCCGCGACGCTGACCGCGCCCCAGGACGGCACCGTCACGAGCCTCACCGGCGCGGTCGGGCAGAAGGCCGGGTCGTCGAGCAGCAGCAGCAGCAGCGGCAGCGGCCAGTCCGGGAGCAGCAGCACCGGCACCGGCACCACGTCGTCGGGCTTCATCACGTTGACCGACATGAAGAACCTGGTGCTGCACGCGAACGTCGCCGAGAACGACATCGGCAAGCTCAAGCTCGACCAGACCGCCGCCGTCACGGTCAACGCGCTGTCCGCACAAGCGTTGGCGGGCAAGGTGACCCAGGTCGACCTGCTGCCCACGACGTCGAACAACGTGGTGCAGTACGGCGTCACGGTCGGCCTGAACAGCCTCCCCGAGGGCCTGCGCCCCGGCCAGTCCGCGAGCGTCGAGATCACCGTGGCGCAGGCGACCGGCGTGGCCGTGCCGTCCGCCGCGGTCACCACGACCGGCACGACGAACACCGTCAAGGTGCTCGAGAACGGCCAGGAGACCACGAAAACGGTCCAGGTCGGGGTGCGCGGCGACCAGTACGTGCAGATCACCGACGGGCTGAGCGACGGCGAGCAGGTCGTGCTGCCGCAGGTCACCCAGAGCACGACCCAGGCGGGAACCGGGCAGCGCCAGGGCACCGGCAACTTCCCGGGCGTCGGCGGCACCGGTCAGGGCGGCACCCGCGGCGGCGGGCGGTGACCCCGGTCATCGAGGTCCGGGACCTGCGCAAGACCTACGGCGCGGGCGACACGGCCGTGCACGCGTTGCGCGGGCTGGACCTCACGGTGCGGCAGGGCGAGTACCTGGCGATCATGGGCGCGTCGGGCTCCGGCAAGTCCACGCTGCTCAACATCCTGGGGTGCCTGGACGTGCCGACGAGCGGCCGCTACCTGCTCGACGGCATCGACACCGGCGACTTCCAGGAGAGCCAGCTCTCCTTGCTGCGCAACAGGAAGATCGGTTTCGTGTTCCAGTCGTTCAACCTGGTGCCGCGGACCACCGCGCTGGCCAACGTGGAACTGCCGCTGGTGTACGCGGGCTTGAAGAAGCACGACCGCCGCGCCCGGGCCAGGGCGGCGCTCGACCTGGTGGGCCTCGCGGACCGGGAAACCCACCGCCCCAACGAACTCTCCGGCGGTCAGCAGCAGCGGGTGGCCATCGCGCGCGCCCTGGTGACCAGCCCGGCGATCGTGCTGGCCGACGAGCCGACCGGCAACCTGGACACCGCGAGCAGCCGCGACGTGCTGGCGATCCTGGACCGCCTCAACGCGGCCGGCCGCACCGTCGTGCTGATCACGCACGAGGACGACGTCGCCGCGCACGCGCACCGCACCGTGCGGGTCGTGGACGGCCGGATGGCGGGTGCACTCGTATGAGGGTCCTCGACATCGCGGGGTTCGCGCTGCGCGGCCTGGCCGCCAACAAGATGCGCTCGGCGCTGACCACGCTGGGCATCCTGATCGGCGTCGCGTCGGTGATCCTGCTGATCGCGGTGGGCAACGGCGCGTCGACGGCGGTGCAGAACAGCATCTCCGGGCTGGGCACCAACATCATCACCATCAGCCCGCAGCGCAACGCCAAGCTCACCGCGCAGGACGCGAAGGCGCTCGCCGAGGCGGACGCGGTGAAGCACGCGTCGCCGGTCAGCTCCACCAGCGCGACCACCATCTACGGCGGCAAGAGCTACGACGTCAGCCAGTTCCTCGGCACCGACCCGTCGTACTTCGAGACCACCAACAGCACGCCCGCGCAGGGAAGCCTGTTCGGGGACGACGACGTCCAGCGGGCGCGCAAGGTCGTGGTGATCGGCGCGACGGTGGCGACCGAGCTGTTCCCGGGCACCGACCCGATCGGGAAGTCGTTGCTGGTCAACAACATCCCGTTCACCGTGACGGGCGTGCTGGCGAGCAAGGGCTCGAGCGGGTTGCAGGACGCGGACAACATCGCGGTCGCGCCGCTGAGCACCGTGCAGAACGCGCTGACCGGGTTCGGCGGGTTGAGCCAGATCGTGGTGCAGGCGCGCAGCGGCGACGACGTGGCGACCGCGCAGGCCGAGGCGACCGCGATCCTCAACGGCCGCCACCACATCACCGGCACCCAAACCGCCGACTACCGGGTGCTGAGCCAGGAACAGCTGCTGACCGCGCGCACCCAGACCACCGAGACGTTCACCGTGCTGCTCGCGTCGGTGGCCGCGATCTCGTTGCTGGTGGGCGGGATCGGCATCACCAACATCATGCTGGTCACGGTGACCGAGCGGATCCGGGAGATCGGCATCCGCAAGGCCGTCGGCGCGCCGCGGTCGACCATCCTCGGCCAGTTCCTGGTCGAGGCCACGCTGCTCAGCCTGTTCGGCGGCGCGCTCGGCGTGCTCGTGGGCGTGATCGGCACCCGGTTCACCATCGCGGGCATCGAACCCGTGCTGGTGCCGTCGTCGGTGCTGCTCGCGTTCGCGGTGTCGGCGCTGATCGGACTGTTCTTCGGCAGCTACCCCGCAGGCCGGGCCGCCCGGCTGCGTCCCATCGAGGCCTTGCGCCATGAGTGATCCCGAGGAAACGACCGTGAGCAACCCACTGGACCAGCCGCTGCCCGACGAGAACCTGGACGCGAAGCTCAAGCAGGCCAAGGGCGGTGTGAACAGGACGACCGCGCTGCTCGGCGTGGCGGTGCTGCTGGTGATCGCGTTCGTCGGCGGTGTGCTGACGCACAAGGCGTTCGGCACGTCCGCCACGACCACCCAGCAGGCGGCGGGCGCGGGACGGCAGCGCGGCGAGGGCTTCCCCGGCGCGGGCCAGGGCCAGGGTCAGCAGGGCCAACAGGGCCAGGCCGCGCGCCGCGGCACGATCGGCACCGTCGACCACGTGGACGGCACCACCCTGTACGTGAAGACGCAGGACGGTACCGTGGTGAAGGTGTCCACATCGGACTCGACCAAGGTGGAGCTGACCGATCAGGGCGCGCTGTCCGACCTCAAGGCGGGCAACCAGGTCGTCGTGCAGGGCCAGGCCGGCTCCGACGGCACGGTGGCGGCGCAGACGGTGACCCGGCGTACGGAGTAGGACGCGGCGAGGGGGTGGGGCGGTGCACGGCAGGCTGCTGGTGGTCGAGGACGAACCGAGCATCCGGGAGCTGCTGGCGGCGAGCCTGCGGTTCAACGGGTTCGCCGTGGACACCGCCGCCACCGGCGGCGAGGCGTTGCGGCACGTGGAGAAGGAGCCGCCCGACCTGATCCTGCTGGACGTGATGCTGCCCGACCGCGACGGGTTCGACGTGCTGCGGTGGTTGCGCGCGGGCGGGCAGACCATCCCGGTGCTGTTCCTGACCGCGCGCGACGCGTCCGAGGACAAGATCACCGGGTTGACCATCGGCGGCGACGACTACATCACCAAGCCGTTCAGCCTGGAGGAGGTCATCGCCCGGGTGCACGCCGTGCTGCGGCGGACGAAACCGCCGCGCGAGCCCGCGGAACCGCTGTCCTACGCCGATCTCGAACTCGACGTGGACAGCCACCGGGTGCGCCGGGCGGGCCGGGTGGTCGAGCTGTCGCCCACGGAGTTCAAGCTGCTGCACTACCTGCTGCGCAACGCGGGCCGGGTGCTGTCGAAGGCCCAGATCCTGGACCAGGTCTGGCACTACGACTTCAACGGCGAGGTGGGCGTGGTCGAGTCCTACATCTCCTACCTGCGGCGCAAGGTGGACGACGTGGAGCCGCGGCTGATCCACACCGTGCGCGGCATCGGGTACGTGCTGCGCAGGCCGTCCTGACCAGGTCGCCGCGGGGCACGTCGCTGCGCGTCCGCCTGGTCGCGGTGCTCGTGCTGCTCACCACGGCCGGACTGCTCGGCACGTGGCTCATCGGCTCGCAGGTCATGGAGCGGTACCTGCTCGGCCAGGTCGACGGTCGGCTCAGCCGGATCGCGGACGGCGCGGAACGCCAGGTCGCCCAGGCCGTGTCGCGCGGCGTGACCAGGGGGTTCTTCCAGCAGGACGTGGCGCTGCTGCGCGATTCGACCGGGCGCACGGTCGAGCTGAGCACGCCGTCGGACGGACCGAAACCGGACCTGCCCGGGTACGGCGGGTTGACCGGCTCGCCGACCACGGTCGGGTCGGTGTCGGGTGACCGGCGGTGGCGGGTGCTGGCGCGGCGGGTCGGCGACGCGGAGCTGGTGGTCGCGGTGTCGCAGGCCGACGTCGACGACGCGGTGGACGACCTGCGGGAGACGTTCCTGCTGATCAGCCTCGGCGCGGTGCTGCTGATGGCGGTGGCCGGGCACCTGCTGGTGCGGCGGTCGACGCGGCCGTTGGAGGAGGTCGAGGCGACCGCGGAGGCGATCGCGGCGGGCGACCTGTCGCGGCGGGTGCCGGTGCGGCAGCCGGGCAGCGAGGTCGGGCGGCTCGCCACGTCGCTGAACGTGATGCTGGGCCACATCGAGACCGCGTTCCAGGCCCGGGCCGCGTCCGAGGAGGAGGCGCGGCGGTCGGAGGTGCGGATGCGGCGGTTCGTCGCGGACGCCTCGCACGAGCTGCGCACGCCGCTGACGTCGATCCGGGGGTACGCCGAGCTGTTCCGGCAGGGCGCGGCGCCGGCGCCGGACGCGTTGCGGCGCATCGAGGAGCAGTCGGTGCGGATGGGCGTGCTGGTGGAGGAGTTGCTGCTGCTGGCGCGGTTGGACCAGGACCGGGCGTTGCGGTCCGAGCCGGTGGACCTGGTGGTGCTGGCGGCGGACGCGGTGCGGGACGCGCGGGCGGTGGCGCCGGGGCGGGAGATCGCGCTGGACGCGGCGGCGGTGGTCGTGCCGGGTGACGAGGCGCGGCTGCGGCAGGTGTTCGCGAACCTGGTGGGCAACGCGCTGGCGCACACGCCGGACTCCGCGCCGGTTCAGGTGCGGGTCCGGCCGGGCGCGGTGGTCGAGGTGGTCGACCACGGCCCGGGGATGACCGCCGACCAGGCCGACCGCGTCTTCGAGCGCTTCTACCGGGCCGACGCGGCCCGCAGTTCCCAGGGCGGCACGGGGTTGGGGTTGGCCATCGTGCGGGCGATCGTGGAGGCGCACGGCGGCACCGTGACGCTGACGACCGCGCCGGGCGAGGGTGCGACTTTCCGGGTGGAATTGCCCGAGCGGTGAGCCGATGGTCGATTTCGCGGCGGCCCGGAATTCGGCGCACCGGCGGTCGCGCACCGACAGGGTGATACCCGGTCAGGATTTCACCGACATCCGGGAACGGCTGATAATTTTCCCCCGATCGCAATCCACCGGAGCGATGTGGAGGGGAATCGTGCTCATCGGATCGCGCATCGGGAAGTTCTGCGCCGCGCTGTCGGTCGCCGTCGCCGTGATGGCGTTGTCGACGGCCGCGGCACCCGCCGCCACACCCACTGCCGCGCCCCGGCTTCCGGGCGTCTACCAGCTGTTCAACCAGGAACTGCCGAACGGTTGCCTGGCCAACCACCATCCCGCGGTCTTCCTGTACACCGATTGCGGAATCCTGTACGCCGACCAGATCTGGACTTACAACGGCACTCTCCAACTGGTCAACGCGTACAGCGGGAAGTGCCTCGCCGCACATGCCGACGGCTCGGTGTTCACCTTCGAGTGCAACACCTCGTACAGCGACCAGTGGTGGCTCTTCTACCAGAGGGGCAGCAGCTTCCAACTGGTCAACTGGGCATTCCAGAGCCGGTGTGTCGCGGCGCACGGTGACGGGAGCGTGTTCTTGTTCCCGTGCAACGAGAATTACCGGGATCAATTGTGGTCCCGCTGGTCCGTGTAGCGGACCAGCGGCCGGCAGATTGTTCAACGATCCTCTAGTTCAACGAGTCCTCAAGGGTACCGTTGAACTAGAGGATCGAAGGATTGTAGGACGATCCTACGACGAGGGCACGTGCACGGCCGGGATGTGGCGGGTGCCGATGCGCTTGCGGAAGACCCAGTAGGTCCAGCCCTGGTACACCAGCACGGCCGGGGTGCCGAACGCGGCGACCCACGTCATCACGGTCAGCGTGTACGGGCTGGACGCGGTGTCGGCCACGGTCAGCGAGAACGCCGGGTCCAGCGTGGACGGCAGCACGTTCGGGTACAGCGCGCCGAACAGCGCCACCACGGTCGCCGCCACCGCGACGCCCATCAGCGCGAACGCCTGCCCCTCCCGCCGCAGCACCAACCGCGCGTACCCGCCGAGCGCCGCCAGGGCGACCACGATCGACGCCGCCCACGTCCACGTCGAGCCCGAGTGCAACTGCACCAGCAACAACAGCACCACCAGCGGCAGCAACGCGAACGGCGCGTACCGCAGCACCAGCCCGCGGGCCCGCTCCCGGACCTCGCCCTCGGTCTTGAGCGTCAGGAACACCGCGCCGTGCACCAGCGCGTACCCCGCCACCGCGAGCGCGCCGAGCAGCGACTGCGGGGTGATGGCCGCGAACGGCGACCCCACTCGGTCACCGTTCGCGTCCAGGGGAAGGCCGAAGACGTTCGCCGACAGCACCAGGCCCACGCCCAGTGCCGCGACCCACGACCCGGCCACGATCATCGTGTCCCACAGCCGCCGCCAGCGCGCCGAGTCCACCTTGCCGCGGTACTCGAACGCGACGCCGCGGGCGATCAGCGCGACGAGGAAGAGGGTGAGCGGCAGGTACGCCGAGCTGAACAGCGACGCGTACCAGCCCGGGAAGGCCGCGAACGTGGCACCGCCCGCGACCAGCAACCACACCTCGTTGCCGTCCCACACGGGACCGATGGTGTTGATCAGCACCCGCCGCTCGGTCTCGTCCCGGCCGAGCACCGGGAGGAGCATGCCGACGCCGAAGTCGAAGCCCTCGAGGAACAGGTAGCCCAGCCACAGCAGGGCGATCACGCAGAACCAGAGCGTTTCCACTGCCCGTCTCCTAGTAGGCGAACGACAGGACGTCTTCGTCGGTCTTCGGTTCCTCCCGATCCGGCAGCACGCCCGCGACCCCCGCGCGGACGTACCGCCGGATCAGGAACACCTCGACGCACGCGAGCAGTCCGTAGACCAGCGTCAAGGTGATCAGCGAGGTCAGCAGCTCCCCCGGTGTGGAGTTCGAGACCGCGCGCGCGGTGAACATCCACACCCCGTCGACCCCGCTCGGGTTGGGCACCACCACGAACGGCTGGCGACCCATCTCGGTGAAGATCCAGCCGAAGCTGTTGGCCAGGAACGGGGTCGCGATGCTCGCGAGCGCCGCGACCGGGAACCACCGGCTGCTCGGCACCCGGCCACCCCTGGTCGACCACAGGGCGGCGAGACCCGCGAGGACCGCGATCCCGCCGAACCCGATCATCAGCCGGAAACCCCAGTACGTCACCGGCAGGTTCGGCACGTAGTCGATCGGCTTGCCGCTCAACTCGCCGAGCCGGTCGTCCACCGGGTAGTTCGTCCCGTACTTCGCCTGATACAGCGGCACGAGGTCCTGGATGCCCTTGACCTCGGAGGAGAAGTCGTTGTGCGCCAGGAAGGACAGCAGCGCCGGCACGGTGACGCTCTTGACGTTCTCGCAGTCCGCCCGCGACACGTCGCCGATCGCGAACACCGAGAACGACGCCGGCGACTCCGTGTGGCACAACGCCTCCGCGGCCGCCATCTTCATCGGCTGCTGCCGGAACATCAGCTTGCCCTGGAAGTCGCCGGTGATCGCGAGCCCGGCGAACGCCGCCACGCCGACCCACGTGCCGAGCTTGACCGACGCCCGCCACACGCCCTCGTGGTCGCTGCGCCGCCACAGGTGCCGGCACGCGATGCCGACCAGGAACGTCGCGGCCACCGCGAACGCGCCGAAGATCGTGTGCGGGAACGCGGCCAGTACGGTGTTGTTGGTCAGCACCGCCCAGATCGAGGTGAGCCGCGGCCGGCCGTCCTCCAGCACGACGCCGACCGGGTGCTGCATCCACGAGTTCGCGGCCAGGATGAAGTACGCCGACGCGATCGTGGCCAGCGAGAACGCCCACGCGCAGGCCAGGTGCACCTTGCGCGGCAACCGGTCCCAGCCGAAGATCCAGAGCCCGAGGAACGTGGACTCCACGAAGAACGCGACCAGGCCCTCCATGGCCAGCGGCGCGCCGAACACGTCGCCGACGAACCGCGAGTAGGCGCTCCAGGCCATGCCGAACTGGAACTCCTGCACGATCCCGGTGACCACGCCCATGGCGAAGTTGATCAGGAGCAGCTTGCCCCAGAACTTCGTCATGCCCAGGTACTTGCGGTCGCCGGTCCGCACCCAGGCCGTCTGCATGCCCGCCACGAGCAGCGACAGCCCGATCGTCAGCGGCACCATGAGGAAGTGGTAGACGGTGGTGATGCCGAACTGCCACCGGGCCAGGTCGAGTACGTCCACGAGGTGACGGTAAGCCGGTGCCCGGGGTCCCGCTCAGGTCCTACCGTCCCGTCCGGACCGGGACGTTGGTCCCGGTCGCCGCGGTCACCGGGCCGCGCCGGCGACGTGACTCACCGCAGGGCGTCCGCGACCTCCTGGGCGGCGCGGACGACCTGGGGGCCCACGACGTCGCCGTCGAGCTTCTCCAGGGCCACCACGCCCACGCTGGCACGCAGGCCGGGCACCCCGCGCACCGGCGCGGCCACGCCGAAGGCGCCCGGCTGGAGTTCGCCGGTCGAGTTCACCCACTGCCTGCCCTCCATCGACAGGCCGATGGCCTTGCCCGCCGCGCCGCGGTGCACCGGGTGGCGCGAGCCGACCCGGTAGGCCACGTGGTAGGCCGTCCAGGACGGTTCGACCACGGCGACGGCCTGGGCCTCGGTGCCGTCGGCCACGGTCAGGTGGGCGGTCGCGCCGACGTGCTCGGCGAGCGTGCGCAGGGCGGGCTGGGCGGCCAGGCGCAGCTGCGGCAGCACGTTCGACGCCAGCCGCAGCACGCCGAGGCCCAGCCGCACCTTGGAACCCTCGCGGCGCACCAGGCCGCGCGACTGCAACGGCACCAGCAGCCGGTACACCGCCGCCCTGGACGCGCCGATGGCCGCCGCCAGCTCGCTGATGGACGGCGCCTCGGACTCGGCGTCCGCCACCGCCTGGAGCAGGGCGAGGCCCCGTTCCAGCGTCAGGGAACTCTCCTTCGACGCCGGAACGGGGAGCCTCGGCCGGGGTTCCGGTCTCACTTCCTACCTCTCGTCGACGGGCCGCACCGTGCCGACCACCTCGGCCAGGCCGACGAGCGAGCCGTCCTCGCCCGGGGCCGTGGCGGTGATCCGCACCGTGTCGCCGTCCTCCAGGAACGTCCGCTCGACCCCGTCCAGCGCGATCGGCTCGGTGCCGCCCCAGCTCAGCTCCAGGAAGGAGCCGCGCTCGTCGCGGGACGGACCGGACACGGTGCCCGACGCGATCAGGTCACCGGGCCGAACGGTAGCGCCGTTGGACGACAGGTGCGCGAGCTGCTGGGCGAACGAGAAGAACATCTCGCGGAACGGCGGCCGGGACACCCGCACGCCGTTCCACTCGACCTCCAGCGCGAGGTCGAGGCCCCACGGCTTCTCCTCCACCAGGTACGGCAGCACGTCGCCGTGCGGCGGCGCGACCCTGGCGACCGCGAACGCCTCCAGCGGGGTGATCCACGCGGCGACCGAGGTGGCGAAGGACTTGCCCAGGAACGGGCCCAGCGGCACGTACTCCCAGGCCTGGATGTCGCGCGCGGACCAGTCGTTGACCAGCGCCACGCCGAACACGTGGTCGGCCGCCTGTGACGGGGTCAGCCGCGAGCGGACCGGGCCGCCGCAGACGAACCCGACCTCGGCCTCGATGTCGAGCCGCTGCGACGGGCCGAACACCGGGCCCTCGGGGGTCTTGCGCTGACCGCTGGGCCGCACCACGTCCGTGCCGGAGACGACGACGGTGCCCGCGCGGCCGTGGTAGCCGATCGGGATGTGCGTCCAGTTGGGCAGCAGCGGGTCGCCGTCGGGGCGGAAGATCCGGCCGACGTTCTCCGCGTGGTGCCGCGACGAGTAGAAGTCCACGTAGTCGGCGACCCGGAACGGCAGCACGGCGTCGTCCAGGCCGACCAGCGAGGCGCCGCGCGGCGCGGACACGGCCGTGGCCAGTTCCACCACGCGGGCGCGCAGCTCGCTCCACACGGGCCGGCCGGCGGCCAGCAGCGGGTCGAGGGAGTCCGCGGCCACGAGTTCACCCAGTCGGGGACCGAAGTGGTCCGCCAGGGGGCGCAACGGCAACGCCTGGTCACCCACGCGCACCGCGATGCCCGCCGGGATCACCCCGTAGGGAAGGGTCTGCGGTCCGAACGGGGCGTCCGCCCGGAACTGCGGGTCGTCGATCCAGCTCACAGCAGCCCCAGCTCTTCGAGGTCGGTGATCGGCTCGTCCAGTGAGCACGAGCCGTAGGACGCGAACACGCCGCGGACCGCGTGGGCGGCCTGGTCGGACAGCGACCGGGCCTCCTCGCCGAGCGCCGCCGCGTCGGTGGCGCCCAGCGCGTCCCGGACGTCGCCGCCGGAGAGCGCACGCGCGGTCGCGACGAGCAGGTTGAGGAAACCGTGGTGGGTGAAGCCGGTCTTCTCGTCCGTGTAGCGGACGGCGTGGTGCAGGCCGGCGGTCGCCTTGAAGGCCACCCCGCCGCCGCTGACCACCGCGAGGAAGTCCGCGACCTCGTCCAGGCTCGGGAAGTTCTCCCGGCTCAGACCGCCGCAGCGGAGCTTGGGCCAGCTGCCGTGCTCGATGACGCGACGCACGCCGTCGAGCCACTCGGCGCCGCCGCGCCGGGGTTCGACCACGCGGATCACGTCCTCGGGCACGAACTCCGAGACGCGTTCCAGCCACACCTCGTCCACGTCGGACGGGGCGGGCATCTCGACCATCCGCAGGGCCAGCAGCTCGCTGCGCGACTCCACGATCGACACGGCTTTGGGCACACCCCCCAGCCCCGTGTCGATGACCAGGGACAGGGCGATCGGCTTCACCGGCTTGACCTTGATCAGCTCGGTGATCAGCTCGGCCAGCCGCGAAGCGGGACACAGGAAGAGACCAACCGCACCGGCCCACTCCCCGACGCGCGCGTCGAGGTGACCGCGTACCGCGTCGGGCATCGTCGCGTTGCCCGGCGGGAACAGCGCGGCGTCGTCGACGAGCCGCGCGAGCAGGGGCGGAGTGCCGCGTGGACCGGGCGCACGGAGTTCGAAGGCGCTTGACACGGCTGACACGCTAGTGGCGTACCGGTCAATGAACAAAGATGTCCGACTATCGAACGCCGGAGTGAGACGATGGCGTACTACCGCCAGGTCGGGGAAATCCCCCGAAAGCGCCACACGCAGTTCCGCACACCGGAGGGCGGGCTGTACGCGGAAGAGCTGATGGGCGTCGAGGGCTTCTCGGCCGATTCGGCACTGCTCTACCACCGCCACCTGCCGACCGCCATCGTGGACGCGGTGACCGTGGCGGACGACCGGGGCCCGCTCGAGCCGAACCTCCCGCTCAAGCCCCGCCACTTCAAGACCACCGACCTGACCTGGGACGACGCCGACGCGGTCACCGGTCGCCGACGGCTGTTCGGCAACCCGGACGTGACGATCGGGTTCGTCCGCGCGTCGGTCGCGAGCCCCCTGTACCGCAACGCGGCGGGCGACGAACTGCTCTACGTCCAGGAGGGCGAGGGCGTCGTGGAGACGATCTACGGCGCGCTGCCCGTGGGTCCCGGCGACTACGTCGTGCTGCCGACCTCGACCACCTACCGGGTGGTACCCGAGACGCCGCTGAGCCTGCTGGTGCTGGAGGCGACCGGGCACATCGGGCCGCCGAAGCGCTACCTGTCGGCCAAGGGCCAGTTCCTGGAGCACTCGCCGTACTGCGAGCGCGACGTGCGCGGACCCGTCGAGCCGCTGCTGGTCGACGGCGAGGACGTGGACGTGCTGGTCCGGCACCGCGCCGGGCTCACCCGGTTCACCTACGCGAACCACCCGTTCGACGTCGTCGGCTGGGACGGGCACCTGTACCCGTGGGTGTTCAACATCCGGGACTTCGAGCCGATCACCGGGCGCGTGCACCAGCCGCCGCCCGTGCACCAGACCTTCGAGGGCCCGAACTTCGTGGTGTGCTCGTTCGTGCCGCGCAAGGTCGACTACCACCCGCTGTCGGTGCCGGTGCCCTACAACCACGCGAACGTGGACTCCGACGAGCTGATGTTCTACGTCGGCGGCGACTACGAGGCGCGCAAGGGCTCGGGCATCGGCATCGGGTCGCTGTCGCTGCACCCGTCGGGCTGCACGCACGGTCCGCAGCCGGGCGCGGTGGAGGCCTCGCTGGGCGCCGAGGCGTTCGACGAGACCGCCGTCATGGTCGACACGTTCCGGCCGCTGGAGCTGGGCGAGGCGGCGCTGGCCGGCGAGGACCCGCGCTACGCGTGGTCGTGGTCGCGCCGAGGCCCCGACCTGGACTGATCCCGGAATTGTCGGTGCCCGTCCGTACTCTCCGCAGCCATGGACGCACAGGCGGTTCTGGAACTGGCTCCGGACAGCGGGGTGGCGGGCGCCGCCACCAAGCTGGCCGGGTCTTCCGGCTGGTCGGGGCTCGGTCGCGACCCCGAGGCCCTGTGGGGTTTCTGCAAGGGCAGCGGCCGGACCCCGTACGCGGTGGTGGTCGACCTCGGCGACCGGGCGGCGAAGTGCAGCTGCCCGTCGCGGAAGTTCCCGTGCAAGCACGCGGTGGCGCTCCAGCTGGTCGACGCCCGCTCGCCGCTCGAGCCGGGCACCGCGCCCGACTGGGTGACCGAGTGGCTGACCAGGCGGAAGGCGGGCGCGGCCAAGGCCGTCGACACCTCGCCCGAGGCGGTGCAGCGGCGGGCGAAGGCCAAGGAGCGCACCGCGCGCAGTCGTGAGGGCGCGGTGCGCGCGGGCGTCACGGGTCTGGCCGACTGGCTGGGCGACGTGGCGGACGCGGGCATCGCGGGCCTGCCCGGCCGGGACGCGGCGTGGTGGCACTCGATCGGCGCGCGGATGGTCGACGCGCAGGCCAAGGGGCTGGCGTCGGCGGTGGAGGAACTGCGGGCCGTGGTCGCGGCCGGCGGCGCGCACTGGGCGCACGACGCGGCCGACCGGCTGGGCGGCCTGCACCTGCTGACCCGCCTGGCGGCAACCGACACCGACCTCGTGCGCCGCCGGCTGGGCTTCTCCGTGCCGGAGGAGGAGGTCCGCGCCGGACCGGGCCTGGCCGACCGCTGGCTGCCGCTGATCCGCCTGGACACCGACGACGGCCTGGTCCGCACCGTCCGCCAGTGGGTGTGGGGCCGCGCGCACGGCTGGTTCGTCGCGATCCGGCACGCCGGCGGCGGCGCCCGCCCGGCACCCCCGCTGCCGCACGGCGTGGAGTTCGAGGGCGTCCTGCACCCGTACCCGGGCTCGACCCGGGTCGCGGTGGGCGACACCCGGACCGAGACGCCGGCCGGTGCGGTGCCCGCGCCCACGACGTGGCGGGCCGCCCTGGCCGGCCTGGAACCGGCTTTGCGCGCCGACCCGTGGCAACGCCTCCACCCGCTCGCGTGCGGCCCCGTGCGGGCGACCGCGACCCACCTGGTGGACACCGAGGGCCGAGGCCTGCCCGTGCGCCGCGACCTGCCGTGGGATCGGGCCCTGGCCCTGACCGGAGGCGCGCCCTTCACGACCTACGGCCTGTGGACGGGCCACGAGTTCCGCGTCGGCGCCACCGCCCTCCCCGACCGCGCACCGGAGGTCGTGTGACCACCCCGCCCCGCGCCCTCGAGCCCGCGACACCCCGCCCGGTCGGCCCGCACCTGCCCGCCGCAACCCGCGGGACGGGCGGAGACGTCGCCACCTCGACCCGGCCGCTGCCCCCTCGAACGCCCGCGCCTCAGGCTCCGGCCCCTCGGGCCGTGACGCCACACCGCGCGCACCGACCCGACCCGACCGACAACCCGAGAAGGCCAAACGGCGCCGGCCCGGCCTGCCCACTGCCGTCCGACCGGACGCCCGCGCCACGAAACCCGGCACACCGGGCCACCGCACCACGCCACGCGCACCGACCCGACCCGAGCGACAACCCGAGAAAGCGAAGCAGCGCCGGCCCGGCCTGCCCACCACCGCCCCACCGGACGCCCCCGTCACGAACCGCGGCGCCTCGGGCCGTCGCGTCCCGACCGGAGGTGGGGCGGTGAGCGTGCGGGAGGAGTGGGAGGCGGCCGTGCAGGCGTTGTTGGTGGGCGCGTCGCGGTCCGGGACGTCGGCGGGCGAGTTGCTCGACCGGGTGGCGGTGTTCGGGCCGGCCGCGTTCGGGGCGTCGGTGCCGGCGCTCGTGGACGAGGTGGCGTTGCCGGTGGCGGCCGCGGTCGCGGACGTGCAGGCCGGAGAGGCCGCGCGGGCCGTGCTGTCGGAGATCCTCGCGCTGGACGACCAGGTGCTGCTGACCGAGTGGTGCGGCATGGCCAGGGCGGCCGGTGTGGTGGCCGAGCACCGCGAACTGCCCGCCCTGCTCGGCCTCGGCACCGCCCACCCGGGCCTCAGGCAGGCCGTGACGGCCGTTCTGGGCGCCCGGGGCCGCTGGCTGGCCGGCGTCCGCCCCGGTTGGTCCTGGGCCGCCACAGAGGGCGCGCGCGAGGTCGACCTCGCGGCCGTCATGGACCTGCCCGTCGCGACCAGGGCCGCGCACCTGCGGCGGGCCCGGCTGGACGACCCGGCGGGCGTCCGGGCGTTCCTCGACACCGAGTACGACCGCCAACCCCGCGCGATCGACCGGCAGGCGGTGGTCGGCGCGCTGGAGGCCGGGCTGTCCGACGCCGACGAGCCGCTGCTCGAGCGGGCGTTGGACGACCGGGCCGTCGGCGTGCACGACGAGGCGCTGCGGTTGGTGCGGCACCTGCCGTCGTCGCGGCTGGCCGAGCGGGCCGCCGACCGGCTGTACCGGGGGCTCTGGCGCACCGCCGACGGGTTCGACGTGCAGTCCGACGAGCTGTGGGCCGACCGCGCGCCCGAGCCGGACGAGGCGCGGGACCTGCTGCGCGACGGGTCCGAGTCGGGGATCGCGGGCCGGATCAGGGGCGCGGCGGCGAGCGTGCCGCCCGGGCACTGGACCGACCGGCTCGGCGAGGACGACGCGGGCGCGGCGCTCGTGCTGGAACGCGGGCCGTGGGCGGCGTCGCTGCTGCGGGGCGTGGCGCAACGGCTGAACCTGGCCGTGGACGCGCGGCCGTGGGCGGTCGCCGCGACGAGGTCGCTGACCGGCATGGAGCAGCTGGAGATGCTGGCCGGGCTGCCCGCGGACCTGGCCGCGCGCACCGTCGTCGAGGTGTCCCGGCAGTGGAACTACGACCTGCTCGACCACGCGTGCTCCCAGCTGCCCGGCCCGTGGTCGGCCGAGGCGACGGCCGCGCTGCTCACCCGGTACGCCGGGATGCGCGACCCGAGGTGGCGCGCCGGGCGCCCGCCCGCGGTGCTGCTGGCCCGCGGCGACGCCGAGGTGCTCGGCGCGCGGTGGGACACGATCACCGGGCGCTGGCCCGAGCACACCAGCGAACTCGACACCCTGCGGCTGCGCATGCGGTTGCGCGTCGCGTTCACCCCGAACCCCACCGACCGGGAGGACACCCCGTGACCACCGAAACCGTGCTGCGGCCGGCCGCGGAGCGGCAGTACGCCGCCGAGTTGACCGCGATCGCGGACGCGGACGACCGCCCGCGCCCGCCGCGGTGGCGGATGTCGCCGCAGGCCGTCGTGAAGTACCTGCTGGGCGGCACGCTGCCGGACGGCACGGTGATCGCGCCGAAGTACGTGGGCGACCGCCGGCTGGTCGAGGTCGCCGTCGGCACCCTCGTCACCGACCGGGCGCTGCTGCTGGTCGGCGTGCCGGGCACGGCCAAGTCGTGGCTGTCCGAGCACATCGCGGCGGCGGTGAGCGGCGATTCGACGCTGGTCGTGCAGGGCACCGCGGGCACCGGCGAGGACCAGGTCCGGTACGGCTGGAACTACGCGCGGCTGATCGCCGAAGGCCCGTCCGAGGCGGCCGTGGTGGCGAGCCCGGTGCTGACCGCGATGCGCACCGGCGCGGTGGCCAGGGTCGAGGAGCTGACCCGGATGCCCGCCGAGGTGCAGGACTCGTTCATCACGATCCTGTCCGAGAAGACGCTGCCGATCCCGGAGCTCGGCACCCAGGTCCAGGCCGTGCCGGGGTTCACCGTGATCGCGACCGCGAACGACCGGGACCGCGGCGTGAACCAGATGTCCTCGGCGCTGGCCCGCCGGTTCAACACGGTCGTGCTGCCGCCGCCCGCGACCGAGGACGACGAGGTGGCGATCGTGTCGAGCCGGGCCGCGCAGCTCGGCAAGGCGCTGGAGCTGCCCGCCGAGCCGCCCGCGCTGGAGGAGGTGCGCCGGATCGTGCGGATCTTCCGCGAGCTGCGCAACGGGTCCACTGTGGACGGTCGAACCCAGCTGAAGAAGCCGAGCGGCAGCCTGTCCACGGCCGAGGCGATCTCGGTCGTCACCAGCGGGATGGCGCTGGCCGGGCACTTCGGCGACGGTCGGATCACCGCGGACGAGGTGGCGTCGGGGCTGCTGGGCGCGGTGGTGAAGGACCGGGTGTCGGACACGGCGGCGTGGCAGGAGTACCTGGAGGCCGTGGTGAAGGAGCGGTCGGAGTGGCGCGACCTCTACCGCGCGTGCCAGGACCTGGTGGGCTGATGACCCGTCCGCTTCCCGACCGGGTGACGCTGCTCGGCATCCGGCACCACGGTCCCGGCTCGGCCCGGATGGTCGTGGCGGCACTGGGGGCGCTGCGACCCGAGGTCGTGCTGATCGAGGGTCCGCCCGAGGGCGACGCGCTGCTGGCGCACGTCCGCGACCTGACCCCGCCGGTGGCGCTGCTGCTGCACGACGAGGCGGACCCGGCGCGGGCCGCGTTCTGGCCGTTCGCCGAGTTCTCCCCGGAGTGGCAGGCGATGACGTGGGCGGACGCGAACGGCGTCCCGGTGCGGTTCTTCGACCTGCCGGCGGCCGTGTCGCTGGCCGACGAGGAACGGGACGGCGAGGAGCCGCGGGCCGTGGTGGACCCGCTGGGCACGCTCGCCGAGGCGGCCGGGTTCGACGACCCGGAGCGCTGGTGGGAGGACGTGGTCGAGCACCACACCGACCCGCGCGGTCTCGCCGAGGCGGTGGTGGAGGCGATGACGGCGCTGCGCGAGGAGTTCGCCGACCAGGTCGACGCCCGGACGCTGCGCCGGGAGGCCCGGATGCGCCAGGGCGTCCGGGACGCGCTGAAGTCGACCGCCGGCCCGGTGGCGGTGGTCTGCGGGGCGTGGCACGTGCCGGCGCTGCGCGACCTGCCGCCCGCGGCGGTGGACGCGGCGGCCCTCAAGGGGTTGCCGCGCCGCAAGGTGTCGGGCACGTGGGTGCCGTGGAGCCACGGCCGGCTGGCGTCCTCGTCCGGTTACGGCGCGGGCGTGACGTCACCCGGTTGGTACGCCCATCTGTGGGAGACCGCGGCCAAGGGTGACGGCGTGGCGCGGTGGTTCGCCCGGGCGTGCTCGGTACTGCGGTCGGAGGACCTGCCGGCGTCGACGGCGAGCGCGGTCGAGGCGGTGCGGCTCGCGGACACGCTCGCGGCCCTGCGCGGTCGGCCGACGCCGGGGTTGTCCGAGGTGACAGAGGCGGCGCTGGCCGTGCTGTGCGGCGGCGACGAGGTGCCGCTGAGGCTGGTGCACGAGCGGTTGGTGATCGGCGAGCGGTTGGGCGAGGTCGGCGAGGGCGTGCCGCGGTCGCCGCTGGCGGTCGACCTGGACCGGTTGCGCCGGAAGCTGCGGATGCCGGCACCGGCGTTCGTCAAGCCGATGCGGTTGGACCTGCGCAAGGACGTGGACCGGGAGCGGTCGAAGTTGTTGCGGCGCCTGGAGGTTCTCGGCGTGCCGTGGGGCACGCCGGACACGACGCGGACGCTCGGCACGTTCGCCGAGGCGTGGCAGCTGCACTGGAAGCCGGAGTTCGCGGTGGCGCTGGCGGGCGCGGCCAGGCACGGCACGACGGTCGAGGGCGCGGCGCGGCACGTGCTGGTCGAACGCGCGGCGGCGGCGGGCCGGGTGGTCGAGGCGGCGGAGGTGCTGAACCGGTCGGTCGGCTGCGAGATCGAGGCCGCCGTCACGGCGTCGCGGCTCGCCCTGGACCGCTGCGCCGCGGCCGCGACCGACGCGCTGGAACTGCTGGCCGCCCTGCCGGACCTGGCCACCACGGTCCGCTACGGCTCGGTCCGCGGCACGGACCCGGAGTTGTTGCGGGTGGCGCTGCACGGCCTGCTCGCGCGCGGCGCGGTCGGTCTCCCGCTCGCGTGCCGGAACGTGGACGACGACACCGCCGAACGCGCGCTGGCCGCGGTGGACGGCGCGGACGACGCGGTCCGGCTGGCCGCCGACGACGCCCACCGCGGCACGTGGCGCAAAGCCCTGGCCACGCTCACCACCATGCCCGACGCACACGGCCTCCCCGCCGGCCGCGCCACCCGCCTGCTGTGGGAGGAGGGCGTGCTCGACTCGTCCGAGGTGGCGGTCCGGCTGCACCGCGCGGTGTCCCACCACGCGGGCGCCACCGCCTTCGTGGCGGGCTTCCTGCGCGGCTCGGCCGCCCTGCTGGCCGCCGACCCGCGGCTGTTCACCGTGGTGGACGAGTGGCTGACGGGCCTGTCCCCGGCCGACTTCGACGCCGCACTGCCCCTGCTGCGCCGCGCGGTGACCGAGTTCAGCGCCTCCGAACGCCGCCTGCTGGGCGACCGGGTCAAAGCCGGCACCGCGCAGGGCGGCAGCCGGGCCGAGGACTGGGACGAAGCCCTCGCCACCCGCCTCGCCGACCACGTCCGCGCCCTCCTGGCGGACGCGTGACCACTCCCTCCACCACGAGCACGGACGAGGACACATGACCGCGGAGGCCAACGTGGACAGCACGGCGGACGAACGGGCGCGGCGCTGGCGGTTGCTGCTGGGCGGGGCCGCGGGCGACGGGTTGACCGCGCTGGGCGAGGACGACCGGCGGCGCGACGCGGCGCTGACCGGGTTGTACGGGGGCGATCCGGTCGACGCGGGCGGGAAGCGGAGCGCCGGGTTGGGCGGCTCGTCGCCGGTGCTGCACCGCTGGCTCGGCGACGTGCGGACCTACTTCCCCTCCTCCGTCGTCCAGGTGATGCAGCGGGACGCGGTGGAGCGCCTGGGGTTGCGGCAGTTGTTGCTGGAGCCCGAGTTGCTGTCCGGTGTGGAGCCCGACGTCAGCCTGGTGGGCACCCTGGTGTCGCTGTCCTCGGCGATACCGGCGCGCACCAGGGAAACCGCGAAGATCGTGGTGGGCAAGGTGGTCGAGGACATCGAGCGGCGGTTGGCCGACCGGTTGCGCGCGGCGGTGCACGGCGCGGTCGACCACTCGCGACGGACCCGGCGGCCCCGGCCGGCCGATGTGGACTGGAACGCGACGGTGCGGGCGAACCTGCGGCACTACCAACCCGAGCAGCGGACCGTGGTGGTGCAGGACCTGCTCGGCCGGCAGCGGCGCAACCGGAGCGCCGCGCTCAAGGACGTGGTCCTGCTGGTGGACCAGTCGGGCTCGATGGCCGAGTCGGTCGTGTACTCGGCGGTGTTGGGCGCGTCGTTGGCGACGTTGAAGAGCGTCGACACGAAGCTGGTCGTGTTCGACACCGAGGTGGTCGACCTGACCGAGCAGCTGGACGACCCGGTGGACCTCCTGTTCGCCACGCAGTTGGGCGGTGGCACGGACATCAACCGCGCGGTCGCGTACGGGCAGTCCCTGGTCCGCAGGCCGGCCGACACGGTGCTGGTGCTGATCAGCGACCTCTACGAGGGCGGTGTGGCGCGGGAACTCCGCCGCCGGGTGCGCGAACTCGTGCAGAGCGGCGTCACGGTCGTGGTGCTGCTCGCGCTCTCGGACAGCGGCACCCCCGCGTACGACCACGAGCTGGCCGCCGCCCTGTCCGACCTGGGCGCGCCCTCGTTCGCCTGCACCCCGGACCGCTTCCCGGACCTGCTGGCCACCGCGCTGCGCAAGGAGGACGTGGCCGCGTGGGCCGAGCAGGCCGGCATCCCGGTGGGTCGGTGACGCCGGAGCTAGCGGATGACCACCCGGCCGAGGATCAGGAACGGCATGCCCCGGGTCAGCACGACGACCCGGCCGCGCGCGTCGGGCCCGGCGAGCCACACCTGCCCGTACCGCCGCACGTACTCCCGCACCCGCTCGGGCATCTCGGGCAGCCGCAGGAACGTGCGGTCGGACCCGGCCGCCTCCAGGAACGCCTGCCGCCCGACCCGGGTCCGCCCCGGCACGAACGTCACCGCCTCGGCGTGCCACGGGTACGAGCCGAGCAACCGCCGCACCGCGCGCCGCCCGGCCAGGTGCCGCAACCCCGGCACGGCGAACTCCAGGCACAGCGGGAGCAGCAGCAGCACCCACCGCGACCCGAGCCACCCCGACGCCAGCCACACCACGACACCCGCGACCACCGCCGACCCGACGAACGCCGCCGCCCTGCGGTCCGCCCTGGCCAGGCACCTCCGGGTCCAGTCCTCGCCCACCACGCTCACGCCCTCCACCAAACCAGGTGCGGGCCGGGTAGCCGGGTCGATCACCGGCGAAACGGGTCACACCTCACCCGGGTGACCGCCCGGCGGACCGCGCCGGGAACAGCCGGGGCACGCCGCGGAAGGTCACGACCGAGTGCCCGTCGCGGTCCGGGCCGACGTACCAGGCGCGCCGGTGCCGGTTGATCCGTCCGCGGCTGATCGGCCCGGCGGTCACGTCGAGCACCAGCTCGGGCTCCCCGTGCACGACCAGCCGTCCGCCGCGCCAGTGCACGCGCGCGAACCGCCACGGCTCGTCGGCCATCACCGGCGGCACCCGGCGGCGCGCCATGCCGAGCCCCAGCACGACCACGGAGAAGACCAGCAGCATCAGGGGAACCTGGCCGGGCACGTGCCCGAGGAAGATCAACAACAGTTGTCCGACGAAGGCGATCGCGCCCAGCACGACCCACCCGAACGCCCGCCGCCCGGCGATCTCCAGGCAGTGCCGCGTCCAGGCGTCCTCCATCGCCACCCCGTCGGTGGACGGCCCGCCACCCAAGTCCGATCTCACCCCGCGCCCAGGCTAAAACCGCCGGCACCCGCCGGACATCCGCCAACCGGACCCCCGCGCACGGCGCCGGGATGACCGACCGGCGGACTCGGGGTGCCGGGCGGGCGAACCCGCGGGATCCTGGCGGGGGTTTCGCGGAGGCGGCCCGGCAAGTTAGGGTGACCTAAGTCGGGGAGGTGAGGCGGTGAGCGAGAACCGTCGACCGCCGGCTCCGCCACCGGCGGAGCGCGCGCGGACCATGGCCGCACGGGGCGGGCGCGCCGCGTTGCTGCCCTCGGACGGCACGGACGACCGGGTCGTGCCGCTGCTGCACCACGTGCACCCGGGCGGTCGGACGACCGTGCTGCTCGACGACGACCACCCGCTGGTCGGCGCGGCGCGCAGGGCCGAGCTGACCGCCGTGCTGGAGATCGCCGACCACGCGCCGGTGCCGCTGCGCGAACCGGTCCGCGGCCTGCTGTGGATCACCGGCTGGATCCGCGCCCTGGACGTCGAGGAGGGTCGCCGCGCCGCGCTGGAGGTCGCCGACGCCAAGCCGGACCCGAGGCTGCTCGACGTCGGTCACGGCGCCGCGGTGCTGACCCTGGACCCGGCGTCCCTGGTGGTCGCCGACGCCGAGGGCACCGTGTCGCTGCGCCCGGAGCTGTTCGCGGCCGCCGTGCCGGACCCGTTCTGCGCGCACGAGGACCACTGGCTGCGGCACCTGGAGCTGTCCCACCGCGACGTGGTCGGGCTGCTCTCCCAGCACCTGCCGGAGAACCTCCGGGGCGGTCACGTCCGCCCGCTGGGCCTGGACCGGTTCGGCCTGCGGCTGCGGGTCGAGGCGGCGGAGGAGGACCACGACGTGCGGATCGCGTTCTCCCGCCCGGTCGCGACCGCCCAGGAGCTGTCGGTCGAGCTGCGCAGGCTGATGGGCTGCCCGTTCCTCGCGCAACGCCGTTAACCTCCACGGGTGCTCCAGGAACGCCGCGCCATCCGGGTCGAACTGCTGCTCGTCTTCGCGATCACGCTCGGCATGTCCGGCGCGCGCAGCCTGGTCAGGCTGGTCGACAGCCTGCTCCAACCGGTGCCGCTGAACCAGCAGTCGGTGGCGATCAACGTCCCGCAGGCCAGGTTCGACCTGCTCGACCTGATCGCGCAGCTGCTGAGCGTGGCGCAGCTGGCCGCGTGGGGCGGGCTCGGCCTGTACCTGCTGTGGACCGGCGGCATCGCGCTGAAATCACTGGGCCTGGACCGCACCCGGCCGCTCAAGGACGCCCTGGGCAGCCTCGGCCTGGCCGCGGTGATCGGCATCCCGGGTCTGGGCCTGTACCTGCTGATGTACCACCTGGGCTTCAACCTGGCCGTGCAGCCGTCCACGCTGGACGAGTCGTGGTGGCGCAGCGCGGTGCTGGTCCTGTCCGCCGCCGGCAACGCGTGGGCCGAGGAGACGCTGGTCGTCGGCTACCTGATCACCCGGCTCGGTCAGCAGGGGTGGCGCCCGAACGCGGCGCTGCTCGCGAGCGCCGTGCTGCGCGGCTCGTACCACCTCTACCAGGGCTTCGGCGGTTTCCTCGGCAACGTGGTGATGGGTCTGGTGTTCGGCAAGGTCTGGCAGCGCACCAACCGGCTGTGGGTGCTGATCGCGGCGCACACGCTGCTCGACGTGGTCGCGTTCGTCGGCTACACGGTGTTGCGCGGTCTCGTCTCCTGGCTGCCCTGAACCTCCCGGAAACCCGGCGGGCCGCGCCGCGCGGTGCCTAGGATCGGGTGATGAGCGACCTCACCCTCGCCGACGAACTGGCCCTGCTCGCCTACGACGACGACGGCACGCGGAAGCTCGGCCAGCCCAACTTCGGCTTCGGGCTGGCGGGCGCGGTGCTGGTCGAGCTGACCCTGGCCGGCCGGATCGACGTGGTCGACAAGCACGTGACCGTCACGAACCCGGCCCCGACCGGCAACCCGGTGCTCGACCTGGCGCTGACCAGGATCGGCGACGACAAGCCGCGCCGGCCCAAGGCGTGGGTCGACAAGCTGTCCAAGGGCCTGCCGGACCAGGTGCTGACGGGTCTGGTCGACGCGGGCGTGCTGCGCCGCGAGGAGGACCGGGTGCTGCTGCTGTTCCCGCGCACCCGCTACCCGGCGCCGGACGGCGTGCAGCCGCCGCAGGAGACCGACGCGCGCGAGCGCCTCACCAGGGCGGTGACCGGCGACGACCCGGTGGACGAGCGCACCGCTGCGCTGGCGTCCCTGGTCAGGTCCGTGCAGTACGACCGCAAGGTGTTCAAGGACCTGCCGCGGGCCGAGGTCAAGGCGCGGTTGAAGAAGATCTCCGAGGGCGACTGGGCGTCCGAGGCGACCCGCAAGGCGATCGAGCAGGTGCAGGCCGCGATCATCAGCACGACGATCGCGGCGTCCGCGGCCGCGTCGGGCTAGGCGACCCGCAGGAAGCGCGCGGCCGTCCGCGCCGCCGCCTCCACCACGACCCGCACCACCGCGGCCGAGTCGATCAGCCCGGGGTCGAGGTCGTGCGGCTCGACGGCCGCGTTGTCCGCCAGCCGGTCGGACGGCGCGGCCAGCGCGGTCGCGAACGCGCGCCACCCGGCGACCTCCTCGGGCGTGCCGGTCGCCTCGCCCGCCAGGACCTCGCCGATCGACCGCAGCCCGACGCCACCGCCGCGCAGCACGCCCTCGGCCGCGGCGCCCCGGACCGCGCGCACGGCCCGTTCGACCGCGCCGAAATCGGCCGCCGACGCCCGCAGCACGGCCGCCGAGGCCCGGTCGCCGTCCGCGCGCGGCCCGATCACCGACGTCTCCCACTCGGACGACACGACCTTGGTCGCGCCGCCGAGCGCGCTCGTGCCGGCCGAACCCAGCAGGTCGGCCTCCAGCACCAGTCCGCCGACCGCGACCCGGAGCAGACCCAGCGTCGTGCGGTCCGCGGCGACCAGCAGCGCCGGCCGCGGCAGGCCGAGCACGGCGGTCAGCAGCCCGTGCGACACCTGCTCGCACACCACCAGCCGCGCCGGGCAGTCGCCGAAGATCCTGCCCAGCGTGGCGGGACCCACCTGCTCCGGCACGCGGCCGGACACCAGCAGCACCCGCGCCTGGTCCAGCACGGCCTCGTGCCGGGCGGTGTCGGTGACGAACAGGCTGGACGCGTAGCCGCGATCGAAGCGCACACCGCGCGCGAAGTCGTGCTCCAGCCCGAAACCCTGACCGCGTTCCACCACGACCGGACCGCCGGCGCCGGTCCGCTCCACGACCGACGCCACCACCCGCCCGATCCGCGCCGACCCCGCGACCGACGCCGCGAGCCGCGCCACGTCGCCGGGCAGCAGTTCGACGTGGTCGCGCACCACGAGTTCCGCGGCGCGCTTGGCGGCCGCGTCGACACCGCGCATCAGCCGCACCGGGTTCGCGCCGTCGCGCATCGCGTCGACCAGGCCGGTGATCGCGCCCTGCGCCACGGCCACCGCCGACGCCGCGCCGTCGCCCGCGTCCAGCCGCACCTGCCGCACGAGGTCGCGCACGTAGCCGACGCCGAGCCCGTCGCGCGGGTCGTCGGGCTGGTAGGCCTCGGCGATCGCGGACGCGTCGCCCAGCTCGACGGGCTGTCCGTCCACGGTCACCACGGCCCGCCGCCCGACCGGGCCCAGGGTGCGCCACACGGGTTCGGCGGCAACCCGGAAACCCTTGGCCACCAACAGTTGTGCCGACGTGTAGGAGGCGACCCGGCGCACCCCCGAGGGCACGCCGCCGGCACCGGCGCGGGCGATCCGCAGCGAGCCGGACCCGCGCGCGAAGTACATCGGGGTTTGCCGGTCGGTGCGCCGCGCGACCTCGCGCGAGGTGTACTTGGCCAGCTCGTCCACGTCGATCCACCGGTCGCCGTCGAGGTCGGCGTCACCGCTCGCCAACCCCTGGATCACCACGTCGGTGAACACCGAGGACCGCAGCGCCTCCAACCCGTCGCCGGAGGACTCGTAGGCGTACTCGTAGCCGTTGGTGGCGGTGAGCACGGCGTACCCCTCGCCCCGGTCCTCGATCACCGGCTCGGCGCCGCCCTTGAAGCCGTCGCTGAACGCGCCGCTGAAGCAGCAGTCGAGCACCAGCACGCGCCCGGCGGCCCGGCAGCCCTCCAGCTGGTCGTTGACGAACGCGCGGGACAGCGCGGTGCTGGCCAGCCGGTCCTGCCGGGTGTCGGCGGCGGCGAAGAACAGCCGGCGGGCCGGGTTCATCAGGCCGTGGCAGGAGAAGTAGAGCAGCACGAGGTCGTCGCTCTCGCGGTCGGCGAGCAGGTCCTCGACGGCCCGTTCGACGGTGCTCTTGGGCTCGTCCTTGAGCACCGCGACGGAGGCGAACCCGCCGACGTCGGGGTCCTCCAGCAGCGCGGCGAGCCGGTCGACGTCCTGCTCGGGCGCCCGGAGCCTGCTCAGCCGGGCGTCGGCGTAGTCGCCGGTGGCGACGAGCAACGCGTGCCTGCCCACGGTCAGTCCCCGTGCCGCCGCAGCCAGTCCTCCACGAGCGCTTTCTGCGTCCGCGCGTCGAGCCCCTCCACGGTCAGCTCGTCCTCGCCGACCTTCAGCACCACCTTGCGCGCGCTGCGCCGCTGCACGAACGCGGTCACCACGGCCGCGATCGCGCCGACCGCCGCCTCACCCGCGCCGTTCACGACGAGTTCCGCGAGGGCCGCGCCGGCACCGCTCTTGGCGCCGGCGGGCAACGCCTCGGGCGCGGGCGCCGCGTCCACCCGCGCCTGGTCGCGCAGTTCGCCGAGCAGCATCCCGGTGGCCGACGCCGCACTGCCCGGCGCGTCGACCGTCACCCTGATGTCCACCTGATGTCCTCCCCTGTCCCCACGATCATGCCGCCCGACGGTGACATCGGAACGAGGTGGACCGGTGTGACGCCGCAACGATCGACCTGCTGTACCTGTTCAGAACGCAACGAATCGACGCCTTGAGACGCGTTTGCCATCTACTTCGGTTATCCAGACCACCTTGGAGCTGCGACTTGCGCATTCTCCGGGTTACCCTCGACGCCGTGACCGCGCACATCGCAGCTCCCGGGACCATCGACGGCACGCCCGAACCGGCGCCGAGGGTCGACAGCGAGGTGGGTCCGCTGCGCACCGTGCTGCTGCACCGGCCCGGCGCCGAGCTGAAGCGGCTGACGCCGCGCAACAACGACCAGCTGCTCTTCGACGGCGTGCCGTGGGTGGACCGCGCCCAGGAGGAGCACGACGCGTTCGCCGAGGTGCTGCGCGGCCGCGGCGTCGAGGTGCTGCTGCTGTCGGACCTGCTGGTCAGCGCCCTGCACGACGACCGGGCGCGGATCGCGGGCATCCACAGCGCGGTGGACGAGCGCAGGCTCGGCATCGACCTGGCGGACGCGCTGCGCTCGCACCTGTCCGGCGCCTCGCCCGAGCAGCTGGCGACCACGCTGACCACGGGCATGACGTTCGAGGAGCTGCCCGCCGCCGAGGGCGCGTCCCTGGTGCGCAAGATGCACCACCCGATCGACTTCGCGGTGAACCCGCTGCCGAACCTGCTGTTCACCCGCGACTCGTCGGTGTGGGTGGGCGACCGGGTCGCGATCACCTCGCTCGCGCTGCCCGCCCGCGACCGGGAGACCGCGCTGACCGACCTGATCTACGCCTACCACCCCCGGTTCCGCCGCACGGGCCGCGCGTACGGCGCGCACTCGGCCCCGCTGGAGGGCGGCGACGTGCTGCTGCTCGCGCCGGGCGTGCTGGCGATCGGGGTCGGCGAGCGGACCACGCCGGCGGGCGCGGAGTCGTTCGCCCGGTCGGCGCTGGCGGACGGCCTGGCGCACACCGTGCTGGCGGTGCCGATCACCCAGGAGCGGGCGACCATGCACCTGGACACGGTGTGCACGATGGTCGACCGGGACGCCGTGGTGATGTACCCGGCGGTGCGGGACAGCCTGGACGCGTTCCCGGTGCGCTCGGACGGCGCGGGCGGCGTCGTGGTGGCGGACCGCCGGCCGTTCCTCGCGGCGGCGGCCGAGGTGATGGGCATCGACCGGCTGCGGGTGATCGACACCGGGTTGGACCCGGTGACCGCCGAGCGCGAGCAGTGGGACGACGGCAACAACACGCTGGCCGTCGGACCGGGCCTCGTGGTGGCCTACGAGCGCAACGTGGAGACCAACGCCCGGCTGGAGGACGCGGGCGTCGAGGTGCTCCGGATCAGCGGCTCGGAACTGGGCTCCGGCCGCGGCGGACCGCGCTGCATGTCGTGCCCGATCGACCGCGCCGCGCTGGTGTGAGAAAAGGGTCACAGAGGATCGCCTAAATTAGGGAACCCTTTCCGAACCTGTTCATTAGCCTTGCCTTCGGTGCGCCGGAATCATTTTCCGGTTAACCTGGGCGCATGGCCACAGTCAGGAAACTCTCGGAAACCCGCGACTCCAAGTTCCACGAACTGCTCCGCGAACAGGTGCGGCACGAGTTCACCGCCGCGCAGCAGTACGTGGCCATCGCGGTGTGGTTCGACGGCAACGACCTGCCCCGACTCGCGGCGCACTTCTACAAGCAGGCGCTCGAAGAGCGCAACCACGCGATGATGATCGTGCAGTACCTGATGGACAACGGGCTCAAGGTCGCCATTCCCGGGGTGGACGCGGTGCGCAACGACTTCACCGAGGCGCGGCAGCCGGTGGAATTGGCGCTGCAACAGGAGAAGACGGTCACCGAGCAGATCGTGACGCTCGCGAAGACCGCCCGCGACGAAGGCGACTACATCGGCGAGCAGTTCCTCCAGTGGTTCCTCAAGGAACAGGTGGAGGAGGTCGCGTCGATGAGCACGCTGCTCACCGTGGTGGACCGCGCGGCGGGCAACCTCTTCCACGTGGAGGCGTTCCTCAACCGCGAGACGGTCGGCGACGCGGCCGACGGCAGCGCCCCGCGCGCGGCCGGCGGCACGGTCTAGGCGCCACCGGTGGCCTCCCGGGCCGGGTCCCTCGCGGACCCGGCCCGGCTTCGCGACTACAGCACGGGCAATGGGTGGAACGTGCCGGCGCCGTCCGGCGCGAACTCGTGCACGGCCACCACGGCGTCGGTCGGGATCGGCCCGTAGACGTGCGGGAACCACGGGCCGTCCTCGGTCTCGCCCGGTTCCCACAGCACCGGCAGCCCGTCCGGGTCCACCTGGAGCAGCACGAGGTCCGCGCGGCCGTGGAACAGCCGGTTGGCGGGCAGGTGCACGGTGCCGGGGTCCGAGCAGTGCACGAAGCCGTCCGGGTCGAGCGGGATGGCACCTGCCTCCCGGTCACGACTCCAGTCGTCGCGCGGGCTGATCCTCAGGATCACTCGTCCTCCAAGTTGTCCACAGGTTCCTGTGGACAAAGGTGGGGATACCTGTGGACAAGTATCACCTGAGGGTGATCTGGCGCCCCCGCAGCCCGTCCCGGGCCCGCCGTTCGGCCTCGGTGAGCGGCTCGTCGTCCAGGCTGGTCAGCGCGTCCTGCAAACGCTTGCCCAGCGCCTCGGCCGGACCGGCCCACTCGCTGGAGTGCAGCTCGCGGTCGAGGTCCCACACCGGCACCAGCAGGCCGTGCGCGCGGAACGAGCCCGCGTAGCGCGAACCCTCGCCCAGGTCGTGCTCGGAGCGCACCGCGAGCCGGGCCAGCGCGGCCAGCAGCCGCTCCTCGGGCTCCGGCCGCACCCAGCGCAGGTGCGCCTTGTCGCCCGCGTCGACCCAGTACGCCGCGAACACGCCCGGCGCGTCCAGGCGCTCGGTCGGCAGGATCGCCGCGTTCGCCCGTTCGAGGGACAGCTGGACCTCGCCGCTCGGCTCGGTGCCCGGCGGCATCCACCACGCGAAGTCGGTGTGCAGCTCGGGGCTCAACCCGGCCTCGGTGTCGAGGAGGTCCTGCAAGCGGCCGGGGTTCGTGCCGTCGTCCACGCCCACGATCGGCAGCGCGTCGCCCGTCTCGGCGGTCAGCGCCCACTGCACGGCGCGCGCCAGGTCGCGGGAGAGATCACCCGACCGGGTCTGCACCTGGAGGCCGACGAACGCCGTGCCGTCGCCCCGTACCAGCGCCGCGGCGGCCATCGGCAGCACGGTCGCGAGCACGACCTCGCGCGCGCCGTCCTTGATCGGCAGCGGCACGGTCGCCGCCGGCACGAACTCGCGCAGCGCGATCAGCTCCGCCTCGGCCGCGAGGCCCTCGAAGGGCCGCGACACGATCACGTCCGCCGCGCCGCCGGCGCCGCCGTGGCACGCCTTGTAGCGCTTGCCCGAGCCGCACGGGCACGGTTGACGGGGGTTCACGCCGTCCGCGCTCTTGGTCTTCACGGCCGTCCGCTTCGCCACCGCGGCCTCCAAAGGTCAGGGTCCCTGGTCGCGCGTCAAGTTATCCGCAAGCAGCGAGCGGGTGTCCGCCGGGTTGTTCGTGGCGACGAACCGGACGCCCCGCTCCGCGCACAGGGCCACGTCGGCGGGCTCGTCCACGGTCCAGCAGTAGGCGCCGCGACCGCGGTCGGGGTGCCGGCGCAGCAGGTGGACGCCCGGTCCGGCGAAGTCGGCCCAGCCGGGCAGCCGCTCGGGCCACAGCCGGTCGAACAGCAGCACGGTCGGCACCTCGGGCCGCAGCGTCTTGAACCGGCGCACGGCGGTGAGGCTGAACGACATCATCACCACGTCCAGCCGGTGCCGGGCGAGCGCGGCGGACAGCGCCTTCTCGACCCGGTCGCCGTACCGGACGGGGTGCTTGGTCTCCACGAAGACCCGCCGGTCGTGGTCGGCGGCGAGCGAGAGCAGCGTGTCGAGTTCGAGCACGTCGGCGGGCTCGTCGCCGTGCCACCGGCCGAAGTCGTGTTTTTTCAGCTGATCGAGTGTCATCCCGCTGACCACGCCGCGTCCGTCACTGGTGCGGTCGATGGTGCGGTCGTGCACGCAGACGAGGTGCCCGTCCCGGGTCAGCCGGACGTCGCACTCCAGCCCATCTGCGCCTTCGGCGATCGCGCGCTGGTACGCGGCGAGGGTGTGTTCGGGCTCCGCGGTGGACGCGCCGCGGTGGGCGACGACTTCAGGCGACACGAGGAGGAATGCTGCTGGTGGAGACCGAACGGGTCAACCCGACTACTTGATGTCACGACTTGCTGACTATTTGAACGCACAACCACACGCCGATGGACGGGACCGCTCCGCACGACCTACCGTCCGTGACCGTGACCCCGTTCGACCAGCACGACCCGGCCTTCCTCGCCGACCCGTACGCGACGTTCGCGGCGCTGCGGGAGCGGGGCGAGGTGCACGAGCACCCCGGGATGGGCATCGCGCTGGCGGTGTCGCACAGCGCCTGCCAGGCCGTGCTGCGGCACCGCGGGCTCGGCCGGATCTGGACCGACGCGAAGCCGGTCGAGCGGTTCACCGCGTTCAACCTGCTGCACCGCAACTCGCTGCTGGAGAACGAGCCGCCGACGCACACCCGGCTGCGCAGGCTGGTGGCCGCCGCGTTCGGCCGCGGCCACGTCGAGCGGCTGCGGCCGTGGGTCGCGGACCTGGCCGACCGGCTGGTGGACGAGCTGGTCGCCAAGATCGGCTCGGAGGGCTCGGCGGACCTGTTGTCGCACGTCGCGACCCCGCTGCCGGTCGAGGTGATCGCCGAGCTGCTGGGCGTGCCCGCCGCCGACCGCCCGCTGTTGCAGCCGTGGTCGAACGCGATCGTGAAGATGTACGAGTACGGCCTGCCGGCGGAGAAGGAGGCGGCGGCGGAGCGCGCGGCGGCCGAGTTCGTGGCCTACCTGCGCGAGCTGGTGGCCCACCGGCGCGCCTCGCCGGGCGAGGACCTGGTGTCCGACCTGGTCGCGGTGACCGACGCGGACGGCGCGAAGCTCACCGAGGACGAACTGGTCGCCACGGCCGTGCTGCTGCTCATGGCCGGGCACGAGGCGACGGTCAACGTGATCGGCAACGGCGTGCGCGCGCTCATGGCGCACCGGGACCAGTGGCGCCTGCTGGTGTCGGCGCCGGACCTGCTGCCGTCGGCGGTCGAGGAGTCGATCCGCTACGACTCGCCGCTCCAGCTCTTCGAACGGACCGCCACCGAACGGGTGGAGATCGCCGGTCACACGGTGCCACCGGGTACGAAAATCGCGGCCCTGCTGGGCGCGGCGGCCCGCGATCCGGCGGTGTTCGCCGACCCGGACGTGCTGGACATCACCCGCTCGCCGAACCCGCACCTCGGCTTCGGCATGGGCATCCACTACTGCCTGGGCGCGCCGCTGGCCCGGATCGAGGTCGAGGCCGCGCTGTCCGCGCTGACCCGCAGGCTCCCCGACGCCGTGCTGGCCGCGGAACCCGAACGCCGCCAGGAGTTCGTGATGCGCGGCTGGCGCGAACTACACCTGGGCCGCGGCTAGCGACCGCATCCGCTCCCGCACCGCCGCGCTGTGCGCCCACCGCAGCGGCGGGTTCCGCCGACCGCCCGGAACGGCGTAGTGCCGGACGGGCAGGATCGCGAGCACCGCGGCGCGCGGGTCGTCGTCGTCCATCACGTCGGCCACCTCGGCGAGCAGCCCGCGGTCCGGAGCCGGCAGCGGGTGGTCCAGCCGGTCGAGCAGGGCCAGGGCGCCCTCGGCTGTCGCCGTGTCCCGCAACGAGTCCAGCAGCGGGTAGTCGGACTCGAACCGCGCGCGGTAGGCCAACCGCACCCGGTCCCGGCGCGCGCCGACGACGTCGGCGACCACCCGGCCGGCCTCGAACAGCGGCGCCAGCACACCCGCACAGCACACCACGAGGCCCGCGATCAGCAGGCCCGCGCCGGCGGACGCCAGAAAGGCGAACACCAGTGCCGACAGGCCGCAGACCAGGAGGACGACCCACGCCTGGGGACTGCGCAGCGATCGGGCGATCCCGGCGCGCACCCGAGGACCTCGACGGGCGAAGAACGGCGCGCACCCGGCCACCACGGCGCCCGTCGACACCGCAGACAGCAGTGCCCACACCCAGTGGCCCGACAGGCAGGTGGTGAGCGGCAGCAGCACCCCGGAGCAGGCGAACACCGCGCCGGTGATCCGCAGCACCCGGCGCTGAGCGCGGTCGCCGGTCACGCCCGGGCCGTAGTAGACCGACAGCGTGCGCCACTCGGCTCGCAGCCGGTCGCGCGGCGCGGCGGCGTAACGCAGCAACCGGAACCCGTTCAGCGCGGTGACGCCGAGGGCCACGGCAGCCACCCGACCCCAGATCGCCACGTCGCCGCGCGAGTCGTCGGCGAGGACCTGCGCGAGCACCGCGCCCGCCACACCGAGCCGGCACAGCCACTCGCCACGTTCCACTCCCATGACTGCGCCATCGCGGCCGGACGCGGCCCGTTAGCGGTGGTACCGCCTCGGCAGCCGGAATCCCCGCTCCTGGAGGATCGTGCGCAGCCGGTCGGGGTAGTCGGTGATGAGGCCGTCCACGCCGTCGTCGATCAGCTTCCCGATGGTCGCCGGGTCGTCGACGGTCCACGGGATCACCTTCATCCCGTTGCGGTGCGCGTCCTCGACCATCGCCTTCGTGGTGAACGGGACGTACCCGGGGTCGGTGACCTTGCCGTCCTGCGGGTTGCCGTGCACGGGCGAGATGGCGACCGCGCCGAACGTCCGCGCCGCGCGGGCCGGGCTGCCGCCGAAGTCGGCCGGGTCCAGGCCGCCGGTCCACGGCGAGCCGGGCCGGAAGAACTCGGGTTGGGTCAGCGCGACCAGCCGGAACCTCGGGTCGGTCCGCCGCCAGAGCTGGAGCGTGCCCCAGTCGAAGGACTGGATGGTCACGTTGGCGAGGAAGCCGGACCGGAGCACCTCGCGCCGGGTGACGGCCACGAACTGCTCGCGCGGCGCGGTCTCCTCGGGCGCGGCGGCCTCCACCTTGGTCTCGACGTTGAACCGCACGTCCCACGCCCGGTAGGAGCGCGCGAGCCCGAACACCTCGGCCAGGGTCGGCATCCGCGCACCCGGCGACAAAGCCTGGTCGGGGAACCTGTCCCACCGCCGCGAACCGCAGTCCAGCGTCCTGACCTGGGCGAACGTCAGGTCCTTGACGTAGCGCCCGGCGTAGGGGAACAGCGGGTCGCCGGGTGTCGCGGGCGCGGTGTCGAGGCACTTGGCCGGGTTGGTCCTGCGGTCGTGGGTGACGACCTCGCGCCCGTCGCGGGTGATCTGCACGTCGAGTTCGAGCGTCGTGACGCCGACCTCCAGCGCCCGGCCGAACGCGGCCAGGGTGCTCTCGACGGTCAACCCGATGCCGCCCCGGTGGGCCTGGAGGTCGAACTCCCGCCGCGGGCGCGCGTCCGCGACCGCCGGGACCGCCATCGCGAGGACGAGGGCAAGCACGAGTGCGCGCATGCCCTCCACCGTGGCAGAGTCGTTGCGCGCCAAGGAGAACACCGCAGGAACAACGGGGAACGCCCGGGTGCTAGCGCACGCCTCCGGCCGACCGCACGGTGCGCAGGTCGGGCACCGGCGCGTCCTTCACGCCCACCACCCGCATCCGCCGGATCGCCGCGGCGTCCACCGGCAGCAGCAACGTGGTGATCCGGCGGACCAGCACGGCCGTCGTGATCGCCACCGCGGCGGCCAGCAGGTCGGACGCCACGTGCAGCAGCACGCCGTCGGCCAGCGCCTGCACGCTGTCCCGGAAACCCCACGCCACGGTCGCGGTGAACACCAGGCCGGCCGCCACCCACAGGCCCCACCACCAGCGGATCAGCCGGGACGGGCGCGGGCGGGTGGTCGCGGGTTCACGCAACGCGGCGTGCTCCAACTCGGCCGCGACCGAACCGGGCACGAACAGGTTCACCCCGGGTATCACCAGTCCGAGGAGCACCTCGCCCTCGGACCGCGACGGTGCGTAACCGGCGGCGGACGCGGCGGCGGCCCGGGCCCGGCGCAGCCACAGCAGGGTGAGCAGCAGCGCGAACACGCCCGCCACCGACGTGACGACCGAGGACGACACCACCATCGCGTCGGACACGCCGACCGTGGTCGCGGACAGCGCGCCGTGCCGGCTGAGCAGCAGCAGGACGTAGCGCCACACCTCGCTGCCCGCCGCCCACAGCGCCGTGAGGCCGGTCAGGCCGAGCGCGTGCGAGGCGGTGCGGGCCAGCCGCTGGACGTGCTCGACCGAGTCCGCGGGCCGCGTGTCGGCCGTGGCGACGGACGTGGGCCAGCGCCAGGCGAGCAGCGGGAAGCCCCAGCGCGGCGGTACCGGGTAGGAGGGCGGACCGGCGTAGGGGCGCGGCGGCGCGTCGAACCGACGGCGCGGGTACGCGCCGGGCGGCGGGCTCGCCACCCAGTCCACGCGCATCGGTTGCGGGTGCACGTCAGACGACCTCCGGCTCCGCGCCCTCGACCTCGCCGACGAGCGGACGGCCCGTCGCCTGCCACACCTGCATGCCGCCGTCGACGTTCGTCGCGTCCCAGCCGTTCGCGTTCAGGTACTGCGTGACCCGGGCGGACCGGCCGCCCGAGCGGCACACCACGTACAGCTCGCTGTCGGCGGGCAGTTCGCCGAGCCGACCCGCGAGTTCGCTCATCGGGATGTGCAGCGCGCCCGGCGCGTGGCCGGCGGCCCACTCGTCGGCCTCGCGGACGTCGAGCAGCACCTTGCCGCCGAGTTCGGCCGGCACCTCGTTCACTTCAACGCTGGGAACGGTCACGCGCCAATGCTGCCACGCGGCGGGGTATCCACCGCATAAGGAACCGCTCACCCGGCCGGGTGAGCGGTTCCCCACAGGGTCTTCGGGTGGGACTAGTGCGCGACGGCCTTCTCCGCGCCGGTGCCGGTGAGCGCCCGGACCTCCATCTCGGCGTACTTCTCGGGGTTGCTCTCCTTGGAGAGCACGGTGCCGAGGTAGCCGAGCAGGAACGCCAGCGGGATGGACACGATGCCCGGGTTGGACAGCGGGAACAGGTCGAACTTCGCCGACGGGAACATCGAGGTCGGCAGGCCGGACACGGCGGGCGACAGCACGATCAGCACGATCGTGATCGCCAGGCCGCCGTAGATGCTCCACAGCGCGCCCTGCGTGTTGAACCGCTTCCAGAACAGCGAGTAGAGGATGGTCGGCAGGTTCGCCGACGCCGCCACCGCGAACGCGAGCGCCACCAGGAAGGCGACGTTCTGGCCGTTGGCCGCGATGCCGCCGACGATCGACACGACGCCGATGACGACTGCGGTCCGCCGGGCGACCTTCACCTCGGCGTCCTTGTCCTCCACCGCGCCCTTCTTGATGATGTTCGCGTAGATGTCGTGCGCGAACGACGCGGACGCGGTGATCGTCAGGCCGGCCACCACGGCGAGGATCGTGGCGAACGCGACCGCCGCGATCAGGCCGAGCAGCAGCGGCCCGCCGAGGGCCTCCGCGAGCAGCGGCGCCGCCGAGTTCGCCTTGCCGGGCGCCGCGTTGATCTTGTCCGGGCCGACGAGCGCGGCCGCGCCGTAGCCCAGGACCAGGGTGAACAGGTAGAAGATGCCGATCAGCCAGATCGCCCAGACCACCGAGCGGCGCGCCTCCTTGGCGGTCGGCACGGTGTAGAAGCGCATCAGGATGTGCGGCAGACCCGCCGTGCCGAGGACCAGGGCGAGGCCCAGCGACAGGAAGTCGAGCTTGGACGTGCCGGTCTTGCCGTACTGGAGGCCGGGCCCGAGCAGCTTCTCGCCGGCCTTGGGCGCGTTGTCGACCGCCGCGCCGAGCAGGCCGGAGATGTTCAGGCCGAACTTGGCGAGCACCCACACGGTCATCACGCCGGCGCCGACGATCAGCAGCGCGGCCTTGATGATCTGCACCCAGGTGGTGCCCTTCATGCCGCCGATCAGCACGTAGGTGATCATCAGCGCGCCGACGACGGCGATCACGATCGCCTGGCCGCCCTTGCCGGTGATGCCCAGCAGCAGCGCGACGAGACCGCCCGCGCCCGCCATCTGGGCCAGCAGGTAGAAGAACGACACGACCATGGTCGACGTGGCGGCGGCGGCGCGAACCGGGCGCTGGCGCATCCGGAAGCTCAGGACGTCGCCCATCGTGTACTTGCCCGTGTTGCGCAGGAGTTCGGCCACGAGCATGAGCGCGACCAGCCACGCGACCAGGAAGCCGATCGAGTACAGGAAGCCGTCGTAGCCGTTGACCGCGATCGCGCCGGCGATGCCCAGGAACGACGCGGCGGACAGGTAGTCGCCCGCGATCGCGATGCCGTTCTGCGGGCCGGTGAAGGCGCGGCCGGCGGCGAGGTAGTCTGCGGCGGTCTTGGTGTTGCGGCTGGCCCGGATGACGACGATCAGCGTCGCGGCGACGAACACCGCGAAGATGCCGATGTTGAGGGCGGCGTTGCTGCTCACTCCTGCCCCCCTTCGAGCTTGGCCCGGATGGCTTCCGCCTTCGGGTCGAGGTTCTTGTTGGCGTGCCGCACGTAGAGGGTCGTGATGGCGAACGTGGACACGAACTGGAGCAGACCCAGGATCAGGCCGACGTTGACGTTGCCGATGACCTTGGTCGACATGAAACCGTGGGCGTAGTCGGCGAGCAGCACGTAGAGCAGGTACCAGACCAGGAACAGCCCGGTCATGGGGAAGACGAAGGACCGCAGCCGCCTGCGCAGCTCCACGAAGTCGGGGCTCGCCTGCACGGCGACCCACTCGTGCCCCGTGCCGGTCGAGTCCTGCGGGGTGTGCTCAGTGGTGCTCACGGTCCCCTCCTCGCGTACTTGTCGACGGTGTCAGCAACATGAACGGCACGTAAGGCCTCCTGGTGCGTCCAGATACGCGGAGGACGGTAGGGAGACGTGAGTCACGCGAGATAGAGGCCGAGCGTGGACTTGCGCTCAACAGTCGAGTGATGCGATGAGCGGTACGAACACCGCGACAATTGGCCACTCGGGTGACGAAACTCACCGATAGCCGGATCGGCGACCTTGTCGTCACCCATTCGAGATCAACCCCCTACTCACCGCCACTGTTTGAGGGGGTCGAAATCGTCCCCTTGTTCAACAATCCCCACCGCGCCGAGCGGGAGCGGACGCCGAGCCGCAACGACCGGAGGGCAGGCCGCCGGTGCAGGCCGCCGGACGCCGACGGCCTGCACCGCGCGGGGTCGGGGCTCGAGTCCGGCGCGGTGCAGAGCGCCTCTTCCGGCACCACGTAGACCGGTCGCCGCGACGAGGTCGGTGCCGCGCCGAACAGGAATCCGCCGGCGATTCCCACCGGGTCGGTGCTGCCGTCGCGGGGTGCTGCGGTCGGGCCGGAAAGGTCCATCGCACTCCCTTTCGGCGCCACGGGAGCCGGGCGGGTCGGCGGCGCGTGGGTGCCGGGTGGGCGACGACGCCGGATCGAGAGGCTCATCGCGTTCCTTTCGGTGCCAAGGAAGTCGGCCGGGGATCCGCGCCGGGCCGGCGCAGCCGTCGGTCGGTCCGGCCGTCGGGCCGCCAGGTCGAGAAGTCCGTTGCACTTCGTTCCGCTGCCACAGGGATCGGCCGGCGATCCGCGCCGGGCCGGCGCTGTCTTCGGGCGGTCCGGCCGTCGGGCCGGAAAGGTCGATCGCACTTCCTTTCGGCGCCAAGGAAGTCGGCCGGGTCGGCGGCGCGTGAGTGCCGGGTGGGCGACGCCGGCGGATCGGGCGGGGTCATCGCGTTCCTTTCGGTGCCGCGGCGGGTGGTCGGGTCATCACGGCCGCGGCCGCGGTCATCGGCAGCAGGGCGGCGGCGGCGAGCCAGGCGGCGGTGGACGGGCCGTGGGCTAGGTAGGCGGTGACCAGGACGGCCACGCCGAGGGTGCCGCCGAACTGCTGGACCGCATTCAGCAGGCCCGCCGCCGACCCCGTCTCCTCCGGCCGCACGGCCGCCAGGGCAATCGTGAAGAACGGCGTGGCGAACAGGCCGAAACCCAAGCCGCACAAGGTGAGTGCGGCCGGCAGCCACCCGCCCAGGGCGAACGCCACCACCCCGCCGCCGAGCAGCACGGCACCCGCCGCCATCACCCGCGAGCCGAACCGCGGCACCAGCCACGCGCCCGCCACCCACGACCCGACACCCATCGCCACCGACCACGGCAGCACGGCCACCCCCGCGTCCAGCACGTCGACCCGCGACCGCAGCTCCAGGTCCAGCACCACCACCGGCAGCACACCCGTCACCACCGCGAAGAGCAGCGTCGACGTCACCAGCGCCGCCGGGAAGGCAGGCCTCGCGAACAGGCTCCGCTCGACCAGCGCGCCCCACCGCCGCTGGTGCCAGGCGAACACCAGCAGCACCAGCACCCCAAGGCCGAACACCCGCGCGTCCCAGGTTTGGATCAGCGGGTGGACCACCAGGCCCGCGCCCACGACCACCAGCAGCGAGCCGACCAGGTCGAGCCGCCGCACCGCGCCGCGGTCCTCGGGCAGCAGCACCGACAGCGCCAGCACCGCCACGCCCAGCGGCACGTTCACCAGGAACACCGCGCGCCACGTCGCCGCGTGGGTCAGCACACCGCCGAGCACCGGCCCGCACACCGCCGCCAGCCCCATCACCGGCCCGATGAAGCCGAGCGCCCGCGACCTCTCCTCCTCCCCGAACGCGGCCCTGATCAGCCCCAACGTCTGCGGGATCACCAGCGCGGACGACGCGCCCTGGAGCACCCGCCACGCCACCAGCGCGCCCGACGACCAGGCGAGTGCGCACAGCACCGAGGCCACCACGAACCCGACGACCCCGACCCGGAACACCCGCCGCCGGCCGTACCGGTCGCCCAGCCGCCCGCCCGTCACCAGCAGCACGGCGAACGCCAACGTGTACGCGGCGGTGTACCACTGCACGTCCGACAGCGGACCACCCAACGACGCCCGTACCACCGGCCCGACGACCTGCACGACCGTCGAGTCGAGCAGGTTCATCGCCTCGGCGGTGAGCAGCGCGGCCAGCGCGACCCACCGGTGTTTCGTCACTGTGATCATGCCGCGAACTGTCGACCGGCACCACGATCCGGACCAGATCTCACCGTAAAGCGGCAGAATTCTTCCAATATACCCGCACCGAGCGCAGAATCACTCCATGCTCGACACCCTCGACCGCGCGCTGATCCACGCCCTCCAGGTAGACGGCCGGGCCCCGTTCGCCCGCGTCGCCGCCGCGCTCGACGTCTCCACCCAGACGATCACCCGCCGCCACCAGCGCCTGACCGCCGAGGCCGGCCTGCGGGTCGTCGGCCTGACCCACCACCACGCCGCGCAGCGCTGGGTCACCCGCATCACCGCCGCGCCGAGCACGGCGCGCGACCTGGCCGAGTCGCTGGCCAGGCGCACCGACACGAGCTGGGTCAAGCTCACCTCCGGCGGCACGGAGATCATCGCCTTCGTGCACGCCACCACGTCGCTGCTGCTGGACGACATCCCGAAGACCACCAGCATCACCGCCGTCTCGGCGCACCTGGTGCTCAACGTCCACCTGGGCGGCCCGACGGCGTGGTCCGGCCGCGTGAACTCCCTGACACCGCAGCAGATCCGCGCGCTCACCCCGGAGCAGTCCGATCCGGACGACGTCCGCGACACCGACGCACCGCTGCTGCACGCGTTGGCGCGCAACGGGAGGACGCCGCTGGGCGAGCTGGCGAGCGCGACCGGCCACTCCCCCGCGACGGTCGCGAAACGACTCCGGGCGCTGCGCTCCTCAGACGCCCTCTACTTCGACGTGGAGATCGACGCGCGGCTGCTCGGCGCGGACACCCAGGCGCTGCTGTGGATCTCCACCGCGCCCAAGGACCAGGAGCGCACCGCGAAAGCCCTGGCGCGGCACGGGGAACTGGCGTTCGTCGCGGCCACCACCGGTCCGACGAACCTGGTCGCGCAGGCGCTGTGCACCGACCCGGCGGACCTGCACCGCTACCTGACGCGCAGCCTCGCCGCCGTCGACGGCATCACGGCCCTGGAGACGAGCCCGGTCCTGCGGACCCTCAAGGCGGCCGGACCGGTCAGCCCTGACCGCGGTGCTTCGCCGACTCGGCCCGCTGCGCGGAGGTCCCGAACCGCTGCACGTCCCGGTCGCGCATGAACCCGAGCGGGTCGGGCGCGTGCAGCCGCAGCAGGATCTGGTTGACGTCCTCGGGCCGCCGCCGCGCGGTCAGCCGGCTGATCATGATCATGGTGAAGAACGCGGCGGGCACCGTCACCAGCGCCGGCTGCGCGAACACCGAGTGCGCCCACCCGCCGGTGTAGGAGCTGATCACGTTCACCACCTGCGCGCCGATCACCAGCCCGCCGCCGACGACCATGCCGGCCACCGCGCCGACCCACGTCAGCCCGCGCCACCAGATGCCCAGCACCAGCAGCGGGCAGAACGTCGACGCGGCCAGCGCGAACGACATCGCCACGGTCAGCGTCGCGTCCGACCGCGGCAGCACGAACGCCAACCCGATGGCCACCGCGCCGGTCAGCACCGTCGCCCACCGGAAGTCGCGCACCTTGCCCGGCAGGATGTCGGTCGACACCACGCCCGCCACGCTCACCACGAGCCCGGACGAGGTGGACAGGAACGCCGCGAACGCGCCGGCCGCGACCACCGCGCCGAGGATCTGCCCGCCCAGGTTCGGCATCATCTTCATCGGCAGCAGCAGCACCGCCGCGTCGGTCTTGCCGTTCACCAGCAGCTGCGGCAGGTACTGCCGCGCGATCACCCCGAGCACGGTCGGGAACAGGTAGAACAACCCGAGCAGGTACAGCACGTGCAGCGCCGTCCGGCGGGCCGCCTTGCCGTCCGGGTTGGTGTAGAAGCGCACCAGCACGTGCGGCAGGCCCATGGTGCCGAGGAACGTCGCGAAGATCAGCGAGTAGGTCTCGAACAACCCGCCCACGCCGCCGGTCTGCGGGGTGAGCCAGTGGTCGTTGGACGTCGGCGAGCCCTCGACCACCGGCACCGGGCTGCCCGGCTCGAACCGCAGCTCGGTGCCCTTGCCGATCGAGTAGACGCCGCGGTCCCAGTAGATCTCGCCGTCGACCCGCCCGCCGTCCACGTCGCCGGTGGCGGACAGCCGCATCGGCACGTCCACCTGCACCTTCACCGGGTCGGCCGCGGTCACCGACACCGGCTCGTGGAACCGCAGCACGCCGGACTCGTCGACCGACTGCGCCCCGTTGCCCGGCCCGGCCAGGAACACGGTGAACAGCACGAACGTCGGCGCGGCCAGCGCGAAGAGCTTGCCCCAGTACTGGAACGCCTGCACCAGCGTGATCGCGCGCATGCCGCCGCCGAGCACGTTGACCACGACGATCACGGTGACCGCCGCGCCGCCGAGCCACGCGGGCAGCCCGGTGATCGTGTTCAGCGTCAGGCCCGCGCTCTGCAACTGCGGCACCAGGTACAGCACGCCGATGCAGATCACGAAGAACGTGCACCAGCGCCGCAACGCCGCCGAACCCAGCCGCGCCTCGGCGAAGTCGGGCAGCGTGTACGCGCCGGACCGGCGCAGCGGCGCGGCGACGAACAGCATCAGCGCCATGTACCCGGCGGTGAAGCCGATCGGGTACCACAGCGCGTCGATGCCGTCCTTGAGCACGAGCCCGGCGACGCCGAGGAACGACGCCGCGGACAGGTACTCGCCGGAGATCGCCGCGGCGTTGCGGGTGGCCGGGATCGCCCGCCTGGCCACCAGGAAGTCGGGTGTCGTGTTGGCCCGACGCGAACCCACGTAGCCGAGCAGGAAGGTCAGCGTCGCGACCAGGGCGACGAGACCCAGGCTCCAGAGGTTCTGCGTCACCGGTCCACCGAGTTGACGAAGTCCTGCTCGTGGGACTCCGCGAGTCTTCGGTACGCGTAGCCCACCGCGTAGCACATCGGGAAGGGGAACAGGCCGAGCACGATCCACGGCAGCCGGACGCCGACCAGCTGCACGTCGTTCAGCACGGGCACGAAGTAGAACACGAGCGGCAGCAGGGCGAGGAACGCCAGCGCGCCGCCGCCGAGCAGGAACGCGGACCGCAGCTGGGTGGTGATCAGGTCGCGGATGAGCTTCTCGCCGACGCTGGTCTGCTCCTCCGGCTCGATGATCGTGCGCAGCACGCGACCCCGACCGCGCGGGTCCGCGAGCACGACGCGCCGGCGACGCGGTTTGCGCGCGCCCGCGTCCGCCGCCGCGGCGTCGCGTTCGCCGGGTTGCGGCTGTTCGGGCTGGCCCGGTGGGCCCGAGTGCCCGGTCATCCCCAACCGCTCTTGGGAGGCCGCACGATCCGTTCCTTCAGCTCACGCGTGTGCCGCCGGCTGACCGGCAGCTCCTTGGCGCCCTCGCCGGAGCCGATCACCACCGCGTACCCGTTCGACGTCATCCGCAGTTCGGTCACCAGCGGCAGCGCGACCAGGTACGACCGGTGGATGCGCACGAAACCGGCGTTCTCCCAGCGTTCCTCGAGCTGGGCCAGCGGGATCCGCACCAGGTGGCTCGCGCCGTCGTTGGTGTGCAGGCGCGCGTAGTCGCCCTGCGCCTCGACGTAGCGGACGGTCGCCCGGGGCACGAGCTTGATGGTGCCGCCCAGCTCGACCGGGATGACCTCCTCGTCCACCGGTTCGGCGGGCGCGGCGGGCTCCGGCGCCAGGGCCGGTGTCGAGGCCACCCGTTCCACGACGCGGTCGATCGCCTTGCCGACGCGCTCCTCGTTGATCGGCTTGGTGACGAAGTCGAGCGCGCCGACCTCGAACGCCACGACGGCCTCCGAGTGCTCCACGCCGGTCACGAAGACCAGCGCGGGCGGCGCGCGGAACGCGCCGAGCACCCGGGCGAGGTCGGTGCCGCTCAACCCGGGCATGTTGATGTCGGCGAACACCGCGTCCACCGGTGGCAGCCCGACCCTGGTGCGGTCCATCACCTCGGCGTCGTAGTCGCCCCTCAGGATGCGCAACGCCTCGGCCGCGTCGAAGGCGGTGAGGACACGCCGAATGTGCGGGCTGCTCTCGAGCAAGTACTTGATCTCGCTCAGACCGGGTGCCTCGTCGTCCACCGCCAGTACGAGGAGGCCGGTGTTGTCCTGGGTAGTCACTGTGCCGCGCATCTTGCCCATGTACCCGTGTGTGTGTCTACGCCGGTTGCCGGACCTCTGCCCGGCCGTGACCTCACAAGCCGAATCGCGACCAGCGCGCCCGCTCCTCCAGGGCCGACAACCCGTCCAGCAGGAAGTCGCCCGATCGTGTGGTCGTACCGGCCAGTCCGAGGCGGCTCAGGAGGTTCTTCCTCGGCTCGGCGAGCACGATCTCCGCGTCCGGGTAGCGCTGCGCCACCACGGAGCGCAGGGTCCCGATCCCGTCCACCAGACCCAGTTCGAGCGCCTTCGCGCCGGTCCAGACCTCGCCGGAGAACAGGTCCGCGTCCGCCGCGAGCCGGTGCCCCCGGCGGTGCCGGACCCACTCGACGAACTGCGCGTGCAACTCGGCGTGCAATCCCCTCAACCACTCCACGTCCTCGGCCTTCTCGGGCTCGAACGGGTCCAGCCTGACCTTGTGCTCGCCGGCGGCGTGCACCCGGCGCTCGATGCCGTGCCGCTCGATCAGCCCGGCGAGCCCGAAACCGGCGCTCACGACTCCGATGGATCCCACCATGGACGTGCCGTGGGCGTAGATCTCGTCACCGGCACAGGCGAGCCAGTAACCACCGGAGGCAGCAACGTCCTCGCAGAACGCGAGGACCGGCACCTTCCGCTTCGCCGCCAACTCCCGGATCCGCTCCGCCACCAGGGCGGACTGGGTCGGCGCGCCGCCGGGCGAGTTGACCAGCAGCGCGACCGCGACCAGCCGGTCGTGGTCGAACGCCCGGGTCAGCGCGCTCTCGACGGTGTGCAGGTTGACGGCGTTGCGCGCCACCGGCGACGGCGAGGGCGTGATCACCCCGTGCAGCCGGACGGCGGCCACGACGGGACCGCGCTCGGCGCGTTCGCCCACGATCCGCGGCAGCCGGGAGGCGATCTTGTCGGTCACGCTCATGGCGTCGACCTTACGTGGCGGGGCTAACATCGGCCGGTGACGTTCAACCCGATCCGGTGGCTGGAGCGGTACGTCGAGTGGTGGGACGAACGCGGTCGGAAGAACGCGGACGGCCCGTCGCCCATGCACATCTACTGGATGTGGATCACCTGGTGCGTCTGCGCGGTCATGGTCGTCACGGTGCTCGCGGTGGCCGCGGCCTGACCCCTCCGCCACCGCTCAACCTGCGCTGATCACCGGCTGCTCGGTGGTGTCGTCCAGCTTCGGCGGCACGATCGGCAGGTTCGTCCGGACGCCCGGGCTGTACTTGGGCACCTTCAGGATGATCTTCATGCCGGCCTCCGGCGCGGTTTCCACGACGAGCGCGTAGTCGTCGCCGAATACTGCCCTCATCCGGTGATTGATGTTCCCCAGACCCACGTGCGCGCCGGTCTGGTGGGCATCCTTGAGGTCGTCGAACAACCGGTCCGGGTCCATGCCCACGCCGTCGTCCTCCACCGAGATCAGCGCCTCGGCCCCGTTGTCCTCGGCGATGATCGTCAGCAGTCCGCCGCCCGGCTTCTTGGCGAGGCCGTGCCGGACCGCGTTCTCCACGAGGGGTTGCAGCACCAGGAAGGGGAGCACGACCGCCAGCACCTCGGGCGCGATCTTGAGCCGGACGTTGAGCCGGGCGCCGTACCGGGCCTGCTCGATCGTCAGGTAGCGGTGGATGTTGGTCAGCTCGTCGGACAGCGTGGTGAAGAAGCCCTCGGTGCGGAAGGAGTAGCGGGTGAACTCGGCGAACTCCTGGAGCAGTTCGCGGGCGTGCGACGGGTCGGTCCGGATCAGGGAGGAGATCGTGTTGAGCGCGTTGTAGACGAAGTGCGGCGAGATCTGCGCCCGCAGCGCCTTGACCTCGGCCTGCGCCAACGCCTGCCGGGACTTCTGGAGCACCTCGAGTTCCAACTGCGTCGAGACGAAGCGCGCCGTCTCCTCGGCCATCCGGATCTGCCGCTTGTTCGCGACGCCGGACACCACGATGAGCGTGCCCGCGACGTCGCCCTCGACGACCAGCGGCACGATCACCGCGCTGTGCAGGGAACACGGCCCGGCCAGCTCGCACTCCAGCCTCCGGTGCTCGACGTGTTCCTTGTGCCCGTCCCGGATGGCGCTCTCGATGAATCCCTGCAAGGCCTCGTAGTGGTCGTTCGCACCGCCGTCCCAGGACAGCAGGGTGCCCTCGTGGTCGGTGATGCCGACCGCGACGCACCGCAGCATTTCCCGCAGGTGTGGCGTCGCCTTGTTCGCCGCGTCCTCGGTCAGGCCTTCCCGCAGGTCGGCGGACGCCTTCGACATGCGGTGCAGCATGTCCATCACGGCGTCTTCGACCGAGGTGCTCACTCGTCGGGCCCGGCAGAGCATCACGAACAGACCGAGCACGGCCATGGTCGCGATGACGCCGAGCACGAACCGCTCGGTCAGGAGGTCACGCACGGAGTCCATGCTGTGCCGTGTGGTGGTGTGTAGGCAAGGGGTCAGGCCTCACGTCGAGTAGACATCCGATGACCATGCCGCAAGAGTGGGCCGCGTGCCCAGGGTCGCGTTGTTCGCCACGTGCTTGACCGACACGCTGTTCCCGGCGACCGCGCGCGCCGTCGTGACGCTGCTCGAACGGCTCGGCTGCGACGTGGAATTCCCGTTCGACCAGACCTGCTGCGGCCAGATGCACTTCAACACCGGGTACGCGGACCAGGCAAAAGACCTGGCACGCCACTTCGCCCGGGTGTTCGCGGGCTACGACGCGGTGGTGGCGCCCTCCGGCTCGTGCGCGGGCATGGTCCGCGACGTGCACCCCCGGCTCGGCTCGCCGACGCCCGACGCCTACGAGCTGTCCGAGTTCCTGGTGGACGTGCTGGAGGTCCGAGACGTCGGCGCATATTTCCCTCATCGGGTGACGTACCACCCGACGTGCCACTCGCTGCGGGTGCTCGGCGTCGGCGACAAGCCCCTGGCGTTGCTGCGCGCGGTGAAGGGGCTCGACCTCGTGCCGCTGCCCGCCGCCGAGCAGTGCTGCGGTTTCGGCGGCACGTTCGCGCTGAAGAACCCCGACACGTCGACCGCGATGCTGACCGACAAGATGCGGCACGTGCTGGGCACCGGCGCGGAAGTACTGACGGCGGGCGACAACTCGTGCCTGCTGCACGTTGGAGGCGGGTTGTCCCGGCTGCGCGCCGGCGTCCGCCCGGTGCACCTGGCGGAAATCCTGGCGAGCACCGAGGAGGAGCCGTGGGCACCCGCAACCCGGTGACCTGGCTGGGCAGCCCGAAGTTCCCGGACGCGGCGCGCACCGCGCTCGCGGACACCCAGCTGCGGCGCAACCTGCGCCACGCCACCACGACCATCCGCGAGCGCCGGTCGCGGGCCGTCGCCGAGGTGCCGGACTGGGAACGGCTGCGGCGCGCCGGCGAGGCGATCAAGAACGACGTGCTGGCGCGGCTGGACGAGCACCTCGTGCGGCTGGAGGAGTCGGTCGTCGCGCGCGGCGGTGTCGTGCACTGGGCGCGGGACGCGGCCGAGGCGAACGCGATCGTGCTGGGGCTGGTCGGCGACGCGCGCGAGGTCGTCAAGGTCAAGTCGATGGCGACGGCCGAGATCGGGCTGAACGAGGCGCTCGCGGCGTGCGGCGTGCACGCGGTCGAGACGGACCTGGCCGAGCTGATCGTGCAGCTGGGCGAGGACCGGCCGTCGCACATCCTGGTGCCCGCGATCCACCGCAACCGCGCGGAGATCCGGGAGATCTTCCGCCGCAACGGCCTGCACGCGCCGACCGACGACCCGCGCGCGCTCGCCGAGGCGGCCAGGCTGCACCTGCGGGAGAAGTTCCTGTCCTGCGAGGTCGCGGTGTCCGGCGCGAACTTCGCGGTCGCCGACACGGGCTCGGTCGTGGTGCTGGAGTCCGAGGGCAACGGCCGGATGTGCCTGACCCTGCCGCGCCGGCTGATCACCGTGATGGGCCTGGAGAAGGTCGTGCCGACGTGGCGCGACCTGGAGGTGTTCCTGCAACTCCTGCCGCGCTCGTCCACGGCGGAGCGGATGAACCCCTACACGTCGGTGTGGTCCGGCGTGACCCCCGGCGACGGCCCGCAGGAATTCCACCTCGTCCTGGTCGACAACGGTCGCACGGACGTGCTCGCGGACCCGGTCGGCCGGCAGGCGCTGCGGTGCATCCGCTGCTCGGCGTGCCTCAACGTGTGCCCGGTCTACGAGCGCACCGGCGGCGAGTCCTACGGCTCGGTCTACCCCGGCCCGATCGGCGCGATCCTGACCCCGCAGCTCGTCGGCGTGCACGACGAGCAGGCCGCGTCGCTGCCGTTCGCGTCGTCGCTGTGCGGCGCGTGCTTCGAGGCGTGCCCGGTCCGCATCGACATCCCCGAGGTGCTGACCCACCTGCGCGCGAAGGTGGTGCGGGAGAAGGGCCGCACCGCCGAGTCGGTCGCGATGGCGCTCGCGAAGTGGGTCTTCGCCTCGCCCGCCCGCTACGAGAAGGCCCAGAGGCTCGGCACCCTGGCGCGTCTGCTGGCCCGGGACGGCCGGATCTCCCGGCTGCCGGGACCGGGCGCGGCCTGGACGTCGTCCCGCGACGCGCCGGTGCCGCCCGCCGAGTCGTTCCGCGAGTGGTGGAGGCGCACCCGTGGCTGACGCCCGTTCCGAGGTGCTGGCCCGGATCCGGCGCGCGCTGCGCGACCGCCCGACGCCGCCGGAGATCCCGCGCGACTACGTCCGCGAGGCGCCGCCCGACGTCGCGCTGTTCGCCGAGCGCGTCGCCGACTACCGGGCGGTGGTGCACGAGGTCACCGAGCCCGGACTGGTGCCGCTGCTGGGCCGACTGCTCGCCGGACGGCGGATCGTGGTGCCCGACGACGTGCCGTGGCTGCCGGCCGACAGCGGTGTCACGTGGTTGCGCGAACCGCTCCCGGTCGCCGACCTGGACGGCGCGGACGGGGTGCTCACCGGCTGCGCGACCGCGATCGCCGAGACCGGCACCATCGTGCTGGACGCGGGCGTGGCGCAGGGCAGGCGGGCGCTGACCCTGCTGCCCGACCACCACGTGTGCGTGGTGCTGGAGTCCCAGGTCGTCACCACCGTGCCGCAGGCCCTCGAGCGCCTGGACCCGCACCGGCCGCTCACGTTCGTCAGCGGCCCGTCCGCCACCAGCGACATCGAGCTGGACCGGGTCGAGGGCGTGCACGGCCCGCGCACGCTGGAGGTCGTACTGGTCCGCGGCGCGTGACTACTTCAGCAGCCGCGACATCCGCCGGTCGGCCAGCGGTTTGCCGCCGGTCTGGCAGGTCGGGCAGTACTGGAACGCCTTGTCCGCGAACGACACCTCGCGCACCGTGTCGCCGCACACCGGGCACGGCAGCCCGGTCCGCGCGTGCACCCGCAGCCCGGAGCGCTTCTCGCCCTTGAGCTTCGCCGCGCCCTGACCCACCGACCGCGCCACGGCGTCGGTCAGTACCCCGATCAGCGCCTCGTGCAGCCGGTCGAGCGCCTCGTCGGGCAGCCGGCCCGCCGTCGCGTACGGCGACAGCCGGGCGGTGTGCATGATCTCGTCGGAGTAGGCGTTGCCGACGCCCGCGAGCACCGTCTGGTCGGTCAGCGCCGTCTTCAACCGCTCGCCGCGCCCCCGGAACAGGTCCTCGAGCCCGGTCCGGGTGATCGACAGCGCGTCCGGCCCGAGCCGCGCGATGCCCGGCACCTCGGCCGGGTCGGTCACGATCCACGCGGCCAGGCCCTTCTTGGTGCCGGCCTCGGTGAGGTCGAACCCGGGCCCCTGCCCCGGCGGGCCCAGGTGCACGCGCAGCGCCAACGGCCCCTTGCCGGGCTTGAGCGGCGCGGCCGCCAGGGTCTCCGACCAGCGCAGCCACCCGGCGCGCGCGAGGTGCACGACCAGGTGCACGCCGTCGCAGTCCAGGTCGAGGTGCTTGCCGAACCGGCCCGCTCCGGTGACGGTCCGACCCTGGAGGTCGGTCCACGGCGGGCTGAACGTCTTGAGCACCTGCAACGACGCCACGTCGACGCGGTGCACGACCCGGCCCACCGCGTGCTCGCGCAGGTGGTGGGCGAGCGCCTCGACCTCGGGTAGCTCCGGCACGCGACCAGTGTCACCCGAACGCGCCGATCGGTCGAGCCGTGCGCCCGACCCGATCCACGCCGGCCGGGCCGGCGCCCGGCTAGTCGACCGGGGTCAGCGGGCCGTCCAGGTCGGGCAGCGAGTACATCTCGATCTTCCGGGCCACCGTCGACACCTCGTTGCGGACGGTCATGATCCCGCGGATCCGGCCGACCCAGCGCTCCGGCGGCAGCTCGTCGGTCTTCTTGGACTCCGCCGCGACCACCCACGGCCGGCGCAGCGCCCAGCGGGCCGGGAAGAACAGGAACAGCAGGAGCAGCGCGACCACCAGCCACGCGGGCACGATGACGCTCTCCGGTGTCCAGGCGATCAGGATGACCCCCAGCGCCACCACGATGGCGAGCATCAGCACGCCGGGACCGTGCCCGCCGCTCACGTCGTGCTCGAAATCCGCGTCCGCCGCGGGGTTCCGCCACTCGATCTGGCTGCGCACCGTCCACATCCGGCCGTCAGCACCGCGCACCAGCCGCGTCATCACCGTCTCCTCAAGCCGGGGCAACGGGTCCGAATTTACCGGGTGATCGCTGCGCCGGGCGGGTGAACCCCGGAACGCGACCGATCACGGACCGCTCGACGTCGGCGGCGCCGTCGTGGAGGCGGGCGGTGTCGGCTGCGTCGTGGTCGGGGTCAGCGTCGTCGCGACCAGGACCGGCTGCGAGTCGGTGGTGGTCGCGAACGCGGAGGTCGGCGCGGGCGTCGTGGTCGTGGTGGTCGGCGAGGTGCCCGACGTCCCCGAGGTGCCCGACGTGCCGAAGGAGCGCGAACGCGGTTTCGCGGTGGTCGAGGGCGCGGGTTGCGCCGGCACCGCGGTCGGCGGCGCGGCCGTCGTGGTCCGGGCCACGACCGGCGCCTGCTGCCAGACGGCCTGCGACCGGTTGTCCACCTGCTGGGCGACCGGCGGCTTCGGCTCGGGCTCGGTCGCCGCCACCCCGGTCACGGTCACCTCGGTCGAGCACAGCGCCAGCACCTGGTCGCCGTGCGTCCCGTTCGGCCCGGACTCCACCAGCGCCGGACCGGGGCCGCCGGTGAACGTGCCCGCGAGCACGCCGAACAACCCCACCGCGGTCGCCGAGGCGGTCGCGGCCAGCACCAGCTTCACCCGTCCGGTGAGCCACGCGGCCTTGCCCAGCACGACCGGGCCGGCCAGCGCGGTCGCCGCCACCGGCACCGCGACGCTCGCCGCGTGCGCGCGCAGCGTCGAGCAGACCTCGGTCAGCTCGGCGTGCAGCGCGTTGCACGCGGTGCAGGACTGGAGGTGCTTGCGGATCCGGCGCTGCTCGGCGCCCTGCACACCGCCCGCCGTGTAGACGCCCAGCTTCGCGACCACCGAGTGGCACGCGCGCGGGCCGACGTCCTGCGCGAGGTGCGCCTGGAGGTACGCCGCGCGCAACCCCTCCCGGGCCCGCCGCGCCAACGCCGCCATCGCGTTCGGGCTCAGGCCGAAGTTCGGCGCGACCGCCGCCGGCCGCTCGCCCTCCACCTCGACCTGCCACAGCACGCTGCGCCACCGCTCGGGCAGCGACGTGAACGCCCGCGAGATCAGCACGTGCTCGGCGCGCGCCGCCGCCATGTCCGGGAACGGCTCGACCCGGCGGTCGAGCTCCTCGTCCTCGACCGGCACGTCGCGCCGCCGCCCGCTCCACTCCCACGCCACCCGGCGCGCGACGGTCAGCAGGTAGGTGCGCACGTGGTCGTTGGGACCGCTGCCCCGGCGGATCGCCTGGAGCACCCGGAAGAACGCCTCCGCGGTCAGGTCGTCGGCCTCCGCGTGTTCACGGACGTGCCGGGACGCGAACCGACGAACGGCGTCCGCGTGCCGGGAGAACAGCTCGCCGAACGCGGCGTCGTCACCGGCCCTGACCCTGGCGAGCAGTTCCCGGTCGAAATCGGCTTCTCCGGCCATCCCGCCCGGCACCTCCCGCCCCCCGAATGGTCCGTCCGTCAAGATGCCACAACGGAATCGATGCGCTCCGAAGCGATAGCCACCCGAGACCGAAGACCATCCGGTCGTCGTGAGCCGTTCGGAGCAGCCCGGACAGCTGCGTTCCGCAACGATTCGCTCGCTTTCGGTGACGACCCGATCACAGGTGGGCGTCAGGTGACGACGTGGAGTCCTTGCCGCACAGGAATGACGGGTACCGTCCGCCGGGTGGTCGATTGGCGCACAAGGGCCTCCACCCTCGTCCCGGAGCTCAGCGGCGTGGTGGAGCGCGAGTCGTGGTCGTGCCACGTGTTCCTCACGGAGCTGTGGCAACTGGCGCTGGACGCGCACCGCGAGGGCGACCGGGAACTGCTCGGCCGGGTCTACGGGTTCGCGCACTGGTGCTTCCGGCAGGAGCAGTTCCTGTCGAACGCGTCGGTGGTCAGCTTCTACGAGCACGTGTTCGACGAGTGGGACCTGCGCGACGACGTGGCGCCGTGGTTGCCCGCCGAGGTGGTCGACAAGGTGCGGCCGCTGTGGGAGTGGCGCTGGTCGAAGGAGCGGTTGACCGAGGTCGACCGGCTGCTGGCCGGTTCGGGACCCCCCGGTCGCAACGCGGTTTGAGCCGTGCCCTATAGTTCTTCGTGTCAGGCGGATGTAGCGCAGTTGGTAGCGCATCACCTTGCCAAGGTGAGGGTCGCGAGTTCGAGTCTCGTCATCCGCTCTCGCGAAGGCCCGGTTCCCCAGTGCTGGTTTGGGGGAACCGGGCCTTCGACGTTTCCGGGAAAGGGAGTGTTGAGCATGGCCACCACCCGCAAGGCGACGACCCACTGGGAAGGCAACCTGCTGGAGGGCAAGGGCACCGTCGCCCTGGAGTCCTCCGGCATCGGCACCTACGACGTCAGCTGGCCGTCGCGCGCCGAGGCCGCGAACGGCAAGACCAGCCCCGAGGAGCTGATCGCGGCGGCGCACTCGTCGTGCTACTCGATGGCGCTGTCGCACGGCCTCGCGCAGGCGGGCACCCCGCCGACGACCGTCGACACGTCCGCCGAGGTGACGTTCCAGCCCGGCACCGGCATCACCGGCATCCACCTGACCGTGCGCGCGAGCGTGCCCGGCCTGGACGCGGAGGGCTTCGCCGCGGCCGCGCAGAACGCCAAGGAGAACTGCCCGGTGAGCCAGGCGCTCGCCGGCACGACGATCACGCTGACCGCCGAACTGGTGTGACGCCGTCGGTGGTGCCGGTGTCCCAGGAGCCGGCACCACCCCTTCGGGGTTGATTTGACCCCAACGTGGTCGAACCAGTACTCGTAGTGACATGGTCGCCTCGTTCGGCGCTCCGGGGCGGTTGGCCCTCGGATCGCTGCTGGGCGTGGTCCTGGCGGCCCTGTGGGCGTCGAGCCTGGTCGTCTCCGCCCCGCGCGTCGTCCGGTCCGAGCACGAACCCGACGGCGGCGCCGCGATCGTCGTGGTGCGCGGCAGCGAGCAGCCCGGCCGGACTCCGGTGACGTCCACCGGCGTGGTGTCGACCACACTTCGCCCGTCCTCCCGGACGAGCGCGCCGTCCTCCGCGACGACCACCACGACCACGTCGACGACCACCACGACGTCCCTGGTCGCACCCACCACGACCACCGAGGGGACGACGGAGGAGCCGGTCACCACGACGCCGCCGACGACGACCACGACCACCACGCGCAAGCCCTGCGGGCTGATCTTCTGCTAAATCCCCCGTTTAGGTAACGGATCGGAGTTTGGCAGGATCGGGACGTGACGTTCAGCCAGGAACATCATCATCAGCCCCAGCCGAGCCACAACTCACCGACGGTCCGCACCGCACCGGTGCCGAACCGGGGTCCGATCCAGCAGTCCTGGTTCCAGGAGGTCCCGGCCGACCAGGCGCCGGACGCGCAGGTACCGGCCCAGCCGTCCCGCCCCGCGCCGGACCAGCTCTCCGGCAAGCTCTTCTCGGCCCTTCTGGCACCCCAGCCGACCACCGGCGGCCCGGACCTGTTCGCACCGCACACGCCGTCCGACGAGCCCGCCATGCCGCAGCCGACGGCACCACCGCAGACCTCGTCGCTGCCCGTGACCACGCCCGTGCCCGTGCCGCCGCCGATCTCCGCGCCGGCGGTCGCGCACCAGCTCCCCGCACCGCTCCCCGAAGCGCCCCCGACCAACGGTGCCGCGACCAACGGCGTCCCGGTCAACGGTGTCCCCCTCAACGGCACGCCGGTCGACGCCGCGCCCTTCGACACCACCCCGGTGCCGGCCCCGAACGGCACGCACGCGCCCCGGCCGGTGAACGGCGTCCCGGTGGCCCCGCCGGCCGACTCCTACGTGCAGGCGCCGCAGCAGCCCGTCGCGTCCTCGATGTTCGCCGACCACGTGCCGGCCGACCCGGCGCCCGCGCCGCCGCTCACCTCCCGGCTCAACGGCCACCCGGCGCCGGAACCCGAGGACCCGTCGGCGGCCCGCACCGCCTACCTGAAGCCGGTCACCCCGGTCACGCCGCCGCCCGCACCTCGCCCCGCGGCGGAGCCGGGCTGGCCCACGCACACCCCCGAGGACGCCGAGGCCTGGCCGACGACGTCGCCCGACGAGCCGCCGGCACCGGTCGTCGCGGCACCCGCACCGGCGGCACCCGCGCCCGCCGCGACGCCGACGCCGACCCCGGAACCGGTCGCCGCGCCGAAACCCGCGGCCAAGCCCGCGCCGAAACCGCCGAAAAGCGCGCTGCGCCGCATCGCCCGCCGCATCGTGGGCCCGACGATCCTGACCAAGAAGTAGCCGCGAGTCACTTTTCCCGGTCCACCGGACACGGTGCGTGAAATTCGCCCGGCGACACCGCCGAGGCGGGGTCGACGCGCGCTCGCGCCGGCCGTCACCGCCGGTGTTTTGTCACGACCTCGCCGGGCCGCGCCGCAGGTCCGCGCGCCAAGCGCCACAACGACCGGGTCACAAGTGGTGGATCGGGTCAGGCCGTTGCGGCACATACGTCACAATGTCGCACGCGGCTACTGTGGAGGAGCGGGAATGCCCTGGCAAGAGGATCTGGCCGAGTTGGACAAGACCCTGGCTGAGGGTCGGATCAGCGCCGACGAGTACCGGCGGCGCCGCGACGAGATCCTTGCCTCGGCCACGAACGCGCAACCGCCGGCCCAGCAGCAGAACCCCTTCGGCCAGCCCTTCCGGTGGGAGGCCGCACGCCCGCAGGAGGCCCAGCCCGCGGGCAACCCGGAGCAGACCCAGGTGGTCGGCACCGGCGCGGCGGCCGTGCCCGCCGACCAGAACAACCCCGAGAAGACCCAGGTGGTGCGGGCGGGCAACCCGGACGCCGAGCGCACCCAGTTCGTCCGCCCGGTGCAGCAGACCGGCGGTTTCCCGCCGCCGCAGCAGCCCCAGCAACCGCAGCAGCCGAACTGGCAGGCCGGTCCGACGACCCCGCCGTGGGGCGGCGACTCGTTCGGCGACGGCGGCCACGGCTGGATCGCGCAGGGCCCCGAGGTGTTCGACGACAAGCCGTCGGGCAAGGGCAAGAAGATCCTCGCCATCATCGGCGTCGTGGCGGTGCTCGCGGGCATCGGCGTCGGCGTCTACTTCCTGACCGCCGGCAAGTCCGACGAGGCCGCGCAGCCGGGCACGTCGAGCACGCCCACCACGTCCGTCTCCGCCTCCACGGCCGCGCCGACCACGACCACGAGCGCCGGGCCGAAGCTGCCGCTGGAGGGCGTCAAGGGCAAGCTCGACTCGGCGTCCAGCGGCGAGACGACGGTCAGCGCCGCGCAGCAGAAGAGCCAGTTCAGCCCGGACGAGGCGACGCTGATGACCAACTGCGGCGCGAAGGCGGGCCTCGCGCAGGTGCTGTTCCAGACCGACTGGTACACCCAGGTGCACGTCTTCAAGTGCGGCGACTCGACCACCGCGGCCACCGCCGCCAAGGGCCTGATGGAGCTCCAGGCGGGCTACGGCTTCGGGCCCGGCACCGGCCCGTCCGGCCTCGCGATCATGTTCGCGGACAAGGCGACCGACGTGCCGGACGTGCCGTTCGACCAGCGCGCGTTCTACTCCTCGGGCACCTCGCTGATCCGGATCGAGGTCCGCGGCCGCACGAAGGAGGCCGCGAACACCGGCATGAGCGAGGTCTACGCGGCCATCACGAAGGGCTACCCGGCGAAGTGACCCCGCGGGCGTGCCACGCCCACGCGGTGGCGAGGATCTCCGGCAGCCCGAACCGGGCGCGCCAGCCGAGCAACTGTTCGGCCCGCGCCGGGTCCGACCACACGACGGGCGGGTCCCCCGCCCGTCGCTCGCCGAACCGCACCGGCACCGGCACGCCCGCCACCTCCTCCAGGCCCTTCACCACCGCGAGCACCGAGTACCCGTCGCCGGTGCCGAGGTTCAGCGCACCCGACGCGCCGCCGTCGGCCAGGTGCCGCACCGCGCTCACGTGCGCGTCCGCGAGGTCGACCACGTGCGTGTAGTCGCGGACCGCGGTCCCGTCCGGCGTGTCGTAGTCCGCGCCGAACAGCACGACCTCGTCCCGGAACCCGAGCGCGGCCTTCGCCAGCAGCGGCACCAGGTTGCGGGTCGGGCCCCAGTCCTCGCCGATCGACGCGTCCAGGCTCGCGCCGGCCGCGTTGAAGTAGCGCAGCGACATCCAGCGCAGGCCGTGCGCGGCGCCGAACGCCTCGATCATCCGCTCGGCGGTGAGCTTGCTCAGGCCGTACGGGCTGACCGGCGCGAGCGGGCTGTCCTCGGTGACGGGCAGGTCGCGCGCCGCGCCGTAGACCGAGCAGCTGGACGAGAACACCAGGTCCCGCACGCCCGCCGCGACCAGCGCCTCCAGCACGGACAGCGTGCCGGACACGTTGACCTTGAAGTACCGCCCGGGATCGGTCATCGACTCGCCCGGGTTCTTCAAGCCCGCGAGGTGCACGCACGCGGTCACGCCGTGCTCGCGCGCCACGGCGGTGAGCCGCGCGGTGTCCAGCACGTCCAACTCGACCAGCGGGCTGCCCGGCGGCACGGCGGACGCGGCGCCGGTGCGCAGGTCGTCGACCACGACGACCTCCCGGCCCGCCGCGACCAGCGCGTGCGCCACGTGCGACCCGACGTACCCGGCGCCACCAGTGACCAGAATCGTCACGACCCGTCCTCCCGTCCGCGTGATCGGCGGGCGAAACGCTAGGCCATGCGACGGGTCGGAGCACACGAGGGGAAAGATTGCGAGCCATGACCGGACAAGTCGTGTACCTGGCGCCTGACTTCGCGGAGCCGTCAGGCGGGATGCGCGCCATCTACCGGCACGCCGAGACCGCGCGGGCGGCCGGGCTGGACGCCAAGGTCTGGCACTTCGCCGAGGACTTCAAGTGCGACTGGTTCGCCACGTCGGCGACCGTGGTGCGGGGCGCGTCCCTCGACCTCGGGCCGAACGACCTGCTGGTGGTGCCCGAGGTGATGGTGCTGACCGGGTTCGACCCGGCGCCGGGCGTCCGCAAGGTGGTCTACAACCAGAACCACTTCTACACGTTCGACAACTTCGAGGGCGCGGCCTACCCGGGCTGGAGCCCGGCGCCCGCGGTGTGGACGGCGTCCGACGTCAGCGTCGCGGTGCTGCGCCGGCTGCACCCCGACCTCGCGGTGCTCCAGGTGCCGTACGCGATCGACGGCGACGTGTTCCGGTCCGCGGCGACCCGGAAGCGGCGCGTGGTGTGGATGCCGCGCAAGCGCCGGCGCGAGGCCGCGCTGCTGGAGGTGCTGTTCCGCAACGACCCGCGGTTCGCCGACGTGGAGCTGGTGCCGCTGGACGGCGCGAGCGAGGCGCACACCGCGGACGTGCTGGCCGAGGCGTCGGTGTTCGTGGCGCTGGGCGCGGAGGAGGGTTTCGGCCTCCCGGTGCCGGAGGCGCTCGCGGCGGGCTGCGCGGTCGTCGGCTACCCGGCGGGCGGCGGCGCGGAGCTGTTCACCGCGCCGAACGCGCACGAGATCGCCGACGCGGACGTGCTGGCCGTGGTGGACGAGGTGGCGCGGCTGCTGGACTCCGAACCCGACCGCGCCGCGTCCCGGTCGTGGGTGCTGGAGCGCTACTCGACGGCCCGGATGGCGGACGCGCTGCTCGGCGCGATCGACGTGGCGCTGGCGATGCCCGCCGACGGCGGCACGGCGACCCACCCGCTGGCCCGCGTGGACACCGAGTCCGGCGACGACCTGGCGGAGGCCGCCGCGCAGGTGGAGCGGGCGACCGAGTTCGCCGAGGAGCAGGCCGCGGCCCGGGAGCGGGCCAAGGCGTTCGCCGAGGAGCAGACGGCCGCGCGCGAGCGGGCCGAGTCGATCGCGCAGAACCTGGAGGACAGCTTCCAGGCCGCGCTCGGCGAGCTGACCGCGGCCAGGCAGAAGGCGCACCGGCTGGAGAACGAGCTGGCCGACCTGCGCGTGGAGTACAAGGAGCTGGGCACCGCCGCCGAGCGGCTGACCGCGCTCGACCAGACCGCCGCGCTGCTCGCCCAGTACACCCGCGACAACGACCGGCTCAACCGGCGGCTGGACGAGGAGATCCGGCAGGCCACGCACGTGCGCCGGACGCTCGAGGAGCGGGTCGCCGAGCTGGAGCACTCGACCAGCTGGAAGGTCACCGCGCCGCTGCGCAGGGCCAGCGACCGGATGCGGGGTGACAAGCGTGGCTGAGCCGCGGTTGAGGGTGCTCCAGTCGCCCTTCCAGAACGCGTTCTTCCACGAGCTGGCCGACGCGCTGGTCGCGGAGGCGACGGCGCTGGGCGCGGACGCCGAGGTGGTCACCACGATGGTGGAGACCGAGCCGGACGACGTGTTCGTGCTGCTGCCCACGCACGAGTACGCCGCGCTGGAGGGTTCGCACTGGCTGGAGAACGAGCGCATCGCGCAGCGGGTCATCGGCATCACCGCCGAGCAGCCGTCGTCCAGCCACTTCGACACCAACGTCCACCTGGGCGGCCGACTCGCGGCGGTGTTCGACTTCAGCAAGCACGCCGTGGAGGCCTACGAGGCGCGCGGCGTGCGGGCGCGGCACCTCCAGTTCGGCTGGACGCCGTCGTGGGACCGGTTCGACGCCACCCGCGAGCGCGACCTCGACGTGCTGTTCCTGGGTTGCGGCACGCCGCGCCGGGAGCACGCGCTGGCCAAGCTCGGCCGTCGGCTGTGGTCGACGAACAGCCGGCTGATCATCTCCGACAACGCCGCGCCGAACACCTCCGACCACGGCGGTTTCGTCACGGGCGAGAAGAAGCGCGACCTGCTCGCCGGCACCAAGGTGCTGCTCAACATCCACCAGGCGGAAGAGCCGTACTTCGAGTGGCTCCGGGCCGTCGAGGCGGCGCACACCGGCGCCGTGACGCTGTCCGAGACGTCGCTGCACACCGAACCTTTCGTCGGCGGCGAGCACCTGGAGTTCTCGGCCCTGTCCGCGCTGCCGCACCGGCTCGACGCGCTGCTGGACGACCCGGACCGGCTGGCCGCGCTGCGCCTGGCCGCGTACGGGTTGATCAAGGAGACGCCGTTCGCCCGCGGCGTGGAACGGCTGTTGGAGGTCGCGAAGGACGTCCGGCGCGGCGCGCGGCCGGTGGCCCTGCACGTCGGCCCGACGCGGCCCGGCCCGTTCCGGCCGAACCTGGTGGCGCCGTGGGAGCGCGAGCGGGACGGCACCGACGTGGTGCGGCAGGCGATCCGGGAGATCCGGCTGGACCTGGTCGACCTGCGCCGCCGGGTGTCGGCGGACCCGTCGATCGACCCGACGCCGGTGGTGGACCTGCGCACGCCGTCGTGGGACCGCCGCCCCAAGCCCCGCGTCTCGGTGATCATGGCGCTGTACAACCACGAGCCGTACGTGGTGGAGGCGCTGGAGTCGGCCGCGTCCGGCTCGTACACCGACCTGGAGATCGTGGTCACCGACGACGGCTCCACCGACGGGTCCGGCGCGGCCGTGCGCGAGTGGATGCTGCGGTCGCCGCAGGTCGCGGCCACCCTGGTGCGACACCCGGTGAACCGCGGTCTGCCCAGGGCCCGCAACACCTCGATCGCGCACGCGCGCGGCGAGCTGGTGTTCGTGCTGGACGCGGACAACGCGATCACCCCGACCGGCCTGGAACGGCTGGTGGCGGCGCTGGACGCGGACCCGGAGGCGGCGTTCGCCTACGGCGTGCTCCAGCGGTTCGACCCGACCGGCCCGCTCGGGCTGATGGGCGTGTGGCCGTGGGAGCCGTGGCGGTTCCGCTACTACAACTACATCGACGCGATGGCGCTGGTGCGCGCCGAGGCGCTGGCCGACCTGGGCGGGTACACCGTCGACCGGCGGCTGCACGGCTGGGAGGACTACCAGCTGTGGTGCCGGATCGCGGAGAACGGCGGTCACGCGGCGCACGTGCAGACCGTCGTCGGCCGGTACCGGTCGTCCGCGACGTCCATGCTGAGCCTGACGAACGTGTCCACCGACGCGGGCTACGACGCGCTGCGGGAGAGCTGCCCGCGGGTCATGTCCGGCGCGCTGGAGCTGTCCGGCGACCGGCTCGCGGACTGGCTGAACGACGTGCGCGGCGCCCGCACGCTGCGGGACGGCTGGCTGACCGACTGGGAGCGCGAGCGCGCGTGAGTACGCTGGGCTGTTCCACATCCGAGGGAGGCGTCAGATGCGCGCGGTGGTGACCGGTGGCGCCGGGTTCGTGGGTTCGCACCTGGTGGACCGGCTGGTCGCGGACGGGTGGCGGGTGGTCGTGCTGGACGACCTGTCCTCCGGCGACACCGCGAACGTCGAGGCGCACCGGGGTGTCGAGGGCTTCGAGTTCCACGAGGTCGACATCTGCGGCGACTGGACCGTGGCCGGTGACGTGGACCTGGTGCTGAACTTCGCCAGTCCCGCGTCGCCGCCCCGGTACCTGGAGCGACCGCTGGAGACGCTGGACGTCGGCTCGACGGGCGTGCGCAAGGTCGTGGAGTTCGCCGCGGCCAAGGGCGCGCGCCTGGTGCAGGCGTCGACGAGCGAGGTCTACGGCGAGCCGACCGTGCACCCGCAGACCGAGGAGTACTGGGGCAACGTCAACCCGATCGGCCCGCGCAGCGTCTACGACGAGTCGAAGCGGTTCGCCGAGGCGCTGCTGGCCGCGCACCACCGGCTCGGCCGGGTCGACGTGGGCATCGTGCGGATCTTCAACACCTACGGCCCGCGGCTGCGCGCGTCCGACGGCCGGGTGGTGTCGAACTTCGTGGACCAGGCGCTGCGCGGCGAGCCGCTGACCGTGTACGGCACGGGCAACCAGACCCGCAGCTTCTGCTACGTGGACGACCTGGTGCGCGGCGTGCTGGCGTTCGCCGCGCAACCGGGCGAGCTGGGTCCGGTGAACCTGGGCAACCCGCACGAGGTCACCGTGCTGGACCTGGCGACCCTGGTCGGCGAGCTGACCGGCACCAGGGTCGAACTGGTGCACTCGGAGCTGCCCGCGGACGACCCGACGCAGCGCCGCCCGGACATCACCCGGGCGGGCCAGCTCCTCGGGTGGAAGCCCGAGGTGTCGCTGCGCGACGGCCTGTCCCGGACCGTGGAGTGGTTCCGGGCCCGGGGCTAGGGCGCGGGGCCGGCTAGCGGCCGATGCCGACGGTGTCCAGGTCGGCGAGCCGCAGCACGTCCTGGTCGAGCAGGTTGCGCGTGTCCACGACGACCCGCCCGGCCATCCGCTCGGCCAGGTCGGCCCAGTCGAGCTTGCGGAACTCGGGCCACTCGGTGAGCAGCACGACGGCGTCGGCGTCCTTCACCGCCTGCTGCGGGTCGCCGACGACCAGCACGTCGTCGGTGACGCCCGCGACCGGTGCCGGCACGGCCGGGTCGAAGGCGACCAGGTCGGCGCCGCGCTCGCGCAGCTTCCGGGCCACGGCGAGGGCGGGCGAGTCGCGCAGGTCGTCGGTGCCCGCCTTGAACGCGAGCCCGAGCAGCCCGAGCCGGACCCCGTCGAGCGAGCCGCCGACCGCAGCGACGACCTTCTCCACGACCCGGTCGCGCTGCTGCTCGTTGGTGTCGATGGTGGCCCGGACCAGCGCGAAGTCGAACCCGGCCGCCTCGGACATCCGCAACAGCGCGTGGGTGTCCTTGGGCAGGCACGAGCCGCCCCAGCCGGGTCCGGGCTGGAGGAACGACTGCCCGATCCGGTGGTCGAAGCCCATGCCCTCGGCGACGTCCGCGATGTCCGCGCCGAGCCGTTCGCACAGCTCGGCCATCGCGTTGACGTAGGACAGCTTCATGGCGAGGAAGCAGTTCGCCGCGTACTTGACCATCTCGGCGCTGGCCGCGGACGTGAGCACGGTCGGCACGCCCACCCGCGCGTACAGGGCGGAAACCCGCTCGGCCGCGTGCTGCACGTCGGAGCCGACCACGATCCGGTCGGGGTGCATGAAGTCGCGGACCGCGCTGCCCTCGCGCAGGAACTCCGGGTTCGACACCACGGAGACGTCGTCGCGGCCGAGCAGCTCGACCACCCGCGCCGCGGTGCCCACCGGCACGGTCGACTTGGTGACCAGCACGCAGTCGGCGGGCAGCAGCTCGCGCACCTCGGCGATCACCGCCTCCACCGCGGACAGGTCGGCCGCGCCGCCCGCGCCCATCGGCGTCGGCAGGCACAGGAACACCACCTCGGCGTCGCCGACCGCGTTCGCCGCGCCCACCACGAAGTCCAGCCGGCGCGAGGCGAGCCCCTCGGCGACGAGCTCGGTCAAGCCCTCCTCGAGGATCGGCACGTGCCCCTCCAGGAGGCGCGCCACCTTCCGCTTGTCGATGTCGGCGCACACCACGCGGTGGCCGAGCGAGGCCAGACACGCCGCGGTGGTCAACCCGACGTAGCCCACTCCCACGACCGCTACCCGACGAACGAACACCTGTTCCCCCAACCGACATGAGTGGTCCCGCGATCGTCGCACACGCCCGTCAGCGCGGGCGCTTCGCCAGTTCGGCGGCGATGACGTCGACGGCTTCCTTGTCCAGCAACGAGTTCGTGCCGCCGACCAGGCTGCGCTCGGCGGTCTCGAAGACCACCACGTCGCGGTCGGCGAGCATGGCGGCGACCGCCTGCGGGTCGGTGCCCGCGGTGTCGCTGTGCACCAGGCGCAGGTCGGCGAACGGCGCGGTGGTGAACGGCGCGAAGTTGAACAGGAACGAGTCGCCGATCAGGCCGACGGACCCGCGGACCAGCCCGGTGCCGGGGAACCGGGTCACCCGCGTCGGCTCGCGGAACGTGCCCTCGGCGACGTCGTGGCCCTGGATCGCCATGCCGTCGGGCGCGAGGTCGTAGGTCTGCACGTCGACCTCGTCGGCGCGGCCGAGCAGCCTCGGCAGGTCGGGCGCGAGCCGCTCGACGGTGCCCGTGGTGGTGTGCCAGGTCTTCGCGACGCCGGGTTGGACGCGTTCGGCGAGCGCCTTGGTGGCGACCGTCGCCGAGCCGTAGGTCCAGTGCGAGTCGAGCGCCTGGTAGGTGGGCGCCTTGGTGTCGACGCCTGCCTGGGTGAGCACCGGCCGCAGGTCGAGCAGCCCCTTCTCCTTGCCCAGGCGCTGCCACAGGTCGGCGTTGACCTCGTCGTGGCAGGACTTGCCGAGGTAGGACGCGGGCAGCCGGCCGGGTTCCTGGGTGCTCTTGTCCGGCACGACGGTGAACACGAACGTGCGGCCGGACTTCTCCACCGCGTCGCGCAGCGCGCGGACCGACTCCAGGACCTGGTCGAGCGGCTTCTCCGGGTGGCACGCGTTGAGCGCGTCGAGGCCGAGGTAGAGCCAGCCGTCGCGGCCTTCCACGACCTTCGGGAACAGCGACGCGTTCGGCCGGTCGGCCGGCGTCTTCGGCGGCGCGGGCGCCTTCGTGTCGTCGATGGGACCGGTCGGGTGCTGCTGACCGAACTGGTAGGGCTCGCCGAACACGCCGCGGCTGATGCCGTCGACGGCGGACACGGCCTGCTGCCGCAGCGGGAGGTGGTCGCCCGCCCACTCGTCCAGCCCGGTCAGCAGGTTCCAGCCGGTGGGGAACGGGGCGAGCTTGCGGTTCTCGAACTCGCCCGGCCGCACGCCGAAGACCCACAGCAGCAGCGGCACGCAGAAGAAGACGCCGGCGGCGGTGAGGGCGGTGTGCTGGCGGGCGGAGTGCCTCGGCCGGTACATCGCGTGCTCGCGCGGGAGGAACGACTCGTTCAGCGCCGGGAGGGGTGCCCGCTCCGCGGCCTTGGACGACTCAGCGCTCACACCCCGCAGCGTAGCCGGCACCGGCCTCACCCGAACGTGGTTCGCCGGTTCGGGTGGATTCGCCGGGGTCGGTCCGGGCAACCCCAGCGTCGCCGTATGCGTCTACAGGGGTGGACGGGCGTCTACAGGGGTGGACGGACCCCCGGGTGGCGGAGGGTGGTGCGAAGTGGTCACTGTGAGCCTCGTCACCATGGCCGCCGGCGCATTTCTGCTGCGTACCGTCCGCGTACTGCGAACAGCCCGGAAAAACAGCGACGGTCAACGCCGTATTGAGACCTCTCCCGACCGGGTAGTCCCTATGGCGGATTGAACGCTTGCCGTACGATCATTTCCGGGTCATCAGACCTGTACCTGCTAGGGGACCTCAGAACAGAGGTAGGTGCGCCATGGATCTCGCACTCAGCAAGGTGATCGAGCTGCGCGAAAGCGGATTCCAGTTCCTCCACCTCCGGGACGAGGACGGCCAGCTCGACCGCATCATGGCGTTCAAGCAGCGCAGAGGCTTCATCGACTCCATCCTCTTCTGGTCGGAGACCGAGGCCCGCGCCGGACGCCTGCCCGCCGTGCGGGACAGCACCCGCGCCGCCCAGGCCGTGTGGATCTACGAGGGTCCGCTGGTCGAGGCGGTCGACCGGCTGCTGGACCTGCCCGAGCCCGGCTCGCGCAACGCGCCGTCGCTGATGAAGCGGACCGCGTCGGACCTCGCCGTGGTCACCACGCTGCCGTTCAAGCTGAAGCTGCCGCCCGGCGCGATCGCGTAGCACCGCGGCTCGGCCCCGTTCCAGCACCCGTCCCATCACGGTCCGTGAGTGCCGCTCGCCGCCTCCCACCTGCGGTAGAGCGGCTTCGGCGTACCCGGCCGCACCCCGCGTACCAGCAAAAATGCGGTTCCCGCACAGGTGCCGTTAAGTACCCGTTAACCAATGGAATCTTCACTCCGCAGTTGCATTCCGTGACCTGGCCGAGTGAACGTGGATAAACCGCGGCCAATACGGCCAGCACGAAACGTGATCGGATCGGCAACAATTCATCACGGCCGGCGCGGGGTGACCAATCCCGATTCGTAGGCCAGCACCACGAGTTGCGCCCGGTCCCGCGCGCCCAGTTTCGTCATCACCCGCGAGACGTGCGTGCGCGAGGTGGCCGGACTGATCACCAGGTGCGCCGCGATCTCGTCGTTGGACAGCCCGCCCGCGACGAGCGCGAGGATCTCCCGCTCGCGCGCGGTCAGCTCGCGCAGCGCGCCGGGCTCGGGCCGGCGGTGCTCGGGGCGCGCGGCGAACTCGGCGATCAACCTCCGGGTGACGCTCGGCGCGAGGAGGGCGTCACCCGCGGCGACCAACCGGATTCCGTTGAGCAGGTCGACCGGGTCGGTGTCCTTGAGCAGGAAGCCGCTCGCGCCCGCCCGGAGCGCCTCGAACACGTACTCGTCCACGTCGAACGTGGTGAGCACGAGGACCTTCACGTCGGGCAGCTCGGCGCAGATCCGGCGGGTGGCCTGGAGGCCGTCGGTGCCGGGCATGCGGATGTCCATGACGACGACGTCCGGCCGGTGGGCGTGCGCCTGCGCGACGGCCTGCTCTCCGTCACCGGCCTCGCCGACGACCTCGAACCCGTCCTCGGTGTCCAGCAGCAGCCGGAAACCCGCGCGCACCAGCGCCTGGTCGTCGGCCAGCACCACCCGTACCGGAGCCACTACCCACCTCCCACGGAAGGACCGCGCGCACCGCGAACCCGCCACCGTCGACGTGCCCGGCCTCGAACACCCCGCCCAACGCCTCGACCCGCTCGCGCATGCCCGTCAGGCCGGCGCCGGTGCCCTGCTTCTTCGCGCCCTCGGTTTCGGTCGCGGTTCCGGTGTCGGTGACGGTCAGTTCGAGTGCGTCGTCATTTCGAGTGAACACGATCGTGATGTCCGCGCCGGGTGCGTACCGCAGCGCGTTGGTCAGCGACTCCTGGACGACCCGGTACGCGGCGGCGTCGACGGGTGCCGGCAGGTCGCCGGGCGCACCGCGGACGGCGACGTTCGGGACGGGCGCGACCAGCGCGTCCAGGTGCCGCAGCGAGGGTGCCGGCGCGGTGCCCTCGCCGGTGCGCAGCACGCCGAGCGTGGCACGCAGGTCCTCCAGCGCCTGACCGCTCGCGACCTTGATGGCCTTGAGCGCCTTGACCGCCTCCTCGGGCCGCCGGTCCGCGACGTGCGCGGCGACCCCGGCCTGGACGTTGATCATCGCGAGGCTGTGCGCGACCACGTCGTGCACCTCCCGCGCGATCCGCAACCGCTCCTCCTCGACCTGCCGGTGCCGGCGCTCGATCAGCCGGGTCCGGCGGAGGGACAGGACCGCGAACGCGGGGGCGACGACCAGCGGACCCCAGTGCCCGGTGACGTAGTAGAGCCAGGTCGACCCGCCGGTGACCCCGATGACCGCGGCCGGGTACCGCCGTCGCCACGCCAGTGGCACGAACGTCGCCGCGAACCAGAGCCACCCCCACACCCGTGCGACCGTACGTCACCCGAACCACGCCGACATCCACCCGACGACGCACCCGCCACGTACGCCCACCGCCGTACTCCCGCGCCCTGCTCACCCGCTGCCGAGCCTCCCGGTCCGGTTCCCCCGCCGCACCCTCGACTGCCGCACCCTCGACCGGCCGTCGTGCCGCCTTCGTACTGCTCGTCCCGTGCTGCCCATCTCTTGCGGCTACCCACAGGTGTGAACATTCCCGCCCACCAGGGTGACCGGACTTGAACCCCGCTGACCAGGTACGGAACGTTCCGACCCCATGAACCTCAGGAAGACCTTCGTGGGCGCCGCAGCCGCCCTGGGCGGCACCGCGATGATGCTGGGCCTGGGCGGCACCGCGATGGCGTCGACCGACGCGGACGCGAACGCCCACGTCACCCCGAACGTGGATGCGAACCTGGGCAAGTTCCTCGCCGTAGGCGACCTGGCGAAGGTGGACACCACCAACCCGAACGGCAAGGTCGACGTCCTGAACAACCAGAACGCCACGGTCGAGGCCCTGGCGAACAACCTGGAAGCAAACCCCCTGAACACCCTCCTGACCGACTCCCACCCCACCGCCCCCGCGGTCCTGGGCCTGTGGGGCAACGCCTGACCGACCCCCGGGAACGAGCCCGCCACCCCAGGCCGGGCTCGTTCCCCTTGCCCACCGCCACCCAGCCCCAGCCCCCCGCCACTCGGCGAGGCCACTGACACCCAGGCACCCGGCACCCGGCCTTCAGGCCGTTCCACCTCTCGGCAGGCCACACCCCTCAGCGGGCCGCCCGAACCTCAGCAGGCCGCCCGAGGCCCTCGGACCCGGCCAAACCCCGCCCGGCCCCCGGCCAAACGGCCTGCCCTCCCCAGCCATGCCTCAACGCCCGACGGCGTACCCCTGCCCACCCCGCGGATCAGCGGCCCCCCGCAACAACCCGTCCACCGACCGCGACACCGCCGACAACCGCCCCAACGTCCAGGCCCCGGCATCCACCACGGTGTGCCCACGCTCGCGCAGCGCGTCCAACGCCCCGAACCGCGACTCCACCATCACCTCACCCGGCGTCCAACCACGCGGGTAGAACGAACTCGGGAACGCGTTCGTGTGCCACATCGGCGAGTCCACCGCCGCCTGCAACCCCAGCCCGCCGACCGTGTGCGCCAACCAGAACGCGAGCTGCCACTGGTCCTGCTGGTCCCCGCCGGGCGTGCCGAACGCCATCGTCGGCACGCCGTCGCGCGACGCCAACGTCGGCGACAGCGTGATCCGCGGCCGACGGCCGGGGACGAGCGAGTTCGGCAGCCCCTCCTCCAGCCAGAACATCTGCGCCCGGCTCCCCAGGCAGAACCCGAGGGACGGGATGGTCGGGGACGACTGGAGCCAGCCGCCCGACGGGGTCGCGGACACCAGGTTGCCCCAGCGGTCGACCACGTCGATGTGGACCGTGTCGCCGCGCACCGTGCCGTCCGGGCCCACGATCGGCTCGCCGAGCGCCGACCGCGACAGGCCCGCCCCGCCGAACGACCCGCGCGCGCCGTCCGGGCCGACCGCGCCCGAACCGACCGCACCCTGACCTGCCGAACCCGCGCGGGCGGTGGCGGCCTGGGCGAGTGGGTCCAGCGGGTTGTCGTATCGGCCGGCGGTGGGGTGGGACGGGTGGTTCGGGTCGGGGTGGGTGCCTCCGCGGGCCGCTGACACGGTTGGCTCGCCGAGAGCGCCACTGCCTTGTTTTTCGGCAACGTGCGGGCCGCGCAAAATGTGCCCTGGGTACACCGGCATCATGCCGTCGGGTGAACCGGCACGCAGGGAAAGGGACGCCGTTTCACCCACAAGTGAGCTCCTCAAACGGGCGTACTCGCGGGTCAGGAGGGTGTCCAGGGGGCCTGCGCTGTCGCCGTACCACGCCTCGCGGTCGGCGAACGCCAGCTTCGCGCACTCGACCGCCAGGTGCACCGTGTCGACCGACGGCACCCCGTCCACGTACGACAACCGGTCCGCGAAACCCTCCAGCAGCAACAACTGCTGCAACAACGCGGGCCCCTGGGTCCAGAACCCGGGCTTCGACACGGTCCACGAGCCGAAGTCCACCGACACCGGGTCCTCGTAGGACGCCGACCACGCGGCCATGTCGTCGCCGGTGAGCAGGCCCGCGTGGTCCCGGCCGGAGTCGTCGCGGAACGGTTGGCGGCAGAACTCGTCGACCTGCGCGGCGACGAAGCCCTGGGACCAGGCTCGGCGGGCGGCTTCGATCTGGGCTTCGCGGTCCGGGCCCGCGGCTTCGCCGGCGGCGAGGAGCCACTCCCACGTGTCGGCCAGCTTCGGGTTGCGGAACACGCTCCCGGCCGCGGGTGGGCGGCCGCCGGGCAGCCACAGGGCGGCCGACGTGGTCCAGTGGTCGCGGAACAGGTCCTGCACCGCGGTGATCGTGCGGGTGACGTTGGCCAGCACCGGGAAGCCGTCGCGGGCGTAGCCGATGGCGTACCCGAGGACGTCGCGCAGCGAGCGGGTCCCGTGGTCGCGCAGCAGGGTCAACCACCCGTCCCAGGCGCCGGGCACGGTGGCGGCGAGCAGGCCGCTGCCGGGCACCAGGTCGAGGCCGAGGTCGCGGTACGCGCCGATCGTGGCGCGCGCCGGCGCGACGCCCTGGCCGCACAGCACCCGGGGTGCGGCGCCGGCGGCGGAGAACACGACGGGCACCTCGCCGCCGGGTCCGTTGAGGTGCGGCTCCACGACCTGGAGCACGAACCCCGCCGCGACGGCGGCGTCGAAGGCGTTGCCGCCGTCTTCGAGGACGGCCATGCCCGCGGTGGAGGCGAGCCAGTGCGTCGAGGCGACCATGCCGTGGGTGCCGGCGAGTTCGGGGCGGGTGGTGAACACGTCGACAAAGTACGTGTTCCGCACGCAATTGGTTACCCCGGCTAACTGGATCGTTGCGATCTAGATCTTCGCGATGGCCCGCCGCCCGACGCCGTGCAGGGCGAGTCCGGCCCGGCGGAGCGCGTCGGGGTCGAGGTGGTTGCGGGTGTCGAGGACGACGGAGCCGGACATGGCGGCGGCGACGCGCGCCCAGTCGAGGGTGCGGAACTGCGGCCACTCGGTGAGCAGCACGACGGCGGCGGCGCCGCGCGCGGCCTCGTACGGGTCGTCCACGACGGTCATGCCGACGAGGGGTCGGCTGATCTCGGGGTCGTACGCGACGAGTTCGGCGCCTTCGAACGCGAGCAGTTCGGCGACGGCGAGGGCGGGCGAGTCGCGCAGGTCGTTGGTGCCTGCCTTGAACGCGAGCCCGTACACGGCGACGCGGGTGCCGGCGAGGGGTCCGACGGCGTCGCGGAGCTTGTCCACGACGCGCTGCTGCTGCCGGTGGTTGGTGTCGATGGTGGCGCGCACGAGGTCGAGGTCGACGCCGACGGACTCGGCGATGCGGACCATGGCGTGGGTGTCCTTGGGCAGGCACGAGCCGCCCCAGCCGGGTCCGGGTTGGAGGAACGACTGGCCGATGCGCCGGTCGTGGCCCATGCCCTCGGTGACGGAGGTGACGTCGGCGCCGACGAGTTCGCACAGCTCGGCGACGGCGTTGACGTAGGACAGCTTCATGGCGAGGAAGCAGTTGGCGGCGTACTTGACCATCTCGGCGCTGGCGGCGTCCATGAGCACGGTGGGCGCGCCGAGCTTGGCGAACAGGGCGGCGACGCGTTCGGCGGCCTGGGGCGAGTCGGAGCCGACGACGATGCGGTCGGGGTGCAGGAAGTCGCGGACGGCGCTGCCCTCGCGCAGGAACTCGGGGTTGGACACGACGGCGACGTCCTCGCGGCGCAGCAGGGCGGCGACGCGGGTGGAGGTGCCGACGGGCACGGTGGACTTGCACACGACGACGCACCCGTAGGGCAGCTGGTCGCGGACGGCCTCGGCGACGGACTCGACGGCGGACAGGTCGGCGGCGCCGCCCGCGCCCATGGGCGTCGGCAGGCACAGGAACACGACCTCGGCGTCGCCGACGGCGTTCTCGGCGCCGACGACGAACTCGAGCCGGCCGGCTTTGCGGCCTTCGAGGACGAGGTCGGCGAGTCCGGGTTCGAGGATGTCGACCTGGCCGACGTCGAGTCTGGCGACTTTGAGCGCGTCGACGTCGGCGCACACGACGTGATGGCCGAGGGAGGCGAGGCAGGCCCCCGTCGTCAGTCCTACGTAACCGGTACCCACGACCGCGATCCGCCGTCCGAACATGTGTCGACGGTGGCACCCGAAGTTGGCCGAGGGTCAAACACCAGTTGTATGCGGAGAGTGAGGTGGGTAGTCCCCTGGGTGTACGCGGGAACACCACCGCCGGTGGACGCGGGCCGACGGGCCGGGCGGGCAGGGTGCAGGTATGGAGATGGTGGTGTTCCTGCTGGTGTTCGCGGCTTTGGCGCTGGTGGCGGCCGTGCCGTTGGTCGCATTGCTGCACTACTCCGACCGCCGCGGCTGAACGAGCGTTAACCTCCTGGGCAACAGGTCGAGGAGGACTGATGCAGATCTCGGGAACCGCGGCGATCGTGACCGGCGGCGCGTCCGGTCTTGGCGGTGCGACGGCGAGGGCGTTGGCCGCGGCGGGCGCGAAGGTGTTCGCGCTGGACATCTCGGTCGACGGCGCGCCTCCCGTCGAGGGCGTCACGTACCTGGCCGCGGACGTCACGTCCGAGGAGGACGTGCAGGCCGCGGTGGACACGGCGGCGGGCTCGGGCGAGCCGCTGCGGATCGTGGTGAACTGCGCGGGCATCGGGCCGTCGACGCGCACGGTCGGCAAGTCCGGTCCGCACCCGCTCGACCTGTACCGCAAGGTGATCGACGTCAACCTGGTGGGCACGTTCAACGTGCTGCGGCTGGCGGCGGCGGCGATCGGGAAGACCGAGCCGCTGGAGCACGGCCAGCGCGGCGTGGTGATCAACACGGCGTCGATCGCGGCGTACGACGGCCAGATCGGCCAGGTGGCGTACGCGTCCTCGAAGGCGGCGGTGGTGGGGATGACGCTGCCGGCCGCGCGCGACCTGTCGTCGGTGGGCGTGCGGGTGATGACGATCGCGCCGGGCATCGTGGACACGCCGATGCTGGCGACGGTGTCGGACGAGTTCCGCGCGGGTCTGGCGGCGGGTGTGCCGTTCCCGAAGCGGTTGGCGCTGCCGGAGGAGTTCGCGAAGCTGGCGCTGGCGATCGTGGACCACGACTACCTCAACGGCGAGGTCGTCCGGATGGACGGCGCGCTGCGGATGGCGCCCCGCTAGTCGACCCGGGCCCGCGGACGCGCCGGGCGTCCGCGGGCGCTCAGAGGTCGCCCGCGAAGGGGAGTTCGGCCATCGCGTCGGAGGTCATCCAGTCGCGCAGGGCGTGGGTGGCGCGGACGTCGTCCTCGTTGTACTCGAGGAGTCGGCGGCGTTGGTCGGGGTCCGGCCGCTGCCCGTCGAGGCCGACGGCGTCGCGGTACCAGCGCATGGAGTTCTCGCCGCCCGCCTCCGGGTCTCGCCAGCGGAAGCCCGCGACGGGCGCGATGGTCTTGAGGCCCTTGCCGTGCGCGCAGAGGAACTGGTTCTGCACGATGCCGAACAGGTCGACCCACTCGTCGGACCCGATGAACTCGCGCACCCGGCCCGTCGTCGGGATGCCGGGTCGGCCTTTGAAGCGGTCGGCGGAGCCCAGCAGCCAGCGGTTCTCGGCCAGTTCGTTGTAGCAGTACGCGCGGAACGTGAGGCCGCGGGCGCGGGCGGTCGCGCGGACGTCGGCGAGCCAACCCCAGAACTCGGCGAACGAGCGGGCCTCGTCGTCGCACGGCAGCGGGTCCCACGTGGCGAAGGCGCGGTAGCCGTGCTCCTGGCCGACGTCGGCGCCGGAGAGCCAGCAGCCCCACATGTACGCGCCGAGGTCGCCGAAGCTCTCCATGTCGACGTCCACCTCGACGTCGGCCCGCGGCACGTCCATCCGGGCGACGCGGCGCACCACGGTCAGGTCGCGCAGCCACGCCCGGGCGAGGATCACCGCGTCGGGGTAGGGCATCCCGACCAGCGGGACGACCGGGGACGCGGTGGGGTCGAGGGCGGCGAGGTCGTCCACGGTGCACACGCCGACTTTGCGCAGGGCGGCGGCGTCCTCGCCGCGCACGACCAGGCTGACGTCTCTCGAGGTGCGCAGGTCGACCTCGCACACCGGCCACCACGGGCAGCTGCGGCACTCCACGATCCGGGACGGCCTGGCCAGCGGTTCGGCGCCGGTGGCCGCCGCGGTCGCGACGGCGAGCCGGTCGGCGAACCGCGAGTCGTACTCGGACAGGGCGGTGCGCGACGCGGGCCAGGTCGGCGACTCCAGGTCGTGCCAGACGACGACGTCGGCGTCCATGCCGACGACACCGCCGGTGGCCCGGCCGGTCGCGGCGAACCCGGAGGCCTGGAGCTGCCGCTGGGCGTGCGCGAGGCGGAGTTGGTCGCGCGGCTGGGGCCGGACCTTGCGCAGCGGGTCGGTCCGCGCGCCGGCGGGCAGCGGCGAGGCGAGCGGTGAGGTGCGGGCGCCGTGGCCGGGGTCGGTGACCTTGTGCCGCACCACGAGGATCGGCACGTACCCGGTGTCGGTGCGGACGAGCAGGTCGATGCCGCCACGCCGGCCGCCGAGCGGGTCGCGGGGCAGGGCGGCGCCCCAGATGTAGCGCACCCCGGACTCCATGGCGGCCGTGGTCACGCGCTCGCGGTCGGCGGTGGGCGCGTCGGCCGGCACCTCCAGGAGGTCGGACCCGACGACCCGGCCGAGGGCGTCCGCGACGGCGCGGCGGTGGCCGGTGGCGTCGGCCTTGCGCTGCACGCCGGTCGGATCCGGGGGAGCCTTGGGCGTCTCGTACATCGTGGGGTCGTTCTCGAGGTGCACCCGCCGCCGGCAACGAGTGACCACGCCGGCGTCGAGCTGCACCTGGGAAGTCACCGGTAGAGCCTATGCCGGACGGCCGACTGTTGTACGCGCAACCTGCGGTGCCGGAATCGATCTTTTGCCCGATCGGGCCTAGGGTGCGGACAAGGAGGTGGGTCATGGCGGGCAGGCAGCGGTTGACGCCGGGCCGGGCGAAGAACCTCGTCGGCGTGGCGAAGGTGGTGGCGCCGGCGCTGATCCCGGTCGTCGCGCCGTTGGCGGTGCGCGCGGCGGCGCTGGTGAGCGACCGCTACGACGTCTTCCGGGCCAGGCGGCTGGGTGTGCCGGTGGCGGAGTTGGCCCGGTACTCCGGCAAGGGCGCGCGGTTGCACGCCCGGATCGCGGGGTTCGCGAAGGCGCTCGAGGAGGTTCGGGACGCGGAGTTCGCGCGGGTCGCGAACGAGCGGTTGGCGCAGCTCGCGGCGGCCGTGCAGGCGGCGGAGCGGATGCCGACGTCGCGTCGGCGTGCGGCGCACCGCGCGGTGGACGCCGATTTGGGCGCGTTGGAGTCGGAACTGCTCAAGCGACTGGGTGTGGCCTAGACCACTGGGGGTCCCGGAGGCTGGAGCGCCTTACGCGCGCGGGTCCGCGTCTCCTACTCTCTGTTCCGTGACCAGACGGCCGGCTCCCACCCGCTTCGCGCGCGGTGTGCTACTGGCCGTCACGTCATTGTCACTCACCGTCGCGGCACATGGCGCGGCCGGTGGTGAGCTGGGCGATGTCGTACCCGCGCTGCCGTTGACGCTGCTGATCGCCTTCGGCTGCACGGCGCTGTCCGAACGGGTCCGCAACCCGTGGACCATGCTCACCGCTCTGGGCGTCGCCCAACTGGGTCAGCACGCGCTGCTGAACCTCGGGTTCCACCCGGCGCACGTGCCGCAGTTCGACCCGACCGCGATGACCGCCGCGCACGTGGCGGCCGCGCTGCTCACCGGTCTGCTGCTGGCCCGGGCCGACACGGCGCTGTCCGCGCTGGTCTCGGCGGTGCGCACGCTCGTGCCGGTGCTCGCGCCACCCCGTCCCGCGACCCGGCCGGCCGCCGCGCCCGTAGTCGTCACGGTCGTGGGCACGTGCGTCGAGGTGCTGTTGCGGCGCGTGAACGGCCGGCGGGGACCGCCCGTACTCCTGAGCACCCGAGTCCCCTAAACCCCCTCTGGCCATCAGGAGCCACAACTCCATGTCGACACATCGATTTGGCGTGCGCACGCTCGCCAAGGGCGGCGCCGTGCTCGCGACCGCCGCGTTCCTCGCGCTGACCACCGCCGGCCTCGCGTCCGCGCACGTCACCGCCAACACCACCGCGCCCGCCACCCAGGGCGGGTACGCCAAGGTGACGCTGCGGGTGCCGAACGAGCGCCCCGACGCGGGCACCGTGAAGCTCGAGCTGACCCTGCCCGCCGAGTACCCGCTGGCGTCGGTCAGCACCAAGCCGACCGCCGGCTGGAAGGTCGAGGCGATCAAGGCGAAGCTCGACAAGCCGGTCAACAGCCACGGCCGCGAGGTCACCGAGGCGGTGCGGACCGTCGTGTGGACGGCCGACGCGGGCGTGCGGATCGAACCGGGCCAGTTCAACGAGTTCGACATCTCCGTCGGCCCGCTGCCGGACAACACCGACAAGCTGCTGCTGCCGACGAAGCAGACGTACTCCAGCGGCGAGGTCGTGGACTGGAACGCGGCGCCGGCCGCCGCGGGCGCCGAGGAGCCGGAGCACCCGGCGCCGGTGCTGAAGCTGGTCGCGAAGACGTCGGACACCGACGACCACCACGACTCGGCCGCCACCGCCGCCGCCGACGACACGCACAACGGCGTGACGATCAACGGCAACGACTCCACCGCGCGCTGGCTCGCCGGCGCCGGCCTCGTGGTCGGCGCGCTGGGCCTGGGCTTCGGCGCGGGCGCGGTGCTGAAGTCGCGGCGCACGACCAAGCCGTCGGCATGAAGCGCGTCGTCTCCCTGGCGCTCGCCGCGCTGGTCGCGGGCGGGCTGGCGCTCGGCACGGCGGGCACCGCGCTCGCGCACAACGTGCTGGTGGACAGCACCCCGAAGGACGGCGCGTCGCTCGACGCCGGTCCCGCGGAGATCACGTTGACGTTCGACCAGCCGGTGCAGGCGGGCGAGCGGTTCAACACGATCACCGTGACGGGACCGGACAGCACCCAGTGGCAGGGTGACGGCGAGCCGACCGTGAAGAACAACTCGGTCACCTTCCCGGTCCGCCCGCTGGGTCCGGCCGCGGAGTACTCCGTCGGCTACCGGATCCTGTCCGCGGACGGCCACCCGGTGACGGGCACGCTCAAGTTCACCCTCACCAAGGCGGGCACCGGCACCCCGGCGACCGCCACGGCGGCGCCGGCCGAGTCGTCCTCGCCGGAGTCGGACGGCGGCGTGCCGATCTGGGTGTGGATCGCGGGCGCGGTCGTGCTGCTGGGCGGCGGCGTGTACTTCGCGCTCAAGGGACCGAAGGAGAACGCCGGGAGATGACGAACCGGACCACCACCCCCACCAGCCGGCACTGGGCGGCAGTCGGCCTGTTCGGCGGCGGCCTGCTCGGCGTCGTGCTGGCGCTGACCTTGTCGAACGCACCGGCCGAGTCGGTCGGCGTCGCCGAGGCGGGGGTGGTGGTCCAGTTCGCCCAGCACGTGGTGCGCACGCTGCTGGACCTGTCGGCGACGGCGGTCGTCGGCTTGTCGCTGCTGCCGAAACTCCTCGGCTTCTCCCGGCCCGCGGCGACCGAGCCGGTGATGCGCGTGGCCCGACCGGCGGCGGTGATCGCGGCCGCGGTGTGGGTCGTGACGGCGTTGGTGTCGCTGGCGATGCGCGCCTACGAGACGCGTCCGGACGTGCCGGTGACGCTGTCCTCGGTCGCCGACTACGTGCAGAAGGTCGGTGCGGGACAAGGCTTGTTGTTCAGCGCCGTGTGCGCGCTGCTGTACGTGTGGATCGGGATCATGGCGGTGCGCCGCGGCGAGTCGGTCCCGGCGGAGCTGCGGATCCTGGTCGCGATGTTCGGCCTGCTGCCGCTGCCGGTGACGGGGCACGCGTCGAACTGGAAGTACCACGACTACTCGATGATCTCGATGGAGCTGCACGTGCTGGGCGCGGCGGCGTGGACCGGGGGCCTGCTGGCGCTGATCGTGCTGGTGGCGCACCGGAAGGCGCTGCTGGCGGACGCGCTGCCGAAGTTCTCGACACTGGCGACGGTGTCGCTGGTCCTGGTGTCGGTGACGGGGTTGTTCAACGGGCTGCTGGAGTTGGCGCTGAACCCGGTGAACCCCCTGCCGGGTTCCCTGTTCACCACCTCGTACGGCTTGGTGCTGGTGGGGAAGTTCGTGTGCGCGGGCCTGTTGGCGTTGCTGGGAGCCAACATCCGGTGGCGCCTGCTGCCGCACATCGCGGCCCACAGGACGACCGCCGTGGTGGCGTGGGCGACGGTGGAACTGGTCGTGATGGGCATCGCCTTCGGCCTGGCCGTCGTGCTGTCCCGCGCGTCGGTCACCTGAGGGTCTCGGCCCGACGCCGGTCCGCGCCGCCGCTCGACCGCCGCGGACAGCCGATCACCGATCGGCGGCCTCCGCAAAAATGCGCAGAGTGCACGCGCAGGGCGCGTCGGTGAGTGGACCGTTCGGTGCGGTGAGTTGCAGACCGAACGGGCTAGTCGGCGGTGAGGTGGGCGGTCGGGTCCTCGCGCATCCGCGTCAGGGTGGCCATCGTCACGCGGCCTCGGCGGTCGAGTTCGCGGGAGTCGATCCAGCCGTTGGCGTAGTAGCGGTAGTCCTGGGCCAGCTTCACCAGTTCCGCCAGGTAGTCCGCCGAACGGCGGCGGCGCGGTTCGTCGAACGACGCCAGCAGCGGCAGCTGGGTGTCCACGACCTCGTCCAGCATGCGGGCGGACTTGAGTGCGCGCCTGCGCCTGACTCCGAGCATCTTTTCGATCACGCGCACCTCGCCACAAGACCCCGACCGGCGAAACCCGTCACGGCGTCAGTCGGATTCCACGTCCCCGGTGTTACGACCGTCAACGGTACGGGGACCACGGCGTCGTGGTGTCGCCCGCACGCAACGCCTGCAACCTACGCCGCAGCTCCGGACCCACGTGCGGGTGGCTCCGCATGATGGGCAGCACGCTGGTGGTCAGCTTCAGCTCGCGCACGTCGCGCAGCACGCCGAACCCGGGCCACCGCGTCACGTCGAACTTGTACTCGCGGGCCAGCTGCCGGTGCCACCGGGCCGGGTGGCCGAAGCGGGCGACGCCGACCGGCAGGGTGCTGAGGTCCCACTCCCGGGGACCGATGCTGGTGGAGTCGAAATCGCAGATCACGGGCCCGTCGGGGGACGGGATGAGGTTGCCCAGGTGGGCGTCGCCGTGCACCACGCCGACGGGCAGCGCGGGTTCCAGCGACCTCAGCCGCGAGTCCAGGGCGGCGCAGCGCTCCTCCAGGAACGCCCGGTCCGACGCGGACAGCTCCTCGGCGTCGAGGATGCGCCGGCGCACGTCGTCCAGCGGCGCCCAGTGCGGCAGGGCGAACGTGGGCGGCGGCAGGGCGTGGACCGCGCGCAACACCCGGCCCAGGTCACGGCCGTCGACCGCGCGCCCGGTGGACGGCACGGTGTGCCACAGGGTCGCGAGGTGCTCGCCGACGGCCAACGGCTGCGGCACGTCGACCAGGCGCACCGCCGGCACCTCGTGCGAGGCGAGCCAGCGGGCGACGTCGACCACCTTGCGCGCCCGGTGCCGCAGCGCCATGGACCCGACGATGCGCACCACGACACCCTCGGACGGCAGGTCGAACACGGCGTTGCTGGTGAACTTCACGAGCCGCGCGTCGCGGTGCGAAAGGCCCAGATCTGCGCACAACCGCTCCAGCACGGCGGTCAGCGCGGCGGGGGTGAACCTGCCGTCCAGGCCGACTCCCGCGATCAAGCCGCGCTGTCGCTGCCGGTGAACTTGGCGACGCGGTCGGCCAGCTCACGGGCTTCGGGGTTGTTGCGGCGCTTCTCCGCCTCGTACTGGAGAGGCTTCATGCGGTCCTTGGTGCGCACCGACTTCAGGCCTTCCGAGAGGTCGATGGCCTGCCGGCCCATGCGGGCGCCGTGGTCGATGTCGCCGTCCAGCAGGTGGTTGATGGACAACGACGTGAGGTTGAACGACCTGCTCCGGCTCATGTCCTCGCCGTACCCGCTGATGGCCTTGGACAGCGCCGGGATGGCCGTGCGGGTGTACTTGACGTCCACCGTCTGGGCCAGCTCGGTGTGCACGGTGCCGATCATCGCCGACAGGTCGTTGCTGTCGAAGAACTTGGCCCACGCGGGCGCCTCGCCGATGTTGGCGCGGGCGAACTCGTCGCGCGCTCGACCCAGGAGCTTGAGCGCCTGGTGGTCGCTGCCCATCTTCGCGTAGGCCCACGCCTCGTTGGCGCACAGGATGCCGACGGCCAGTTCGGAACCGGAGTTCTGCGCGGCCAGCTGGCCGAGCTGGAACACCTTGAGCGCGTCGTCCGGCGCGTTCTGGTGCAGGTAGACGCGACCCATCCGGTAGAGGATGTTCGCGACCAGCTCCTCCTTGCGACCCTGCTTGGCCAGCCCGAGGGCCTGGCCGAAGTGGTTGCGCGCGGAGTCGTACAGACCGGTGTCGAACGACGTCCAGCCGGCCAGGTTGTGCAGGTCGGCGAGGGCGACGTAGAGGCGCTCCTTCACCAGGTCGGTCGCGTTCGCGCCGAGCATCTGCTGCCCCCACGACAGCTGTGCGACCACCGCGTCCCGGCACGAACCGCCGCCGTACTGGTAGTCCAGCGTGCGCAGAGCCCTCGTCGCGGCCTCGACCTGGCGGACGTCGGTCATGCCGATGCGCCCGGGTGCCGGGGTCTGCGCGGGCGAGGACGCCCACGAACCGGAGTCCGTACCGAACACGGCCGCGCCAACAGTGATGGCGGCGGCGTGCGCGAGGAACTTCCGACGCTTCACCGACTCGTCCTCCTCCGAATGAGGTGTCTCCGCCGAGGCGGCGACCCTCACTGCCGTGGCCTCGTCGTAGGCGAGGCCCATGTATCCCCTGGGGACACCCAGGCCCTGGGCGATCCGCGCCAGGACGTCGTAGGCCATGACCTGACGTCCCTTGAGGATCTCCGAGACCTCGGACTGCGACTGGCCCGTGAGCGCCGCTATCTGGCGCTGGGACACGCCGTGCCGTCGGAGCAGCCGGTACACCGAGCTGATCTCGCGCCTGGCCAGCGCGTCCCGCATCTCCTGCTGATCCCACACTTCGGGTGTAACAGGAGAGCCTGACGAACCGATGGTGTTCAATTGCGCCCCCTCACAGTCCTTCGGGCGTCAACCGCAGAGTAAGGGCACTCCCCCGACTGCGAGAAGTACCGATCGGCGAGGCTGATCGGCTCTGCCGAACTCCGGTGACCGCTTACCGTGGAACGGGTACCGGCCAACGCTGCGCCGCCCCGATCCGGGTTGAATCATCGCAATCTAGGTTCCGGTAAGCGAGTGAGTACGGAGAGGAACCTGGTTGTGGACCTGATCGAACGGGCGGTGCCTGCGGTACCGGCCTCCGCGGTCGCCACGGCTGTGTCCCCCTCCGCTCCCCTGTCCGTCCGGGAGTCGACCGACCTCGACTCCGGATGGCGCGGCTCGACCGGGCAACGTCGCTCGTGGCGGATCCGTTGCAGTGACGTGGTCGACCGGGAGCGCTGCCTCACCGTGCTGGTCGACCGGGGCCGTGTGGTCCTGGTCGGTCCTCCCGGCGAGACGGCGGTGCTGTCGGCAGACCAACTCGTACAGCTCAGGGCTGCGCTACGTGAAGCCGCCGAGCAGGCGGAAAGGTGACGGTGACGTTTCGGTGGACGAGATCCTCGGACAAGTTCTTCGCAACGCGGTGTGGGAACGGCTGGACCTGCTCACCGAGCTGGCCAACGAGGCCGACGCCCCGTCCCTCCTGTCGGTGGCACGATCCGAGCTCCCTCGGCTGACCGAGGGGTGGCGGGCGCTGCTCGCCGCGCACGAACCGGACGACAAGGGCAACTGCCCCGAGTGCTCCGGTCGTTGGCGGCAGCAGAAGAGCCCCTGCTCGGTGTGGCGCGCCGCGTACGAACACCTGGTCGCGGGCGGTTTGGCCCCGCGCCCGGCTCGGCACCTGCGCTCGGCACCGGTGACCCCTCCTGTCACCCGGAGTCGTCGAGCCGCGGCTGTGCTCCGAGCCCACTAACGGGCGGTACCGACCTGTCGTTCCCCCGACGCGACAGGCTCGATCACCCGCCTACTGGCCGGCGGTCCGGGACGAGCGAACCCCCGACCGCGACGAACGGACCGTCGGCCAGGTCATACCCACCGGCTCACACCCGGCGGGCACAACAGAAGACATCCGCGGGCCGGTGCTGTGCACCTCCCTCCCCGACCGGCACCGGTCCGCGGGCACCACGTCGGCCCCGATTGCCTGTCCCTCCCGCACAGGCAATCGGGGCCGTATCCACGTCAGCGGCGCGCGCCGGTCCTCCAGGTGAGGTACCGGGTCACGCCGGGGAACAGCCGCCCGGCGACCTCGAACGCCTTGAGCTGCCAGGGGAACACCACTTCCGCGCGGCGCCGGGCGACGGCCCGGACGATCTCCTCCGCCACCCGTTCGGGTGACACGGTGGGGATGAGCCGGGCGACGAGCGGGATCCGCTCCTCCGCGCCGGGGTTGTTGGCGAAGTAGTTGCTCGACACCTTCCCCGGCACGACCTCGGACGCGCCGACGCCGGTTCCGCGCAGGTCGAGGCGCAGTGCCGCGGCGAGTCCGCGCAGCGCGTACCGGGACGAGGTGTAGCCGGCCGCGCCGGGGATCGGGATGCGGGAGACGGGCGAGTTGACGGTGACGACGTGCCCGCTGCCGCGCGCGAGCATCCCGGGCAGGAACCCGCGGGTGACGTGCAGCGCGGCGAGGTAGGGCAGCGCGGCCATGGTCGCGAGCTCCTCGACGGGCGTGTCCTCGAGGAACAGCCACCGCCCGACGCCCGCGTTGTTCACCAGCACGTCGGGCGTGGGCACGGCGGCGACCAGGTCGGCGATCGCGGTGGGGTCGGCGAGGTCGACGTCGTGGGCGGTCGCGCCGGGCAGGTCGACCTTCGAGGCGGTGCGGGCGACCAGCACGACGTGCGCGCCGCGTGCCGCGAACAGTCGGGCGGTGGCGAGGCCGATGCCCTGGGACGCGCCGGTGATCAGGACGGTGGGCAAGCGGTTCTCCCCGTTCAGGCGACTTCGGGCGACTTCGGGCGACTTCGGGCGACTTCGGGCGGCTTCAGGCGACGGAGCGGACGCGGGTCACCAGCACGGCGGCGAGCAGGGTCGCGGCGGCGGACACCGCGAACAGCCCCCGGTAGCCGCCCAGTCCGGCGAGGACGAACGTGGTCAGCAACGGTGCCACCACCTGCGGCAACGAGTTGGCGATGTTGACGACGCCGAGGTCCTTGGCCCGGTCGGACGCGGCCGGCAGCACCTGGGTGAGCAGCGCGAGCGCCACCGCCCAGTACCCGCCGAACCCGACGCCGAGCAGCGGCGCGGCGACGAGGGCGGCGGGCCACGTCGGCCAGACGACCAGCAGCAGCGCGGCGAACCCCATGACGCCGGACGCGGCGAGGACGAACGGTTTGCGCCGCCCGATCCGGTCCGACCACGGTCCGACGACGAACGCGCCGCCCGCCAGCGCCACCCCGTAGAGCAGCATCAGCACGAGGAGCCCGTCCTCGGGCGACGGGTGGTGCACCTCGTCGGCGAGGAAGTACAGCAGGTAGAGGGTGCCGAACGCGTTGCCGAGGTTGATCGCGAAGTGGGTGGCCCACGCCCAGGCGAAGTCGGGGTGCCGGCGCGGCGAGACCCACAGGTCGGCGGCCCGGAACGCGGGCCGGTGCGCGGGCGGCAGCCGCGCGTCGGGCGTGACCAGCACGAACAGCAGCGCGCCCGCCACCACGACGACCGCGCACGCGAGGTAGCCGGCGACGAGCCCGGACACCACGACGGTCACCAGGACCGCGCCGAGGACGGTGCCGAGCATCTGGCTGACCCCGACGAGCCCGCCGACCTGGGCGCGCTGCCGCACGGGCACCCGGTCGGGCACGGCGGAGGTGAGGGACGCGAGCATGCCGTTCAAACCGGCCTGCACGAGGCACCAGCCGAGGGTCATGACCGGCACGGACGGCGCGATCGAGAGCACCACGAGTCCGGACGCGCCGAGCAGGGCGCCGAGCAGCGTCCACGGGTGCCGCCTGCCGAACCGCGAGGTGGTGCGGTCCGAGGACAACCCGATGAGCGGGTTGGCGACCAGGGCCACGATCGCGCCCACTCCCGTGACCAGCCCGAACACCGCTTCCTTGGCGCCGGGGCCGAGGTCGGCGGCCTGTTGTGGCAGCAGCACCTGGATGGGCGCGTAGATGCCGAGCCACAGCCCGAGGTTGGCCAGGAACAGCCAGGTCATCCAGGAGCGCCGGACCGGCACGACCGGTTCGGCGAGGGCGGTGTCCGCGGACGGGGCGGTCATCGGCCGATCCGATCGCGGTACCAGTGGTAGGAGGCGCGCGGCGTGCGGACCCCGGTGTCGTAGTCGACGTGCACCAGGCCGAACCGCTGCGAGTACCCGGCCTCCCACTCGAAGTTGTCCATCACCGACCACACGAAGTACCCGCGCACCCCGGCTTCGAGGGCGGCGTCGACGTGCGCGGACAGGTAGTCGACCCGGTCGGTGTCGTCGGCGGCGTGCGGGAAGCTGCACCCGTTCTCGGTGACGTAGACCGGCGGCAGGTCGGGGTACCGGTCGCGCAGCCACGTGACGACCTCGGTCAACCCGGAGGGGACGACCGGCCAGCCGAACCCGGTGAGCGGGTGCTCGGTGATGTCGACCAGCTCGAACGGCAGCGGGTTGCCCGGTGACGGTGCCCGCAGCCGGGTCGGGTTGTAGTAGTTGACGCCGTAGAAGTCGAGCGGCGCGGAGACGATCGCCGGATCGCCGTCCAGGATCGGCAAGCGGTCGGCGAGCGCGTCCGGGTAGCGCCCGGTCAGCACGGGGTCGGAGAACAGCAGGTTGTGCACGGCGGAGTAGGCCTGCGCGGCGGCCACGTCGGCCGGGTCGGGTGTCGCGGGCCAGGCGGGGGTGTGGTTGTTGGCGGTGCCGACGGCGCGCGCACCGGCCGAGCGGAGCGCGGACACCGCGAGCCCGTGCGCGAGGTTGAGGTGGTGCGCGACGGGCAGCGCGTCGTAGAGCAGCGCCTTGCCGGGCGCGTGCTGACCCACGGCGTAGCCCTGGAGGGTGAGCATCGCGGGTTCGTTGACGGGGATCCACAGCGCGACCCGGTCGGCGAGGCGGTCGGCGACGGTGGCGGCGTACTCGGCGAACCGGTGCGCGGTGTCCCGGTTCAGCCATCCCCCGGCTTCCTCGAGGGCCAGCGGGGTATCCCAGTGGTAGAGGGTGGCGACGGGCGCGATGCCGGCGGCGACCAGTTCGTCCACCAGTCGGTCGTAGAAGTCGAGCCCTTCCGAGGTTCGCCCGAACGGTTGAATTCTGGGCCACGCCACGGAGAACCGGTAGGCCCCGACGCCGAGGTCGCGCAGCAGCGCGACGTCCTCCCGGTACCGGTGGTAGTGGTCGCACGCGACCGACGCGTCCTGGCCCTCGTGCACCGGAAACCGGTCCCACACCGAGGGTGTGCGCCCTCCTTCGGCGAACGCGCCCTCGATCTGGAACGCGGATGTGGACACACCCCACAGGAACCGGTCGGGCAGGGTCACCAGAGCCTCCCAAAACGCGAAAGAGATTCGGATAGTAGGCGTGTTGTGCTCGACTGGGAAGTACGACGGCGGCCGACCGGGCACTATGAAGTCCCCGACCACCGAAACGCATGGAGTCGCCGTGACCAGTACGACCCCGCTGCGCCGACAGCCGGTGCAGCAGCGCAGTGCCAAGCGCGTCGAACGGATGCTCGAAGCCTGCGCCTCCCTCATCGAGGAGGTCGGCTACGACGGCGTCACCACGACGCTCATCGCCGAGCGGGCCGGGGTCGCCGTCGGTTCCCTGTACCAGTTCTTCCCGGACAAGCGGGCCGTCGTGCAGGCGCTGACGCTGCGCAACCTGGAGAAGTTCGTGCTGACCGTCGACAGCAAGTTCACGTCCACCACGTTGGAGCACTGGTGGGACGCCGTCGACTCGATCTTCGACGTCTACGTGTCGATGCACCGCGAGGTGCCGGCGTTCAGCAAGCTGCACTTCGGCGACGTCGTCGACCTGCGCCTGCTGGACGACCGCAGGGACAACAACACGGTCATCTCCGACCGCATCTCGGAGATGATCTCGACCAAGTTCGACATCCCGCTCGCCGACATCCACCTGCCGATCTCGATCGCCGTGGAGGCGGCGGACGGCGTGCTGAACCTGGCGTTCCGGCGCGACCCGGCGGGCGACCAGCGCATCCTGGACGAGGCGAAGGCACTGGTCAGGGGCTACCTGTCCACCCGGCTGCCGGACTAGCCGAAGCAGCGGCCCTCGCCGCGGTAGGTCGGCACCACGTCCTCCACCACGTCGCCGCGCACCAGGTGGTAGTGGGTGAACCGCTCGGCCGACTCGCCCGCCTTGGCGTGCCGCAACCACACCCGGTCCCCCAGCGCGAGCCCGGCCGCGGCCTTGCCGGTGACGGGCGTCTGCACCTCGCCGGCGCCTTCCAGCGGCAGCAACTTCAGGCCGTGCGGCAGGTACGGGGTGGGCTGGCGGTCCGCGGTCGCGGTGCCCGAGGCGACGTAGCCGCCGGAGAACAGCGTCGCGACGGTCTTCGTCGGACGGCGCACGACCGGCAGCGCGAACAGCACGGCGGGCTGCGGGCGGAAGTGCCGGTAGCCGTCGAACAGGGTCGGCCCGATCAGCCCGGACCCGGCGGCCAGCTCGGTGACCGACGGGTCGGCCGCGGTGGACTCCAGGCTGCCCGTGCCACCGCCGTTGACGAACTCCAGGTCCGCCACCGCCCGCACCGCCGCGACGGCCGCGGTCCGGCGTTCCACCAGCTCCCGCGCCGAGTGCCGCTGCATCCACCGCAGTGCCGCGGCGCGCAGCGGACGTCCGGGCGGCGCGTCGCCGAGCCCCGCGATCTGGCCCTCGTAGGCCATGACCCCGACCAGCGCGAACCCCGGCCGTGCCACGACGGCCCTGGCGAGCCTGCCCGCCTGGGCCGCGGTGTGCACGGGCGAGCGGCGCGGTCCGACGTGCAGACCGGGCGCCGGGCGCCAGGAGACGTCCAGCTCCAGGCACACCCGGATGTCGGGGTGGTCGGGCCCGAGGGCGGCGTCCACGAGGTCCAGGTGCGCGGTCGAGTCGACCATGATCGTGACGCGCCGACGTGCCTTGGGGTCGGCCGCGAGTTCGCGCAGCGCGGTGTGGTCGACGGTGGGGTAGGCGACGAGCAGGTCCTCGGCGGTGTCCCGGTCGGACAGCCAGAGGGCTTCGGGCAGCGAGAAGCACATGAGTCCGGCGTAACCGGGGTGGGCCAGCACTCGTTCCACCAGCGCGCGGACCCGCACGGACTTGCTCGCGACCCGGATCGGCTTCCCGCCCGCGCGGCGCACCAGGTCCGCCGCGTTGTGGTCGAAGGCGTCCAGGTCGACTATCGCGAACGGGGCTTCGAGCCCCTTGGTCGCGGCGTCGAGCCGGGTTCGGTGCTGCATGGGGTCACCGTACTTGAAAGGTGAATACGTTTCACCTACGGTGCGGGGATCCCGTCACAACGGAGGTGTTGGGTCTTGGGTACGCCGTGGACGAACTGGGCGCGCACCGCGTCCGCGAACCCGCACCGGGTCGAGCACCCGACCAGCCTCGACGGGATCGCGGCCGCCGTCTCGGGTGCGTCCGCCGTGCGCCCCCGGGGCAGCGGCCACTCGTTCACCGCCATCGCCGTCGCGCCGGGCGTCGCCCTGGACCTCGACGGGTGGACCGGCGTGGTCGAGGTGTCCGGCAACCTCGTGACGGTGCGGTCGGGCACCCCGTTGCGGCAGCTCAACGCACTGCTGGACACGCTGGGCCTGGCCATGGCCAACCTGGGCGACATCGACGCGCAGACCATCGCGGGCGCGCTGTCCACCGGCACCCACGGCACGGGCGCGAAGCTCGGCGGCCTGGCGACCCTGGTGGTGGCGCTGGAACTGGTGCTCGCCGACGGGTCGGTGGCCCGCTGCTCGGCCACCGAGCGCCCCGACCTGTTCGCCGCCGCCCGGGTCGGTCTGGGCGCGCTGGGCGTGATCTCCACCGTGACGCTGCGCTGCGTGCCGTCGTTCGTCCTGCACGCGCGGGAGACGCCGGGCAGGCTCGAGGAGGTGCTGGAGGAGTTCGACCACTGGACGTCGGTGGAGGACCACGTCGAGTTCCACTGGTTCCCGCACGGCGACCAGGTGATCGTGAAGCGCAACAACAGGGTGGACGAGCAGCCGCGCCCGCTGTCCCGGTTCCGGCACTTCTACGAGTACGAGGTGATGGAGAACGCCGCGTTCGGTCTGGTCTGCCGCACCGCCCGGACGTTCCCGCCGCTCACCGCCCGGCTGAACCGACTGTGCGGCTCGCTGATCTCGGAACGCGTCTACTCGGACGTCTCGCACCGCGTCTTCGTCACCCCGCGCCGGGTGCGCTTCGTGGAATCGGAGTACGCCGTCCCGCGCGAGTCGCTGCACGCCGTGCTGACCGAACTCCGCCGCGCGGTCGCGTCCCTGCACCACGGCGTCATCGTCCCGGTGGAGGTGCGGGTGGCACAGGGCGACGACATCTGGCTGTCCACCGCCCACGGCAGGGACACCGCCTACATCGCCGTCCACCAGTACCTGGGCATGCCGCACGAGCAGTACTTCAAGACCTTCGAGGACATCGCCACCGCGGTGGGCGGCCGTCCGCACTGGGGCAAGATCCACACCCTGACCGCCGCGGACCTCGAGCCCCGCTACCCCCACTTCGCCGACTTCCGCCGGGTGCGCGACGCCGTCGACCCGACCCGCAAGTTCACCAACGCCCACCTGGAGCGGGTCCTGGGCTGAACGCGAGCCCGGCGAGCCGGCGCGGCCCGGGTTCCTCGGACGCGAACACCACGCCGTCCGCGAAGTGGAACCGGCCGCGCCACCGCAACTCGCTCCACAGCGCCATCACCCGCCGGACCTGGGCGTGCGACAACCCGCACGCCTCGACCAGCGCCACCACCTGCCCGGGTTTGGACGGCAGCGTGCCGCGGGAGAGCATCGAGTAGACCTGACTGCGCGAAATCCCGGTCAGCACGCCGATCCGTGCCGGCGTCAACCCGGACCTGACCTGGATCACCTTGAGCAGCGCGGTGAAACCGGCGGGATCGGTGGCCTGCAATTCGGAGTCGAGCACCGGGTTCACCGGTGTGAGCGCCGACCGGTCGTCCCGGTCGACCAGTCGAGCGACCACCGGACTCGTGCGGAACGCGACGTCCCACGCCGATCTGAGCGCTTTCCGCTCCTCGACGGTCGTGTCGAGTTCGAACACCAACGTCGCGTAGGTGCCCCACGGCAACAGCCGCCGGCGGTCGAGCGCGTCGATCAGTTCGACGGGCGACCCGGCGCGCTTGACCGTGAACAGCCGCAGGACGGCCCGGTGGAACAGGTCGACGGGCGTCCGGTCGTCCCCGGCCACCCGTCACCCCTCCCGCGGGCCGACCAGCCGGCCCACCAGGTCCCGGGTGCCCGCCGGCTCCACCCGGGCCGCCACCAGCACGAACCCGACCACGGCCGACGCCGTCCACACCGCGTCCGCGAGCGTGCGGCCGGTCGCCGACGACCAGGCGACGAACATGAGCACCACGGCGACGAGAATCGTTTCCGCGACGGTGACGGCCCGTCGATTCGACGCGCATTGCCGGCGGGGTCGGGGAATACCACGGGATGCGTTGTACGACATGTCTCTTCCTGGTGCGATTACCGCGGAGTGGCGCCGGTATTCGGTGAAACCCGGCGACCGGGACCGCACCATCCTGACATCGACGGACACCACGCCCAAGCGCCGGGCGCGGGATTCCTCCTCCGGCCGTGCAAATTCGTCCAAGCAATTGCGCTTCCACGCAACGGAATTTCCCCGCCACACGGCCGCTCAAGTGCCGTCACGCCTGGTGGACGCCGTCCAAATCCGTCCAAGACGATTCGGCGATCGATCACCGGGTCAGAACAGATCGGTGATCGGCACGTCGCCGGCGATCAGGTCGTACGTGTGGTGCGCGGTCGACGGGTGGTCGAGCAGCGCCACCAGAACGGCGGCCACGTCGGCCCGCGGCACGGAGCCGCGCAGCGGGGTTTCGGCGAGTTGCACGCGACCGGTCGGCGGGTCGTCGGTGAGGCGACCCGGGCGCAGGACGGTCCACGCCAGCGCGCGGCGGCGCAGGTCGTCCTCGGCGGCGGCCTTGGCGCGGAGGTAGGCGTCGAACACCTCGTCGCCGGTCTCGCGGTCCAGGCCGGTCGCGCTGATCTGGAGGAACCGGGACACGCCCGCCTCGGTCGCCGCGTCGGCGAACAGCACGGCGGCCGCCCGGTCGACGGTGTCCTTGCGGGCCGCGCCGCTGCCCGGCCCCGCGCCGGCCGCGAACAGCGCCGCGTCGGCGCCCGTCAGGTACTCGGCGACGGCGGGGGCGTCGGTCGTCTCGAGGTCGCAGTGCACCGGGACGCCGCCGGCCGCGGAGACGTCGGCGAAGTGGTCCGGGTTGCGCACGAGGGAGGTGATCGCGTCACCCCTGGCCGCGAGCAGTCGGGTGACGTGCAGGGCGATGGCGCCGTGGCCGCCGGCGATCACGAGTCGCATGACGGCCACGGTAGGTCACACGGCGGAGGCCAGCACCTGCTCGTACACGAGCTCGTTCACCCAGCGGGTGGTGGCGGTGTCCTCGACCGGGACGCACTCGTTGCGGCCGGCCACGTCGGTGGTCAGCGCGCGGTCGTCGTCGGCGAGCAGCACCGAGACGCCGTAGCGGCGCACGCGCGGGAGGCAATTGGCGAGGTAGTCGTGGGTGAAGGCGACCGAGGTGGGCAGCACGGCGGCGGCGTTGCCGAAGCGGGCGAAGGGGACCGCGGAGGCCAGCGCGGTGCGCCAGTGCCGTGCCACGGCCAGGACGCCGACGATGCGGATGGCGGCGGGCGGCACGCGCCCGTCCATCTCCGGCCACACCCAGGTGCTGACGGTCGTGCGGTCGGACTCGGGAGCCGCGCCCAGGCACACCCGCTCGGCGTGCGCGTCGGCGAGCAGTTCGGCCACGACGACGACCTTGCGCCCCATGAGCACCATCTCGGGCAGCACGACCCCGTGCCAGCCGAGGCGGTCGGCCGCCGCGGCAGCCAGCTCCTCGACGGAGCCGGGCAGTTCGGGAACGGGAACCGCGATCGTCGACTGCGCCCTGGCGTCGTCGGTGTCCGCGATCCGTGCTGGTGTGCTGCTCACGCCAGGGCCTCCTCGGCAGGCTCGGCGGGGCGGCCCGCCGTGCTTCGACTCGTGCTCTGGATAAGGCGTACCAGGTGGGAACGCCCACGCCGGCGGCCCGACCGGGCTCCTGCGATCGACGGCGTCGACCGGTCGGTAACCGGTCGAACCGCGGTAAGCGGAGTTCAGTCCGACGATGCTGCCGTCCGGGTGACAACGACCGGCGGTGCAGACCAAAACTCGTGCTCAGAGTGTGCTTCCGACGCCTGGAACAACCCCCGAACCCACCCGGAACCCCGAACAGAACCCTCCCCGACCGACCGCTCGCCGCACCAGACCGACCGACCGCCTTCCACCGACCGTTCGCCGACAGAGCCACCGAACGGCCGCTCAAGGACTTCCCCTGCCCCACCCCTGCCAACCCACCCCACCGCCGACTACCCCCGAACGGGCGACCAGCCGCGCACCGACCGCACCCATGCCGGCCCGAGGGCCGCGAAATCCCGTCGGAATGCGGAAATCATCCCGTCGCGGTCCGGCATCCCTTCCTTCGCGTGAACCGCTCGTGACGGCCTACCCCGGCCTGATCCAGGCATTACGTTGCAGCCCCGTGAGATCGAAGAACCCGAAATCCGCCACCGGGAACCTGCTCGAAGCGCTGGAGGAGGAGATGCGCCGCACGCTCCGCGAAGCCGACGAACTGACCGCGAAAGCCGACGAACTGATGGCTTTGGCCGAGGCGAAACGGACGAAAGCCACCCGTCTCGACGCCGTGCGAACGGAACTCGGGGCCTCGGACGACAAAGCGTTCGAGCCGGCCCTGCCCGCACGCGCACCTTCCCGGCCCACCCGCCGGACGCCGCCGAAGGCCCGCAACCGCGCGGACGACCGGACGATGACCGCGAGGGTGATCGAGGTGATCAACTCCAAGCCGGACGGGACGTGGACGTCGACGGCGCTGCAACAACGGTTTCCGGGCACGGACAAGCACACACTCGGCCAGATCCTCCGGAAGTTGCGCGACAGGGGACTGGTCGTGCGGCTCGACGACGGGAAGCCGCGCGCCGGCGCGTACCGACTGGCGACCGGCACCTCCGGGGTTCGGCGGGACGTGGTGTCGGTGCTCCAGCAGGACCAGCGGGCCTGGCGACCGCGGGATCTGGCGAAAACCCTGCGAACGACATCACGCGCGATCGACCAGACGCTGAAGGCCCTGGTGAAGGACGGCACCGTCGTCGCGACCAGGAACGGGTGGTACGTCGCGGCGCGCCAGATACCCGCGGACGACGGGCGGACCACTTGATCGGACGCCCATGACACGTGCCTACCGGGGGAGCACCTTGCCCAGTCGCCGACCTGAGTCGAATCCCCCGCCGGACGGCCGGGAGCGACTCGTCTTCGCGCCCGGCGTCTACTCGCCGCAGCGCCTGGTCCGGCAGCGGATCGCGGACTACGTCCCGCGTCACGCGCCCCGGCGCTGGAACCTGGTTGCGGACGACGTGCGGGCCCTGGTGTGGAAAGCGGGTCCTGGCACTCCGCAAGAGGCGACCGAACTCCTGCTCGTGGTGGCGAGGCTGGCCCTGCACTGCCACCTCAACCGCCGACTCGACCCGGGTTCCTGGCCGGAGCCCGACACCGTCGCCTGGTTCCTCGACACGGGTTGCGGAGACCTGAAACCGCAGACCCGCTCGGTCTACCGGGCACGTCTGCGCAGGCTGTCCGAAGCGATCTTCGGCGTCGACGGCGCCAAGCCCGTCCCGCTGTCCGCGTCCGACTGCTCCCGCCCCTACCGGGCGGAGGAACAACGGGCCCTCTGGTCCTGGGCGCGGAGCCAGTCGACCGAGGCCTTGCGCTTCGACTGCCGACTGCTCCTCGCGCTCGGCCTCGGCTGCGGGTTGACCGCGGAGGAGATCGTCGGCCTGCGCACGGCCGGCATCCGGACCGCCGAGAGCAACGGGGCCGTCGTGGTGGCGGTCGTCGGGCGGCGGGAGCGGCTGGTCGTCTGCCGGCACACCGAGGAGGACGAACTCGCCGAACTGGCGGAGGGCGCCGCCGCCGGATACCTCTTCAGCCACAACGCCGTGCGGACGAAGAACCTGACGGCGACCGTTCTCGCCCGTGCGCACCGCCGCGAGGACACGCCGCCGATCCGGGTTTCCCGGCTGCGGAACACCTGGCTCTCCGCGCGTCTGGCGGAGCGGGTGCCGGTGACGACGCTCCTCTCCGCCGCCGGGTTGGACAGCCTCGCGAGCCTCGACCGGCTCCTGCCGCACCTGCCGCCGGTGGGCGAAGCGCAGAGTGAGCGCTACCTGCGAGGGCAGTAGTGGTGCGACGAAGGTCACTCGAACGGGGAATTGCGTGGCCGGTTGAGCACGCCCCGTGATGTCAGGCCCGATCGGGCGATACCGGCGCCCGCCGGGGCGACGTAACGCATGTCACAAACAGGTCACGCCGGGTTCCGCCGGCCGGGCGCACGACGAGACGGAGGCGCTAGTCCGAAAGAGTGGTTCAGGCCACACGGGGAGAGGCACGGGCACCGTCACCGTCCCGAAACGCCAGTGAGGCCCCGCGAACCGCGAGGCCTCACTATGCTGGTGGGCGAGGGGGGAGTTGAACCCCCACGTCCTTTCGGACACACGGACCTGAACCGTGCGCGTCTGCCATTCCGCCACTCGCCCGGAGCGACGAGGAGAACCCTAGCAGTCGCGTTCACGCGTCTCCAAATCGGCCCGTGTACCGGTCCGTGACCCCAGATACGATCGGGGCCGGAAGTCGACCGAAGTCGGAGGGTTTGCCGTGGGCCTCGTACAGCGCTTCGAGCGCCGTCTCGAAGGCATAGTGGGCAACTCCTTCGCCCGTGTGTTCGGCGGGAACGTCCACCCGCAGGAAGTGGCCCAGGCCCTACAGCGGGAGGCCGAGAGCAACATCCGCGAGCTCGCGGGCGGGAGGTTGCTCGCCCCGAACCACTTCAAGGTCCTGCTGGGTCCACAGGACCACGATCGGCTTGCCGGTGACGGGCAGGATGAACTACGCATCACCCAGCCGCTGGAGGACTCCATCCGGGAGCACCTCGAAGAGAGCGGATGGGATACCTATGGTGACGTCGTAGTCTCCTTGGAGCGCTCCGACGCGCTGCACACCGGTCAGTTCCGAACCAGCTCGTCCGTCGACCCCGACGTGAAAGTTGCCAGCCGACGGTCAGCACCACTTCGCACTGCAGGAGACGGATCCATGAGCCAGCCTCCCGGCTACGGACAAGGACAGGGCCAGCCCGGCTACGACCCCTACGCGCAGGGTGGCTACGGCCAGGGCCAAGGGCAGCAGGGCTACGGCCAGCAGCAGCAGGGCTACGAGCAGGGTTACGGCCAACAGGGCTACGACCAGGGCTACGGCGGCCAGCAGCAGCAGGGCTACGGCCAGCAGCAGGGCTACGACCAGGGCTACGCCGGCGGCCAGCAACAGGGCGGCGGCTACGACCAGGGCTACGGCCAACAGCAGCAGCAGGGCTACGACCAGGGTTACGGCCAGCAGGGCTACGACCAGGGTTACGCCGGCGGCCAGCAGCAGGGCTACGGCCAGCAGGGCTACGACCAGGGTTACGGCGCCGGCCAGCAGCAGGGCGGCTACGACCAGGGTTACGGCCAGCAGGGCTACGGCGACGCGGGCGCGGGTTACGCGCCTCCGGCCGTCCAGTCCGGTCCTCGCCAGCTGAACGCGACGCTGCACCTGGACGACGGCTCGAACCGCACCTACAACCTCAAGCAGGGCGGCAACGTCGTGGGTCGCGGCCAGGAGGCCGACTTCCGACTGCCCGACACGGGGGTCTCCAGGAGGCACCTGGAGATCACCTGGGACGGGCACAGTGCGATGCTCGCTGATCTCGGTTCGACAAACGGCACCACGGTGAACGGCACTCCAGTGCAGACTTGGCAACTCGCGGAAGGCGACGTCGTCCGCATCGGCCACTCCTCGCTGGTCTTCCGCACCCAGGGCTGAGGCCGAGAAGGCGTAGTCGGCACTCAAGTCAGGAGCGGTTACAACCGGTGCCAGAGCTGGTGATGCAGCTGACCAGAGCGGGTTTCCTCGTCCTGCTCTGGTTGTTCGTGTTGGCTGCGCTTCGAGTGGTCCGCTCGGACCTGTACGCGGCGTCGGGACTCAGGGTTCCGACGCCGGGCTTCCGCAAGGGTTCGAAGGGGGCCGTCAAGGGCAACAAGGCCGCCCGGCAGCTCGTCGTGACGCACGGCGCGCTGGCGGGCACCCGGATCTCCCTCGACGGAAGGCCGATCCTGATCGGTCGCGCCGACGACTCCACGCTCGTGCTGGACGACGACTTCGCGTCGACCAGGCACGCGCGGCTGTCCATGCGCGGTACCGACTGGTACGTGGAGGACCTCGGCTCCACGAACGGCACTTATCTCGACCGGGCGAAGGTCACGGCCCCACTCCGGGTCCCGCTCGGCTCCCCGATCCGGATCGGCAAAACGGTGATCGAGCTGCGCTCATGACGCTTGTCCTTCGCTACGCGGCCCGCAGTGACCGGGGCTTGGTGCGCTCGAACAACCAGGACTCGGTGTACGCCGGTCCGCGACTGCTGGCGCTCGCCGACGGCATGGGCGGCCACGCCGCGGGAGAGGTGGCCAGCAAGGTCGTCATCGCCGCGCTGGCACCCCTTGACGACGACGAGCCCGGCGACGACCTGCTCGGCCAGCTGCGCGAGGCGGTGATCGCCGGCAACGGCGCGATCTCCGAGCTGGTGCAGTCCGACCCGGACCTGGACGGCATGGGCACGACGCTCACCGCCGTGCTGTTCGCGGGCAGCAGGCTGGGCATGGTGCACATCGGCGACTCGCGGGCCTACATGAGCCGCAACGGCGTGTTCACCCAGATCACGCACGACGACACGTTCGTCCAGTCGTTGATCGACGAGGGTCGGATCACCGAGGAGGAGGCGGCGACGCACCCGCAGCGCTCGTTGCTGCTCCGCGCGCTGACCGGCCACGAGGTGGAGCCCCGGCTGATGGTGCGGGAGGCCCGGCCGGGCGACCGCTACCTGCTGTGCTCGGACGGCCTGTCGGGCGTCGTGAGCATGGAGACCCTGGACGAGGCGATCCGCATCCCGGACCCGCAGGCGTGCGCGGACCGGATGATCGAGCTGGCGCTCAAGGGCGGCGGACCGGACAACGTGACGGTGGTGATCGCCGACGTCGTGGACGTGGACTTCGGCGAGGACGCCCCGATCGTGGGCGGCGCCGCGGGTGACGGCAGCGAGGACCCGCCGCCGCCCGACTCGCCCGCCTCGCGGGCGAGTTCGATCACCGGGCCGAGGCCGGTGCCGCAGCGGGTCGAGCCGCCGCCGCCGGTGGACGCCAAGCGCGGTCGCGGCGGGCGGGTCAAGGCGTTGGCGCTGGTGGTGTTCCTGCTGCTGGTGCTGGCCGCGGCGGGTCTGGGCACCCGGTGGTACGTGCTGCGCCAGTACTACGTGGGCGCGACGGAGGACGGCCAGGTGTCGATCTTCCGCGGGGTCACCGGCAGCGTGTTCGGCATCGGGCTGCACTCGCTGGTGGAGGGCTCGTGCCCACCCGGCGCGCAGGCGTGCGAGCCGATCAGGGTGGACGACCTGAAGGTGTCCACGCGGGACGTGGTGCGCAACGGCATCACCGACGTGGACGGCCTGGAGGGCGCCCGGGAGGCGATCCGCCGGCTGCGGACCGAGCAGACGCTGCCGTTCTGCCCGAAGGAGACCACCACCACGACGACGGCCGTCCCGACCACGACGACGACGCCGGCGCCGACCACCGGCGTGACGGGAAACCCGGATCCGTCGGCAACCTCCATCGCGCCGACCACGTCCACCACAGTGGAGGGGACGCCGCTCCCGACGCCCGTGCAGAAGCCGGGCGTGGACTGCCGGAAGGGTCAGTAGTCACATGAGTTCGCCGGGTCCCGGCGCGGAGAGCACCCCGCTCGCAGCGGCGAGCAGCACGTCACCCGGGATGAGGCCGCCCACGAAACGGACCACCGAACTCATCATGCTCGGCTTCGCGGCCGTGCTCGTGACGGGTGCGCTGATCCTGGTGGAGGCCAACCAGGAGCAGGAGCTGACGATGAACATCGTCTGGCTCGGCCTGGCCTACCTCGCGCTGTTGTCGATCGCGCACCTCGCGGTGCGGCGGTGGGCGCCGTACGCGGACCCGGTGATGCTGCCGTGCGTCGGCCTGCTCAACGGCCTCGGCCTGGTGATGATCCACCGGATCGACCTGGCCATGGCGGACGTGAAGATGCCGGACGGGTCGATGTGGTCGCCCGCCGCGCCCAAGCAGGTGCTGTGGACGGCGATCGCGCTCGCCCTGTTCTGCGCGTGCCTGAAGTTCCTGACCGACCACCGGACGCTGGCCAAGTACGGCTACACGTTCGGCTTCCTGGGTCTGATCGCGCTGGTGCTGCCCGGTGTGCTGCCGAGCTTCATCGCGCCGGAGATCAACGGCGCGAAGATCTGGCTGAGCTTCGGCGCGTTCTCCATCCAGCCGGGCGAGTTCGCGAAGATCCTGCTGATGGTGTTCTTCGCGGCGTTCCTGGTGTCGAAGCGGGACCTGTTCACCGCGGCGGGCCGCCGGGTGTTCGGCCTCGACCTGCCCCGGGCCCGCGACCTCGGTCCGCTGGTGGCCGCGTGGGCCGTCGGCGTGTCGATCATGGTGTTGCAGAAGGACCTCGGCTCGTCGCTGCTGTTCTTCGGCATCGTGCTGGTGCTGCTGTACGTGGCGACGGAGCGCGCCGCGTGGGTGGTGCTGGGCGTGGTGCTGTTCTGCGGTGGCGCGTTCGTGGCGTGGAAGCTGTTCACCCACGTCCAGGTGCGCGTGCAGAACTGGCTGGACCCGTTCGTGGACCCGTCGGGTTCGGGCTACCAGATCGTGCAGTCGCTGTTCGGCCTCGGCACGGGCGGTCTGTTCGGCGCGGGTCTCGGCGGCGGCCGGCCGGACCAGATCCCGGAGGCGAACACCGACTTCATCACCGCCGTCATCGGCGAGGAGCTGGGCTTCGTCGGGTTGGCCGCGCTGCTGCTGCTGTACATGGTGTTCGCCATGCGCGGCCTGCGCGCGGCGCTGTCGGTGCGGGACACGTTCGGCAAGCTGCTGGGCGGCGGTCTCGCGTTCGCGGTGGCGTTCCAGCTGTTCATCATCGTCGGCGGCATCACGAAGCTGATCCCGATGACCGGCATCACCGCGCCGTTCCTGTCCAAGGGCGGCTCGTCGCTGCTGGCGAACTACATCCTGGTCGCGCTGCTGCTGCGCATCTCCGACGCGGCACGGGCGCCGAAGGCGACCCCGAAGCCGCGGCCGCAGCAGCCCGCGATCGCCGACCAGTTCACTGTGATGGTGGAGCGCCCGAAATGAACACTCCGCTCCGTCGAGTCGGTCTCGCCATGATGGTGATGATCCTGCTGCTGCTGGGCAACCTGACCTACGTGCAGGTGATCAAGGCCGACGACTACCGCAAGAACCCGCTGAACCGGCGGGTGCTGCTGGACCAGTACTCCCGGGAGCGCGGCCAGATCATCGCGGCCGACGGCACGCCGCTGGCCTCGGTCGAGAAGACCACGGACCGGCTGCGGTACGTCCGCACCTACGCCAACGGCCCGGCGTTCGCGCCGGTGACGGGCTACTTCTCGACCACCTACGGCGCGGGCGGCATGGAGCGGTCCGAGGACGACCTGCTCAACGGCTCGGACGACCGGTTGTTCGCGCGCCGGGTGTCGGACCTGATCACCGGCCGCGACCCCAAGGGCGGCAGCGTCCAGCTGACCGTGGACCCGAAGCTCCAGGAGGCGGCGTTCCAGTCGCTGGGCAACCTGACGGGCTCGGTGGTGGCGATCCGGCCGCAGACCGGCGAGATCCTGGCGATGGCGAGCACGCCGTCCTACGACCCGAACCTGCTCGCGAGCCACGACGCGAACGTGCAGGAAGAGGCGTGGGGCACGCTCACCGACCCGGACGGCCCGCAGCCGATGCTGAACCGCTCGGTGGACCAGATCTACCCGCCCGGTTCGACGTTCAAGCTGGTGGTGGCGGCCGAGGCGCTGGCCGAGGGCAAGACCAAGGACTCCGAGGTCGACGGCCGCAAGTCGATCACGCTGCCGGGCACGAACACCGAGCTGCCGAACTTCAACGACTCCATCTGCGGCAACGGCACGACCGCGACCCTCCAGGAGGCGCTCGCGAAGTCGTGCAACACGGCGTTCGCGGTGCTGGCGCACGACATGGGCCCGGACAAGCTGCGCAAGCAGGCGGCGAAGTTCGGCATCGGCGACTCCGACCTGACGATCCCGCTGCCGGTGGCGCAGTCGACGCTGGGCCCGATGGCCGACCCGCCGTCGGTGTACCAGAGCGGCATCGGGCAGAAGGACGTCCGGCTGACCCCGCTCCAGAACGCCGTGGTGTGCGCGACGATCGCGAACAACGGCACCCGGATGGCGCCCCACCTCGTGTCCAAGATCATCGCTCCGGACCTCAGCGTGATCGACGAGACCAAGCCGGACGAGGTCGAGGAGGCGATGGACCCGAAGAACGCCGCCGCGCTGCGCGACATGATGGTCGAGTCGGAGAAGAACACCGGCGGCGGCGGCAAGCTGAGCGGCGTGACGATCGCGTCGAAGACGGGCACCGCCGAGCACGGCGTCGACCCGCTGGCGACGAAGCCGCACGCCTGGTACGTGGCGTTCGCGCCCGCGGAGAAGCCCGAGATCGCCGTCGCGGTGATCGTGGAGGACGGCGGCGACGTCGGTCTCCAGGCGACCGGTGGCAAGGTCGCGGCCCCCATCGGCCGCGCGGTCATCGGCGCCTTCCTCGGGAGTCGCTGATGCTGACCTCCGGCCAGTTGCTCGCCGAGCGGTACCGCCTGAGCAGGCGGATCGCGGTCGGCGGCATGGGCGAGGTCTGGGAGGCCGACGACTCCCGGTTGGACCGCCGCGTGGCGGTGAAGGTGCTGAAGGCGGAGCTGAGCGGCGACTCGGAGTTCCTCAACCGGTTCCGGATCGAGGCGCGCACGACGGCGTCGTTGAACCACCCGGGCATCGCGGCCGTGCACGACTACGGCGAGACCGCGTCGATACCGGACGGACCGGAGGACACCGCGTACCTGGTCATGGAACTGGTCGAGGGCGAACCGCTGGCCGCGGTCATCGCCCGCGGCAGGCTGACCGCCGACCGGACGCTGGACGTGCTGGAGCAGGCGGGCAACGCGTTGCAGGCGGCGCACGAGCGCGGCCTGGTGCACCGGGACGTGAAGCCGGGCAACATCCTGGTGACGCCGACCGGCAAGGTGAAGATCACCGACTTCGGCATCGCGAAGGCCGCGGACGCGGCGCCGGTCACGCACAGCGGCATGGTCATGGGCACGGCGCACTACATCGCGCCGGAGCAGGCCCTCGGTCACGCGGCCGAACCGGCGTCGGACGTGTACGCGTTGGCGGTGTGCGGCTACGAGTGCCTGACGGGGCACCGGCCGTTCCGCTCGGAGAACGCGGTGACGGTGGCGATGATGCACATCCGCGACCTCGCGCCGCCGCTGCCGCCGGACGTGCCGCCGGGTGTGCGGGCGCTGATCGAGGCGACGCTGGTCAAGGACCCGCGCCAGCGGTACCGCAACGGCGGCGAGTTCGCGCACGCGGTCGGCGCGGTGCGCACGGGCCGGCCGCTGCCCGCGCCGTCGGGCATCGCGATGTCCGTCCAGTTGACGCATCCTCGGCTCCCGGTGACGCACCCGCCGTCGCGTCCCGGCATGCAACCGGTGACGACGCCGCACACCGGCGCGTTCCACCCGTTGCCGTCGCCGCCTGTCCAACCGGGGCGCAACAGGGCCGTGTTGTGGGTTATGGTCGCTGTGCTGGTGGCCGTGTTGCTGGTCCTCGGCGTCGTCATCGTGCGCGCGATCACGAAGGACGACGAGGTACCCGGCGGGGCGAAGCAGGGCACCACAAGTACCCGACCCTCCCCGGCGGCCGACTCGACGGACCGGATACCCGGAGCCAGGACGTTCACCGTGGTCAAGGCGGACTACGTGGGCCGGTACCTGGACGAGGTCGAGAAGGAGCTGTCCGGACGCGGACTGGAACCCGAGCCGCACCGGAACGACGGCGGTGTGCCGGAGGATCCGGAACGATGCCGGGTGTCGGACGTGGTGCCGACCGGCGAGGTTGCGATCGGCTCACGGGTCACGGTGACCTGTGTACCGACATAGCGCGCGACCGGTACTAAAGCGACAGCCAGCAGGATGGTGAGACCGTTGACGAGGAGCGGGACGAAGCACTGATGAGCACTCCGCGACTGCTCTCCAACCGCTACGAACTGGGTGAGACCCTCGGCTACGGCGGCATGTCCGAGGTCCACAAGGGCCGCGATGTGCGGCTCGGCCGGGACGTGGCGATCAAGGTGCTCCGTGCCGACCTCGCCCGTGACACCCAGTTCCAGGAGCGGTTCCGTCGGGAGGCCCAGAACTCCGCCGCGCTGAACCACCCGGCCATCGTCGCGGTCTACGACACCGGGGAGACCTCGACGGAGTACGGCCCGCTGCCCTACATCGTCATGGAGTTCGTCGACGGTCGGACGCTGCGCGACATCGTGAAGACCCAGGGTCCGATGTCGGGCAAGCGCGCCATGGAGATCATGGCCGACGTGTCGGCGGCGCTGGACTTCAGCCACCGGCACGGGATCGTGCACCGGGACGTGAAGCCCGCCAACGTGATGATCACCAAGTCCGGCGCCGTCAAGGTGATGGACTTCGGCATCGCCCGCGCGGTGCACGACGGCCAGGCGGCCGTCACGCAGACCGCCGCGGTGATAGGGACCGCCCAGTACCTCTCGCCGGAGCAGGCCCGCGGCGAGGCGGTCGACGGCCGGTCCGACGTGTACGCGTCGGGCTGCGTGCTGTTCGAGCTGCTGACCGGCGAGCCGCCGTTCACCGGCGACTCGCCCGTGGCGGTGGCCTACCAGCACGTGCGGGAGGACCCGAAGTCGCCGTCGGCGCTGAACTCGAAGGTGACGCCGGCGCTGGACGCGATCGTGCTCAAGGCGATGGCGAAGAACCCGGCGAACCGCTACCAGTCGGCCGCGGAGATGCGCGCGGACCTGGTGCGCGTGCTGTCGGGTCAGCGCCCGTCGGCGCCCGCGGTGATGACCGCCGAGGACCGCACGGCCGTGCTGAACCAGACGCCGCGTACCGAGGTGGTGCAGCAGGGCGGTCGGCACCGGCCGTCGGCGCTGCGCGAGGAGCCCGCGAACTACGACCCCCTCGAAGAGGAGGAGGCCGAGCGCCGGGCCCGCCGCAAGAAGACGATCATGGTCACGCTGGTGGTGCTGCTGTGCGTCGGCGTGCTGGCGCTGGCCGCGTGGATCACCATGACGCTGCTCTCCACCTCCGACGGCCCGTCGACGCAGAAGGTCAAGGTGCCACCGCTGGCGGGCAAGGTGTCGTCGGCGGCCCGGTCCGAGATCGAGGCGCAGGGCCTCGGGTTCGAACTGGTGCCGGTGCCGTGCCAGCCCGGAGTGGGCGGTGCTCCGGCGCCGTGCACGGCCGAGAACATCGACAAGGTGATCGACACGAACCCGGCCGCCGGCGCCGAGGTGGACAAGTTCTCCAAGGTGAGCGTCCGGGTCGGCACGAACCCCGAGCAGGTGGCGGTGCCGGACCTGAAGGGGTTGAACGCGCAGGCCGCGCAGGAGAAGCTCGGCAGCGACCTGTCCCTGTCTCCCAACCAGGAGACGATCGAGGTGGACGACGACAGCCTGGTGGGCAAGGTCGCCGAGCAGAACCCGGCCGCGGGCACGAAGGTCGGCAAGGGTTCCGCGGTCACCGTGAAGATCGGCAAGGCTCCCGACAAGGTGACGCTGCCGGACGTGACGGACACCGACGTCGACCAGGCGAAGGCGAACCTGGAGAACCTCGGGTTCAAGGTGCAGACCAAGGACGTCGACAGCGCCAAGGAGCAGGGCACGGTTCTCGACCAGAACCCGCCCGCGGGCAAGGTCGCGAAGAACTCGGTCGTGACGCTGAGCGTGTCCAAGGGCAACCAGCTCACGATGCCCGACCTCACCGGGTTGTCCGAGAGCCAGGCCCGGGGCCGGCTGAACCAGCTGGGCTGGACCGGCGACCTGTCGCAGACCGGCACCGAGGCGGTCCAGGACCCGTCGCAGAACGGCAAGATCCGCAGCCAGTCGGTGCAGCAGGGTCAGCCGCTCGCCAAGAACCAGCGCATCACCGTGGTGGTCGGTGAGTTCCGCGTCGGCGGACCCACGACGACTCGATAAAGCTCTTTGTCGACAAAGGCCCCGTCGCTCCGGTGAGCGGCGGGGCCTTTCGCCGTTCCGACGGGCTCAGCCCAGGCGGGCGGCCGCGGCGAGCGCGCGCATCCCGTTCTCCAGCTGCACCACGGTGGACTCGGGCACCTCGAAGTCGCACACCCGCAGCCAGTTCGCCAGCATCCGGTGCCCGCCCTCGGTCAGCACCGACTCGGGGTGGAACTGCACGCCCTCGACCGGCAGCGTCCGGTGCCGCATCGCCATCACCACGCCGGACTCGGTGCGGCCGGTGACCTCGAACTCGTCCGGGATCGTGTCCGGCAGCACGGTCAGCGAGTGGTACCGGGTCGCGGTGAACGGGTCCGGCACGCCCGCGAGCACCCCGCCGCCCGTGTGGTGCACCACGCTCGTCTTGCCGTGCAGCAGCTCGGGGGCGAGGTCGACGGTGCCGCCCCACACCGCGCCGATGGCCTGGTGGCCGAGGCACACGCCGAACACCGGGACGCCCTCGTCGGCGCAGTGCCGGATCACGTCCATCGACCGGCCGGCCTTGTCCGGTGTGCTGGGACCCGGGCTGACCAGCACTCCCCCGACGCCGGAGATCTCCTCCAGCTCCACGGCGTCGTTGCGCCGCACCACGCACTCGACGCCCAGCTGGGCGAGGTACTGGACCAGGTTGTAGACGAAGCTGTCGTAGTTGTCGACCACGAGCACACGCATGCCGACAGCTTAGCCGTGAGCAACCTCTCGCCTACCGGGAGCTTAGGCTCACCTAACCTGTACTCATGACGAATCTTCGGGTCGCGGTGGTCGGCGCCGGTCCGGCGGGTGTCTACGCCGCCGACACCCTGACCAAGTCCGACGCCGACGTGTCCATCGACCTCTTCGAGCGGCTGCCCGCGCCCTACGGGCTCATCCGCTACGGCGTGGCGCCGGACCACCCGCGCATCAAGGGGATCGTCACCGCGCTCCAGCGGGTGCTCGACCGCCCGCAGATCCGGTTCTTCGGCAACGTCGACTACGGCGTCGACCTGAAGCTGGACGACCTGCGCCAGTTCTACGACGCGGTGATCTTCTCCACCGGCGCCGAGAAGGACCGCGCGCTCGACATCCCGGGCATCGACAAGGACGGCTCGTACGGCGCCGCCGACTTCGTCTCCTGGTACGACGGCCACCCCGACGTGCCGCGCACCTGGCCGCTGGACGCGAGCCAGGTCGCCGTGCTCGGCGTCGGCAACGTGGCCCTGGACGTGGCCCGGATCCTCGCGAAGACCGCCGACGAGCTGCTGGTCACCGAAATCCCGGACAACGTCTACCAGGGTCTGCGCACCAGCCCGGTCACCGACGTGCACGTGTTCGGCAGGCGCGGCCCGGCGCAGGCCAAGTTCACCCCGCTCGAGCTGCGCGAACTCGACCACTCGCCGAACGTCGAGGTCATCGTGCACCCCGAGGGCATCGACTTCTGCGCGCACAGCATGGCGACCATCCGGGAGAACAAGCAGGTCGAGATGGTCGTGAAGACGCTCCAGGAGTGGGCGATCCGCGACGTCGGCTCGCGCCCGCGCAGGCTGCACCTGCACTTCCTGGAGGCGCCCGTCGAGGTGCTCGGCGACGACGGCGTCGAAGGCCTGCGCACCGAGCGCATGGAGCTGACCGGCGACGGCGGCGTGCGCGGCACCGGCGAGTTCACCGAGTGGCCCGTGCAGGCGGTGTACCGCGCGGTCGGCTACCTCTCCACGCACCTGGCCGACCTGCCGTTCGACCACTCCTCGGGCACCGTGCCGCACCAGGCGGGCCGCGTGCTCGACCTGGACGAGCAGGCCGTTCCCGGCGTCTACGTCACGGGCTGGATCAAGCGCGGCCCGGTCGGCCTCATCGGCCACACCAAGGGCGACGCGCTGGAGACCGTGACGAGCCTGCTCCAGGACGCGCCGAACCTGTCCCGCGCCCAGTACCGCGACCCCGAGTCGGTCGAGCGGTTCCTGGCGCAGCGCGCGATCCCGTTCACCACGAACGAGGGGTGGCGCAGGCTGGACGAGCACGAGATCGCCCTGGGCGCCGCCCAGGGCCGTGACCGGGTCAAGGTCGTGGACCGGGACGAGATGACCGGTATCGCCAACCGCTGACCCGCCGTGCGACGGAGCCGGTCGGCCTCGGGGGCGACCGGCTCCGCCACCTAGTCGATCTTGGCGAAGTGGACCTTCTTCTCGAAGGTGCCGAAAACCCGCGGCGCGACCGGCCCGACGGGCAGGAACGTGCAGGCCACGCTGGCGTAGAAAGTGGCCTCGTAGGTGGTCGCGTTGTAGAACGCGTAACCCCAGGTGTCGTCGGACGCCGTGAAGCACCGGTTGGTCATCGACAGGCCGAACTCCCAGCGGGTGCCGGTGAAGTCCTTGTTCTCGTAGATGCAGATGTTCCCCGGCGAGCACCTCGGCGCGACCCGCAGGCTCTTGAGCCGATCACTGATCGAGGTCACGCCCTGCCGGTACCCCACCACGGCGTAGGGCAGCCCGGAGCAGTCGTCGTTGTCGAAGCCCTCCAGCTGCGACAGCTCGGTCCGGTTGTTGTAGAGCGACCCGAGGCGCGACGACGTGCCGTCCGGCCACCCGACCCGGGGCTTGAGGCACTGCCCGACGGGCAGGGCGCGGGCTTTGGTCTGCCCGGTGTAGTCCGGGCCGGACCAGAGGCAGTAGTTCCCCTCGGCGCAGTCCGGCGCGGCGGGCTCCGCGAGGGCGGGGGCCGCGCTCCCGACCAGGACCAGGGTCAGCGCGACGGCCAGTGGCTTGAGCATGCCGCCGAGCCTGCTGGCCGGCGGGCGCGGAGACCACCGCGGTCACCCCATCGTGGGCCGATTCCCCGCGTCCCGGGTGCTACTGCGTCGTCACGTGGTTGAACGGCAGCAGCGGCTCGGCCCACGGGAACACCACGAAGAACAGCAGCGCCACCACGCCGGCCACGAGCACCAGGGCCTCCAGCACCCGCACCGGCACCGGGCCGGGAAGGTGCCGCCAGATCCAGCCGTACATCACTGCTCCTCGAGCTCACCGGGCACGAAACCCGGTGCCTTGGCGTGCGACGCGGTCAGCACGGCGTGCACGATCAGCCGCTGCCTGTCCGAGAACCGCGGGTGGCACGTGGTCAACGTCAGCAGCCGCTGCTGCCCGGTGCCCTGGGGGATCTCGCCGACGTGGTGCGGCACGGGGTTGATCACGTCGCCGCGGTCCGGGGTCACGATCTCCTGCCCCACCGTGGCGGCGTACTCGCCGGGCAGCGGGCCGACGCCGGCGCAGCGCGCGCTCTTCGCCTTGCCCTCGGCCCACCCGGCCACCTCGTCGGCCTTGGGCAGCACCCGGTAGACGAACCACTGGGTCTGGGTCTCGACCACGATCGCGTCGCACGAGTTCAGCAGGTCGACGTCGTTGAACGGCGCGCCCTTGCCGACCCGGTGCCCGGCGACCGCGAAGTTGCCGACCTCGCCCGGCAGCGCGGTGCCCACGTAGTGGCCGGGCCCGATCTCCAGGTTCGCGTCACCGGTGCCCTCGACCACCGAGAACCTGTAGTCCGGCCCGAACACCGGCACGTACATCTTCGCGAACGCCTGGCCGTCGAGGAGGTCGTACTGCGCCTTGCGCTGCGGGTCCTCAGTGGGCACGACGGTGTTCGCGTTCCACTGGTCGTCCAGCGCCGCGGTGGCGTCGTCCTGCTTGCCCGCCGAGATCAGGTCGGTCACGTAGACCTCGTAGACCACGAACAGCAGGATGACCAGGCCCGCCGTGATCAGCAGTTCGCCTGCGGCGCGGATCGTCTTGCGCACTGGACCGTCCGGCGGTGGTGGTGGGTTCTCGTCGACCGGGGGTTCCTCGAGCGGCGCCTCGACCCGGGGGATCACCTCGGTGCGCGGCTCGACCAACCCCCTCGCATAACGAACCGTAGCCGCTTCGGTGACGCGCGGGCCGCCGGTGTGACCGGATCGGGTGCCGGGCGCGGACCGGAACCGCTGGTCAGGCCCCGGATGGCGGCGGGTCGACCCCGGTGGGGTGCCGGTCCGCCGCAACGCCCGCGGGTCGTCGTCCACCGGTGAAACCTCCCGAGCAACGCGGAACAGGACTACACAGTGCTTTAGCGACCTGCGTGGTTACGTTAACGTGTTCATCCAGCAGTGGTCGTGAACCCGCGCCACTGGAGGCCTATCCACCCCGTCAGGCGAGGACAGCATGCCCAAGTCCAAGGTCCGCAAGAAGGCCGCCTACACGGCACCTGCCGATCGCCGCACGCCGGTGAAGGTGAAAGCAGCCGGGCCTTCGCACCCCGTGTACATCGCGATCATGCTCGGCCTGATGGTGCTGGGACTCGCCTGGCTGGTGGTCAACTACATCGCCGGCGACAAGGTCCCGGTGATGATGGACCTGGGCTCCTGGAACTTCGGGATCGGCTTCGCGCTGATGATCCTCGGTCTGCTCATGACCATGAAGTGGCGCTGACCGGCGATCACACCACGTGCCCGACGGCCCGGACGTGCTCCACGTCCGGGCCGTTCCGCGTTCACCCGGTGTTCGCCGAGTTCATCCATTGGTTGCCGAAGCACACGGCTGTAACTCATCCCCAATGGGGACAACTCCTGTGGACAACTTTGCGCCACATTGCACAAGCCCCCGGTGGGGGTTCGGAGTTGTCCACAAGTGCGGCACACTCGACCGCGTGAACGAGCCCCGGGCGTGGTCCCCGAAACCGCCGTTGGTCGTCGTCGCGTGGATCGGCGCGGCGGCCTCGTTGCTGATCGCGGTGCTGTCCGACGAGGTCACCACCAAGGTCCTGCTGGGCATCGCGACGGCCGTGCTGACGTTCGTGGCCGGTCACGCCTCGTACGTGCGCCCCAGGCTCGCGGTGGACGACTCGGGGCTCACCGTGGGCACCCTGGCGGGCCGGCAGCACCTGCCGTGGCACGAGGTGAAGGTGCGCCTGGTGCACAACCGCAGGCTGGGCCGCGAGGTGCCGACGCTGGAGTTGGACTGGGCGCGAGGCCAGGACGAACGGCTGTTCGTGCTGACCGCGGCGGACCTCGGCGCCGACCCGCGCGACGTGATGGACGTGCTGCACGCCCTGCGCCCCTAGGCCAGCTGACCCGTCCGCACCACGGCCAGCACCACGAGCAGCGCGAACGCGGCCACCACGGCGCCCGACTGCCAGGCGTTCCGGTTCGCCGCGGGCGCGTACACGATCCCCGCCGCGACGAGCGCGCCCACGACCAGGCCGCCCAGGTGCCCGAGCAGCGAGATGCCGGGCAGGCTGAAGCTGATGACCAGGTTCAACCCGATGACGCCCAGCGCCGAACCCGGGTTGAGCCGCCGCCGCAGCAACGCCACCAGCAGCGCGCCCATCAGCCCGTAGACCGCGCCCGAGGCACCCGCGACGGGCGTGTTCACCCCGCCGAACAGGTACACCGCGACCCCGCCGCCGAGCAGCGAGGCGAAGTACACGCCGAGGAACCTGACCTTGCCGAACGCCGGCTCCAGGTCACGGCCCAGCACGTACAGGGCGATCATGTTGAGCGCGATGTGCGCGGGCCCGAAGTGCAGGAACCCGGAGGTGACGAGCCGCCACCACTCGCCGTCCGCCACCCCGTACGGCCACAGCACGAGGTCCGCGAACAGGTCGGACCGCTGGTTGTCCACGACGCTGCCCGCGAGCACCGCGGTGAGCGCGAACATCGCCACGTTCACCGCGATCAGCGCGTACGTCGCCACGATCGTCGGCGAGTAGGCCGCGCCGGTGAAGGTGACCGGCCGCCGGACCGACCGCTGCCCGGACGACACGCAGTCCACGCACTGGTACCCGACGGAGGCCTCGCGCAGGCACTCCGGGCACATCGGCCGTTCGCAGCGGGTGCACCGCAGCCCGGTGGCCCGATCGGGGTGACGCGCGCACGTGGGCAGCTCGTGTCCGATCGGGGCACCGGGTGGCAGGTCGGTCATGGGTCAGGCGCGCTCGACGGAGACCTTGGTGATCACCACGTCGGTCACCGGGCGGTCGCCCGCACCGGTCGGCGCGGCGCCGATGGCGTCGACGACCTGGCGCGACTCCTGGTCGGCCACCTCGCCGAAGATCGTGTGCTTGAAGTTCAACCACGTCGTCGGTCCGACGGTGATGAAGAACTGCGAGCCGTTGGAGTTGGGGCCCGCGTTGGCCATTGCCAGCAGGTAGGGCTTGTTGAACTGGAGTTCCGGGTGGAACTCGTCGGCGAACTTGTAGCCGGGGCCGCCCCGACCGGTGCCCGTGGGGTCACCGCCCTGGAGCATGAAGCCCGCGATGACGCGGTGGAAGATCGCGCCGTCGTAGAACGGACCCGATGCTTCCCCCTTCGCGTTCGGCTCCGAGTAGTCCTTCGTGCCCTCGGCCAAACCGACGAAGTTGCCGACCGTCTTGGGAGCGTGGTCGGGGAAGAGGTTGATCCGGATGTCACCCTGCGACGTGTGCAGGGTGGCGGTCACCTTGGTCCCGACGAGCGATTCGTTGCTGTCTGCCACGCACACCATCGTGCCATCCGGCGGCGATGTGGTTGGGGAAGGGGCAGGATGGGTATTGCCGAAATGTGACTCACCGACAGCTTGTGGAGCGCGATATGGATGAGGTAGACGCCATGGCCCGAGCCGGCGAGTCGGTCGGCAAAGCGGTGCGCGCCGTTCGCCGCAGCGCTGTCCGCGCTGGTCAGGCGGGTGCGGACAAGGCGGTTGTGCTGGCCGAGCGCGCGGAGGGCAAGCTGGCCGAGCGCGGCGTGACGACCGATCACCTGCGCGCCGTCGTCGCCGACAAGGCGGGCGTGCTGGTCGAACGGGCGGAAGCCGCCGAGAAGTCGACCCGCAAAACCCGCAAACAGCTCGCGAAGAGGGCCAAGGGCGTCCGCAAGGACGTGGTGAAGGCCACCGAGCGGGCGCGCAAGGAGGCCCGGTCCCGGGCCAAGGACGTGCGCAAGGCCGCCAAGCAGGCGCGCAAGGAGTTCTCCGTCGGTCAGCAGCCGAAGTCGCGGCGCTGGCCCTGGGTGGTCGGCATCCTCGTCGCCGGAGCGGCCGCGGCCTACGTCGCGCTGACCCGCCGCCCGCAGGAGGTCCACCTGGAGGAGGAACCGCTCGCCTCCGAGCCGGAAACTTCACCCAACGGTGTGGCCCACGAAACCCCCGCCGCCCGCAACGGCCGCGTTTCGGACCGCACCTGACCCACCCCGCGGACCCGCGCGCCCGTTCCCTCCCGAAGGGGGACGGGCGCGTTCCGCGTGCGGCTAGAGCCCGAGGTTGCCCACCACGGCCTCGACCAGCCGCTTCGCCTTGACCGTCTGCTTCTGGTTCGTCGTCACGACCACCGCGCTGCCCTCCTTCGCCACCGCGTAGACCGCGCCCTCCTCGGTGGTGAGCGAACCGCCGTTCCACCCGGTCGGCGAGGTCGCCGGGCTGGACGTCGCGATCGGCGCGGCCCGGTCCACCACGGCCTTCGCGATCGCCGGCGTGCCCTGGAACACCCACACGCTCAGCTGGACGTTCGTCGCGTCGGCGTAGAAGAAGCACGCGGGTGTCGGCCGGTCGTCCGAGATCTCCACCCGGCGCACGAGCTGCCCGTTGTACTGGGCGACCACGGACGAGTCGAGGTACGGGCATTTGCCCTCACCCGCTGGGACGGGTGCGGGCGGCGGACCGGCGGGGGTCGTCGTCGTGGGCGCCTGCGTCGTCGTCGGCACGACCTGGGACGTCGGTGACGCGGCCGGCGCGGGCGAACACGCGCCGAGCAGCGCGAGCACGGGCAGGGCGGTCAGCAGCACGGGCTTCATAGGCCGCCAAGTCAAGCAGATCCCGAATTCTGAATCGAACCCTGTGACCGTCTATGCACGCACCGTGCCGAGCGTCTAGCTTGTTAATACCCTGCCGGCCGCCCCTGCAAGTGAAGGACTGAGAGATGGACGTCCTTGACCGCGGTCGTGACCACGTGTTGGCCCTGTTCCGCATCGTCGTCGGTCTGCTGTTCGCGTTCCACGGGCTCCAGAGCCTGTTCGGCCTCTTCGGCTCGAAGAGCGTGTCCCTCGCGGCCTGGCCGGGAGGCCCGGCCGCGCTGATCCAGCTCATCGGCGGCGTGCTGATCGTTCTCGGTCTCGGTACCCGCGTCGCGGCTCTCGTCGCGTCCGGGTCGATGGCCTACGCGTACTTCGTGGTCCACCAGCCACTGGCTCCGCTCCCCATCCAGAACAAGGGTGAGTTGGCGGCGCTGTACTCGTGGGTCTTCGTGCTCCTGGCCTTCACCGGCCCCGGCTCCTGGGCCGTGGACCGCGTGCTCGCCACGAAGCGCAAGCAGCCGGAACTGGCCACGGCCTAGACCGCACCCGGCATGAAACCGGCCCGCGCCCCCGAAACCCGGGGGCGCGGGCCACCACTCCCGCACCACACTCAGCCTTAGCCCAAAAGGCCGAATCAATTCCCGCGCTCCCCGACAACGCCCACCCGGAACCCGGCAACAATGCCGACCGAATAGGGCCGCAGCAGTCCCGCCCCCTGTGATCACAACCACCAGGAGTTCCGGCGGCGAAGCCTGCCGAAAGGGCCCGCGCGGTTGCCTCCGAACCCGGCCCTAAACCACCGGACGTCCGGCGGCGAAGCCTGCCGGTGGGGCCCGGTGCGGTCGCCTCCTACCCCGGGGCCACAACCACCAGGGGGTCCGGGGGCGAAGCCCTCCGGGCGGGGCGCGGGGGTCGCACCCCCGCAAAACACAAAGAGCGAGTCACGCCGACGCTTTCCGTCGGCATGACTCGCCCACTCGCTCGTGGAGACGAGGGGAATCGAACCCCTAACCCCCGCCTTGCAAAGGCGGTGCTCTGCCAATTGAGCTACGTCCCCGAACAGGGAACCCTCCATCACGAAGGGAACCCTCCCCCGACGTGGTGCGGCAGATCGAACCGCCCTCGCGGGATCAGTCGGTGGGAGCGGTGGCCTCGCGCCACAGGTCCGCGTCGGCCTTGGCCGAACGGTTGCGCTTGACGAAGAACAGGACCGCACCGGCGACGGCGACAAGTGCGATGATCTTCTTCACAGCAGTTCCCCTCTGCAATCCTGCGAAACATCCGGTGGGCCTAGGAGGACTTGAACCTCCGACCTCTTCATTATCAGTGAAGCGCTCTAACCGCCTGAGCTATAGGCCCTCGGGGCAACGACGACAACAGTACAGCACCTGCCGCCGTCGCCCCAAATCGGGGTCACTCCCGTTCGGAGAGCGTGACTTCCAGTCCGCCGGCCAGGTCCGCCGACACGTTGTAGACGAACGCGCCGACCGTCGCCAGGGCCGTGAACAGCACGATGTTCACCGCTCCGATGATCGCGGCCACGCCGAACACGCGTCCGGCGCTGATCAACGGGTCACCGCTGGGCTCGTTGCCCTGGAGCAGGTCGTTCGCGGTGTTGTTGATCTTGTCCCACACGCCCATGCCGTTCAGCACGCCGTAGAGCACGCCGACCGCCACCAGCCACACGAAGAACAGCGCGACGCCCAGCACGAGCGCCAGCTTCAGCACCGACCACGGGTCGACGCGCTTCACCTGGAGGCTCGCCCGGCGCGGCCCGCGGCCGGGACGACGGGTGGTCGCCGCCGGTCTGGCACCGCCGCCCGCCGACGCGCCCAGGTTCACCGATGTGCGCGCCGCGCCGGGCGCGGCCGTGCCGGTGACGACCGGGCGGGCGACCGCGACGGTGTCCGGGTCGCTCGCCGGGTAGGCGGGCTGCTCCGGTTGCGCGACCGCGATCGTGGGCTGTTCCGGCGCCACGTCGCCGGGGCCGACCTGCTGGGCCTCGGCGTACTTCGCGTCGCTCGTGACCCGCTGCCACGGCGGCGGCGCGGCAGTCTGGTGGTCGGTCTTGTCCTTGTCCGCCTCGACGGCGGCCTCGGACGGCGGTTCCGCGATGCTCACCGTCGGCTTCTCGGTGTCGTCCTTCTTCTGGTCCGCACCGGGCTTGGTGATCACCGCGGTCTTGTCCGCGTCCCGACCTTCCGGCTTCTCGGGTGAACTCACGAGCAGTCCCTCAACCTCTCGTCCGCGCTAGTTGGCAGGCTCGGCCTGTTCCTCGTCACCAGTGGTGACGTCGGAGGGCTCGTCGGCGTTGCGTGCCACGGCGATCAGGGTGGTGCCTTCGCCGAGGTTCATCAACCGGACGCCCTTCGTCTGACGACCCGCCTTGCGCACTTCCTTCGCGCTGGTCCTGATGACCCCACCCGAAGAGGTGATCGCGTACAGCTCGTCCTCGACATCGACGATGAGCGCGCCCACAAGCCTCCCACGCCTGCGGTCGTGCTGGATGGTCAGCACACCCTTGCCGCCCCGACCCTGGACCGGGTAGTCCTCGATCGGGGTGCGCTTGGCGTACCCACCGTCGGTGGCCACCAAAACAAACAGGCCCTCCTGGACGACACCCATCGACAGCAGCTCGTCGTCGGTGTTGAACCGCATGCCCTGGACGCCGGACGTGGCGCGGCCCATCGGCCGCAGCACCTCGTCGCTCGCGTGGAACCGGATGGACTGGCCGTCCTTGGACACCAGCAGCAGGTCGTCCTCGGCCGAGCCGAGCACCGCGCCGACGAGCTCGTCGTCCTCGCGCAGGTTGATGCCGATGAGGCCGCCGGCGCGGTTGGAGTCGAAGTCGGACAGCTTCGACTTCTTCACCAGGCCCTTGCGGGTGGCGAGCACCAGGTACGGCGAGACCTCGTAGTTCTTGATCTGGATGACCTGGGCGATCTCCTCCTCCGGCTGGAACGCGAGGAGGTTCGCCACGTGCTGGCCGCGCGCGTTGCGGTTGGCCTCGGGCAGCTCGTAGGCCTTGGTCCGGTAGACGCGGCCCTTGTTGGTGAAGAACAGGATCCAGTCGTGCGTGGAGCACACGAAGAAGTGCTGCACGATGTCGTCCTGCTTGAGCTGCGCGCCCTGGACGCCCTTGCCGCCGCGCTTCTGCGACCGGTAGAGGTCGGTCTTGGTGCGCTTCGCGTACCCGGTGCGGGTGATCGTGACGACGACGTCCTCGACCGCGATCAGGTCTTCCATCGACACGTCGCCGTCGAACGGCACGATCTTCGTGCGCCGGTCGTCGCCGTGCTTGTCCACGATCGCCATGAGCTCCTCGCGCACGATGGCGCGCTGCCGCTCGGGCTTGTCGAGGATGTCCTTGAGGTCGGCGATCTCCAGCTCGATCTCGGCCAGCTGGTCGACGATCTTCTGCCGCTCCAGGGCGGCGAGCCGGCGCAGCTGCATCTCCAGGATCGCGTTCGCCTGGATCTCGTCCACGTCGAGCAGTTCCATCAACCCGACCCGCGCGCCCTCGGGCGTGTCGCTGCGCCGGATGAGGGCGATCACCGCGTCGAGCTGGTCGAGCGCCTTCACCAGACCGCGCAGGACGTGCGCGCGCTCCTCGGCCTTGCGCAGCCGGAACCGGGTGCGCCGGACGATGACCTCGATCTGGTGCTTCACGTAGTACCGGATCATCTGGTCGATCCGGAGGGTGCGCGGCACGCCGTCGACCAGCGACAGCATGTTCACGCCGAACGAGTACTGGAGCTGGGTGTGCTTGTAGAGGTTGTTCAGCACGACCTTGGCGACCGCGTCCCGCTTGAGCGTCACCACGATCCGCATGCCGGACCGCCGGTTCGACTCGTCGGCGATGTTCGCGATGCCGGTGAGCTTCTGGTCGCGCACCAGGGCGGCGATGTTCTCGACCAGGTTGTCCGGGTTGACCTGGTAGGGCAGCTCGGTGACGACCAGGATCGTGCGGCCCTTGGCGTCCTCGTCCACCTCCACGACCGCGCGCATCTTCACCGACCCGCGGCCGGTCCGGTACGCGTCCTCGATGCCCGCGGTGCCCAGGATCTGGCCGTAGGTCGGGAAGTCCGGCCCCTTGATCCGGGCGATGATCGCCTCGAGCGTCTCCTCCTCGGGCGCGTCGGGGTTGTCCAGCGCCCACACCACGCCCTCGGCGACCTCGCGCAGGTTGTGCGGCGGGATGTTCGTCGCCATGCCGACCGCGATCCCCGACGACCCGTTGATCAGCAGGTTGGGGATCCTCGACGGCAGGACGGTCGGCTCCTGGATCCGCCCGTCGTAGTTGTCCCGGAAGTCGACCGTGTCCTCTTCGATGTCGGCCAGCATCTGCATGGCCAACGGCGTGAGCCGGCACTCCGTGTAGCGCATCGCGGCGGCCGGGTCGTTGCCCTGGGAGCCGAAGTTGCCCTGGCCGTCGATCAGCGGGTACCGCAGTGCCCACGGCTGGGCCAGGCGCACGAGGGCGTCGTAGATCGCCGAGTCGCCGTGCGGGTGGTAGTTGCCCATCACGTCGCCGACGACGCGGGCGCACTTGTTGTAGCTGCGCTCCGGGCGGAAACCGGAGTCGAACATCGAGTACAGGACGCGGACGTGGACGGGCTTGAGGCCGTCGCGGACGTCCGGCAGCGCTCGTCCGACGATCACGCTCATGGCGTAGTCGATGTACGAGTTCTGCATCTCCTGCTGGATGTCGCGCGGCTCGGTGCGGTCCGAACCCGACGCCGGGGGCAGGGTGGTCTCGCTCAAGGTTCTACTTCCTTACGGGGCGCTGGGTCGGGATCAGACGTCGAGGAACCGGACGCCCTTGGCGTTGCGGGTGATGAAGGAGCGGCGGGCTTCCACGTCCTCGCCCATCAGCACGCTGAACAGCTCGTCGGCCGTCGCGGCGTCGTCCATCGTCACCTGGAGCAGGACCCGGTTGGCCGGGTCCATCGTGGTCTCCCACAGCTCGGCGGCGTTCATCTCGCCCAGACCCTTGTAGCGCTGGATGTTGTCGTCCTTGCCGATCTTCTTGCCGGCCGCCAGGCCGGCCTCGATCAGGCCGTCGCGCTCGCGGTCGGTGTAGGCGTACTCGGGCTCGGCGCGCTGCCACTTGATCTTGTACAGCGGCGGCTGCGCGAGGTACACGTGGCCGTGCTCGATCAGCGGGCGCATGAAGCGGAACAGCAGCGTCAGCAGCAGTGTGCGGATGTGCTGGCCGTCGACGTCGGCGTCGGCCATCAGCACGATCTTGTGGTAGCGCAGCTTGGCGAGGTCGAAGTCCTCGTGGATGCCGGTGCCGAACGCCGTGATCAGCGACTGGACCTCGTTGTTCTTCAGCACGCGGTCGATGCGCGCCTTCTCCACGTTGATGATCTTGCCCCGGATCGGCAGGATCGCCTGGAACATGGAGTCGCGACCCTCCTTGGCCGAGCCGCCCGCGGAGTCGCCCTCCACGACGTAGATCTCGCACTCCTCCGGGTTGGTGGAGCGGCAGTCCTTGAGCTTGCCGGGCAGGCCGCCGATGTCGAGCGCGCCCTTGCGGCGCACCAGCTCCCGGGCCTTGCGCGCGGCGATGCGGGCCTGCGCGGACGACACCGCCTTGGTGACGATGGTCTTGGCCTCGTTGGGGTGCCGCTCGAACCAGTCGGCCAGGTGCTCGTTCGTGGACTTCTGCACGAACGACTTGGCCTCGCTGTTGCCCAGCTTGGTCTTCGTCTGGCCCTCGAACTGGGGCTCCTTGAGCTTCACCGAGATGATCGCGGCGAGCCCCTCCCGGATGTCGTCGCCGGTGAGGTTGGTGTCCTTCTCCTTCAACACCTTCTTGTCCCGCGCGTACTCGTTGACCACGCGGGTCAGCGCGGCGCGGAAGCCCTCCTCGTGCGTGCCGCCCTCGTGCGTGTTGATCGTGTTGGCGAACGTGTACACCGACGGCGTGTAGCCGGTGTTCCACTGCATCGCCACCTCGACCTCGAGGTCCTCGCCCTTCGCCTCGAAGGAGATGACCTTCTGGTGCACGGCCTCGCGGGTGTGGTTGATGTGCCGGACGAAGTCCTCCAGCCCACCGGGGTAGTGGAAGACGCGCTCGCGCACGCGCGCGACGTGACCCTCGGCGTCCGCGCCCTCGTTCTCGACCTCGGTCTTCGGCACGCGCTCGTCGCGCAGCACGATGGTGAGGCCCTTGTTGAGGAACGCCATCTCCTGCAACCGCCGGGAGATGGTCTCCAGGTTGTACTCGGTGGTCTCGAAGATCTCCGGGTCCGCCCAGTACGTGATGGTCGTGCCGGTGTCCTCGGTCGCGTCGCCCTTGACCAGGTCGTGCGCCGGCTTGGTGCCCTCGTAGCGCTGGTTCCACGTGAAACCGTCGCGCTTGACCTCGACGTCGACGGCGCTCGACAGCGCGTTGACGACCGAGATGCCGACGCCGTGCAGACCACCGGACACCGCGTAGGAGTCGCTGTCGAACTTGCCGCCGGCGTGCAGCTTGGTCAGCACGACCTCGAGCGTCGGCTTGTTCTCCACCGGGTGCATGTCGACCGGGATGCCGCGGCCGTCGTCGATGACCCGGACACCGCCGTTGGCCAGCAGCGTCACGTCGACCGCCGTGGCGAACCCCGCCATCGCCTCGTCGACGGAGTTGTCCACGACCTCCCAGATCAGGTGGTGCAGACCGCGTTCGCCGGTCGACCCGATGTACATGCCGGGACGCTTGCGGACCGCCTCCAGCCCTTCCAGGACAGTGATCGAGGACGCGCTGTACTCATTCTTGGCTGCCACGGGCCTGGTGTCTCCTCAGACTTCAAGCGACTGCGATCGCCGCCGAGCGACGCTGGGGTCACGCTACCCGTCGATTCTACCGGGAGACTCGCCCAGAAACCCGTCGAGGACCGCCCTGGTTTGCTCACAGAGCCACCGAAGTGAACGGGGCGGAGTCCCGACTGCGGCTCATGGGGTGGAAATCGGCTGGTGAGCGCTCATCGCGCCACAGGATCGACGCTGCGGCCCTGGCGAAGCTCACCCGTAGGTGTCACGTGGGCCGCGGCCCGGAACGTGCCTGGGGCCGTAGCGCCAGCTGGGGGCCGCGGGGCCCTGCACCTTCAGCTTCTTCACCACGCCGTGCCCGACACCGGCGGCGATCCGCTTCAACAGCTCCCGCTGGAGGAGCCGGAGCTGGGTCGCCCACGCGGTGGAATCGGCCTGCACGGTCAGCTCACCGTCACTGAACGCAATCGGCTGCGCGTGCTCGGCCACGTCCTCGCCGACCAGTTCGGCCCACCGACCGAACACCTGGCCGCCCGACAACCGCTCGACCCAACCGCGGTCCTTGGCGATGCGCGAGGCCACCCGGCCGAGGGGTTGCGGGTCCCGGTCGTCAGGTCCCGGACCGGACCAGGTGCGCCTCCGGCGACGGGTGCCGGCACCCCGGACACCCTTGCGCACGGTCTTCGCGCCGCGCTCCTTGGCCGACGCGCGGGCGGCCTCGAGGGCGGCGCGGGCGATGTCCGAACCCTGCAATCCACCCCCATGTGTGACTTCAGGTGTGGACAGGTGCCCTTCTGCGACCGAGTTATCCACACCATCCACAGGGTTATCCCCAGATGTTGCGCCGGTCACACCCGTTCGGCGGATACCGTCAGACACGTCGCACCTCCCCGTGTCCCACGTCGAAACGCAGCCCGTCCAGTTCCTCCGGCACGTCCTCGGCGACCGCCGCGGTGATGAACACCTGCTCCGCCTCGGACGCCACCTTCGCCAGCTGACGCCGCCGACCCCGGTCGAGTTCGGCGAACACGTCGTCCAGCACGAGCACCGGTTCGGCGCCCTCCTCGCGCAGCAACCCGTACCCGCCGAGCCGCAGCGCCAGCGCGAAGGACCACGACTCTCCGTGACTGGCGTAGCCCTTGGCGGGGAGGTCCCCGAGGGTCAGCTCGAGGTCGTCCCGGTGCGGTCCGACGAGGCACACGCCGCGGTCGACCTCCTGGCCGCGGAGCCGGTGCAGCTCGGCCAGGAGTGAATCCTCCAGCACCTCCCGGTCGTGCGAACCGGGGAACGCGTCGCCGAGCGACGAGCGGTACCCGATGGTCGCCGGCCGGGAATCGGGCGCCACCTCGGCATAGGCGCGGCTGACATGGGGACCGATGTCGCGCACCAGGTCCAACCGCCCGGCGAGCAGTTCCGCGCCGTGCCTTGCCAGGTGGCCATCCCACACGTCGAGCGTTCCGCTGTCCGCGCCGCGCGCCGCGCGCATCGACTTGAGCAGCGCGCCGCGTTGCCGCAGCACCCGCTCGTAGTCGCCGCGGACACCGGCGAACCGCGGCGACCGGGTGGTCAGCAGCTCGTCCAGGAACCGCCGGCGCTCACCGGGGTCGCCGCGGACGAGCGCCAGGTCCTCCGGCGCGAACAGCACCGTCCGGAGGATGCCCAGCACGTCGCGCGGACGGGGCACCGGACCGCGGTTGATCCGCGCCCGGTTCGCCCTGCCCGCCGTGATCTCGAGCTCGACCAGCAGCTCCCGGCCTTCGTTGACCACCGCCGTCCGCACCACCGCGCGGGACGCGCCATGCCTGATCAGCGGCGCGTCCGTCGCCACCCGGTGCGATCCGAGGGTGGCCACGTAGCCGAGCGCCTCGACCAGGTTCGTCTTGCCCTGGCCGTTGCGCCCGACCAGCACGCACACCCCGGGTTCGAACGCGAGGTCGGCGTGCTCCCACGACCTGAAGTCGGCGACCTGGAGGTGCCGGACGTACAAGTCAGCCCTGCGTGCTTCCGGAACCGGACGACGGGCCGGCCTTCTGGACCGCGTGCCCGCCGAACTGGTTGCGCAGCGCGGCGACCGCCCGCATCGCCGGCGAGTCGTCCTGGCGCGAGGCGAACCGGGCGAACAGCGCGGCGGAGATCACCGGCGCGGGCACCGCGTGGTTGATCGCCTCCTCGACGGTCCACCGGCCCTCGCCGGAGTCCTCGACGTGACCGCGCAGGTCGTCCAACTCCGGGTCCGAGTCGAGCGCGCGGACCAGCAGGTCGAGCAGCCACGACCGCACGACGGTGCCGCGCTGCCACGCCTTGATCGTCGCCGGCACGTCCTCGACCAGCTTCGACGCCTCGAGCAGTTCGAAGCCCTCGGCGTAGGCCTGCATCAGGCCGTACTCGATGCCGTTGTGCACCATCTTCGCGAAGTGGCCCGCGCCGACCTTGCCGGCGTGCGCGAAGCCCTCCTCGCGCGGACCCTCCGGGCGCAGCGCGTCGAAGATCGGCATCGCCCGCCCGACGTGCTCGGCGTCGCCGCCGACCATCAGGCCGTAGCCGTTGTCCAGACCCCACACACCACCGGAGACACCGGCGTCGACGTAGCCGATCCCCTTGGCGGCCAACGCTTCCGCGTTCACCGCGTCGTCGGTGTACCGCGAGTTGCCGCCGTCGATGACGAGGTCGCCCTCGTCGAGCAGGTCACCCAGTTCCTTGATCGTCTGCCGGGTGATGTCGCCCGCGGGCACCATCACCCACACCACGCGCGGCGCGGCGAGCCTGCCGACCAGGTCCGCGAGCGAGTCGGCGTCCGTCACGTCGGGGTTGCGGTCGTAACCGACCACCTCGTGACCAGCGCGGCGGATCCGCTCGCGCATGTTGCCGCCCATTTTGCCGAGACCGACGAGTCCGAGCTGCACGGTCGTTCTCTCCCTGTCCTGGAGGTTCTTGCGGATCAGCCGGGCAGGCGCACGGGCATGAGCAGGTACAGGTAGCCCGGCGCCACGTTGCCATCCTCGTCCACCGGCTTGAGCAGCGCGGGACGACTCGGCGTGGTGAAGGACAAATGTGCCTTCGACGTGCGCACGGCCTGGAGCCCCTCGTGCAGGTACGTCGGGTTGAACGCGATGGTCACCGGCTCGCCGTCGTAGTCGACCGGGAGTTCTTCCTCGGCGCTGCCCTCGTCGTCGCCGCCGGCGGAGAGCTTCAGCCCGCCGTCCACGAACTCCAGGCGCACCTGCGTGCCGCGCTCGGCGACCAGCGACACGCGCTTGATCGCCTGCACCAGCGCGTCGACCTCGATGATCGCGGCGGCCGAGTGCTCGGTGGGCAGCAGTTGGCGGTACTTGGGGAAGTCGGCGTCGAGCAGCCGGGTGGTGGTGCGCCTGCCGGTGCCGGACAGGCCGAGCAGCCCGTCGTTGGCGGCCAGGGAGAGTTCGATCTTCGCGCCGGACGCGCCGAGCGTCTTCGCGGAGTCGTTCAGGGTTTTGGCGGGCACCAGCACGGCGACGTCGCCGAGTTCGTCGTTGGGCGCCCAGGCGAACTCGCGCATGGCGAGCCGGAACCGGTCGGTGGCGACCAGGGTCAGGTTGCCGTTGCCGATCTCCAGCCGGACGCCGGTCAGCATCGGGAGCGTGTCGTCCTTGCCGGCCGCGACGGCGACCTGGGCCACCGCCTCGCCGAAGACGTCGCCGGGCAGTTCGCCGGCGAGCTGCGGCATGGACGGCAGCTGCGGGTAGTCCTCCACCGGCATGGTGGGCAGCGAGAACTTGGCGCTGCCGCAGGTGATGGTCATCCGCGCGCCGTCGACCGAGATCTCGACCGGGTGGTTCGGCAGCGCCTTGGTGATGTCGGCCAGCAGCCGGCCGCTGACCAGCGCCTTGCCGCCGTCGGCGATCGTGGCCGGCACGCCGCACTGCGCCGAGACCTCGTAGTCGAACCCGGAGACGGTGAGCGCCTCGCCCGACCCGTCCTCCGCCCCGGCATCGAGCAGGACTCCACCGAGCACCGGGACGGGCGGCCTGGACGGCAGGCTGCGCGCGACCCAGGCGACGGCGTCGGCCAGGCCGTCGCGCTCGACGCGGATCTTCATGAGGCGTCCTTTCCTCAAGTCGGCATGAGCCGCAACAGCGACTGCGTTGCGGTGGGGGTTCGGGGAGCCGCGTCCCTCGCCGGATCGAGCCGACCTTCGGCGCGGAGGCTCTCACCGTAGAGCGTCGGGGTGGAGCGCGTCACCTCGGGGCGTGCCCGGGTGCGGCCCTTCCGAGGCGGGTGTCCCCGGGTGCTGTTTTTTCTTTGTTCATCTCTTCAAGGGAAGACAACCGCAACAGCAGTAGGGCCTGTGGATTGTGTGGACAACGTCCGTTGTGGCTGGTCGTCGCCCACTTGGACCTGTGGACGGACACGGGTTGTCACCCGGGGACAGATCGGTGCACCCGGGGACAACTCGCGGGCTCCTCCGTTCGGTCCACAGGAAGGCCGAGTTGTCCCCGGGTTCATCCCCGGGTGTGGGCCGACCTGTCCCCGGGTGCTGCACAGGGTGATGGTGGCGTGGATCTCCTCGAAGGTGTGGCAATTCCAGGCTGTGGACAACTCCGGCCACCCCCGGTTCACCTGGAATCGCCCGGTGGGAGCCCGTTGCGGTGCACCGGGAACCCCTCTCCGGGCCAGGTCCGCGGCCCGCCCGCGAGGCGCCCGGAACCCCCTCGCACCCGGGCGCGGACGGCCCTGCGGGAGTGCCGCACCCGGGTGCCGCCGAGCCCCTCCGCACCCGGGCGCACCCGGGTGTCGGACCGACCTCCCGCCGGCACCCGCGCACCCGGGTGCACCCGGGTGCACCCGGGT
>NZ_JBFAEO010000004.1:0-231079 GCF_040642015.1 Actinosynnema sp. NPDC020468
ACCCAGGTCCCCCGGAGGTCCTCGCCCCCCCCCATGGGGGTGGGCGAGCACAGCCGGAGTCCACGCAGGCCGGAGCTCATATGGTCGGACCTGCACAGATCAAGCGACCGCAGGCCGGCCCCACTCTCGCCCAACCGCGCCCGCCGCCCTCGCCCGCCGCCCTCGCCCGCCCCAGCTCGCCCCCACCCGCTCCCGCGCTCCCGCCTCAGCCCCCATCCGCCCCCGCGCCCCCGCTCCCGCCTCAGCCCTCACTCGCTCCCGCCCTAGCCCCACTCCAGCCCGCGCCCGCCCGCCGGCTCGTGCTCGTGCTCGTGGGTTGCCTTCGGCTTCGATTGCTCAAACGTCGGATCGTTCAACAATCCCGTTGCTGAACATTCCTACAACCCTCCACCGTGCACTGCCAAAGGATCATTCAACAATTCTACAGTTGAACATTTCTACGGCCATCCCTTCACAGCCAATCGTAGGATTGTTCAACAACCCTACGACTCAACAATCCCCTGAGCGGTACTCGCGGCCGGGGCGTCCGGGGCTCCTGCGAAACGAACGGCCGTGTGGGTCAGGCGCCGCAGGGTTGCAGGTGGGTCGGGTCGGGGGTGATCACCGGCCAGCCGGGGAGGGACTCCGCGTTCGGGGTGACGGTGGTGCAGCCGAGTTCGGTGGTGCCGCCGTTGCCGCCGACCACGGAGAAGACCTGGGCGTAGCGGTTCGGGCAGTCGGTTCCCGTGGCGCACGCCCGTTGCACCGCCACCACGTCCACGACCCCGTCGCCGTTCACGTCGTGCAGGGCCAGGTAACCGCCCGTCGACACGTACGGCAGCGCCGCGCGCGACCACGCCCCCGACCGCCGCACGATGGCCTCACCCTGGGTGTCCGCCCCGACCGCGCCCCGGACCAGGCACACCGCGACCTCGGCGTCGACGCACTGCAACGCGTCCTTGCCGATCGACGCGCCCTGCTGCGCGATGGTCAACTCGAAGATCGTCCGCCCGGTGGTCCCCGACGTCCGGATCCGCCCGGAGTCCGGTCCGACCAGCACCTCGACGGTGTCCGTCCCGACCTCGGTCGACACCACCGACCGGCACGTCGTGGTGCCGCACCGCAGGTCGTCCTGCTCGTTCGAGGACTCGGCCGCCGACCCGGCCGAGGGCGGGCGGAGGGTCCACGCGTACCCCATGCCGGCGATGGTCACGGCGACCGCCACGCAGGCGGTGATCAGCGCGGGAAGCGACGGGCGGGCCACCCGGGTGATTCTTCCACCCCCACGTCCGGCCACATGTGGTCCGTGTCTCGGTCCCACATTACTGATGGGTCACTAAACTCCTGCTCCGTCACTTCCGTACCAACGTCGCTGGAAGGTAGGACGTCGTGTCGCTGCGCAAGGTCCTCGTCGCCAACCGCGGTGAGATCGCCGTCCGGGTCATCCGAGCGTGCCGGGACGCCGGTCTCGCGAGTGTCGCCGTCTACGCCGACCCCGACCGGGACGCGCCGTTCGCGCGCCTGGCCGACGAGGCGTTCGCGCTCGGCGGCAGCACGCCGGGCGACACCTACCTCTCCGTCGACAAGCTGCTGGACGCGGCCAAGCGGTCGGGCGCGGACTCGGTGCACCCCGGGTACGGCTTCCTGTCCGAGAACGCCGACTTCGCGCAGGCCGTGCTGGACGCCGGGCTGATCTGGATCGGGCCGACCCCGCAGGCCATCCGCGACCTGGGCGACAAGGTCACCGCGCGGCACATCGCGACCCGCGCCGGCGCGCCGCTCGTCCCCGGCACCAAGGACCCGGTGTCCGGTCCGGACGAGATCGTCGCGTTCGCCCGCGAGCACGGCCTCCCGGTCGCGATCAAGGCGGCGTTCGGCGGCGGCGGGCGCGGGCTCAAGGTCGCGCGCACGCTCGAGGAGATCCCGGAGCTGTTCGACAGCGCGGTGCGCGAGGCGGTCACCGCGTTCGGCCGCGGCGAGTGCTTCGTGGAGCGCTACCTGGACCAGCCCCGGCACGTCGAGGCCCAGGTGCTGGCCGACCAGCACGGCAACGTGGTGGTCGTCGGCACCCGCGACTGCTCGCTCCAGCGCCGGCACCAGAAGCTGGTCGAGGAGGCGCCCGCGCCGTTCCTGACCGACGAGCAGCGCGCGTCGATCCACACGTCCGCGCGCGCCATCTGCAAGGAGGCCGGCTACCACGGCGCCGGCACGGTGGAGTACCTGGTCGCGCGGGACGGCACGATCTCGTTCCTGGAGGTCAACACCCGGCTCCAGGTAGAGCACCCGGTGTCGGAGGAGACCGCGGGCGTCGACCTGGTGCGCGAGCAGTTCCGGATCGCGGCGGGCGAGCGGCTGCGGTTCACCGAGGACCCGACCCCGCGCGGTCACTCGATCGAGTTCCGGATCAACGGCGAGGACGCGGGCCGCGGCTTCCTGCCCGCGCCGGGCACCGTCACGAGGTTCGAGGCGCCGTCCGGTCCGGGCGTGCGGGTGGACGCGGGCGTGGAGTCGGGCACCGTCATCGGCGGCCAGTTCGACTCGTTGCTGGCCAAGCTGGTCGTCACCGGCGAGGACCGCGCCCAGGCCCTCGAGCGCGCCCGGCGGGCGCTGGACGAGCTGGTCGTGGAGGGCATGGCGACGGTCGTCCCGTTCCACCGGCTGATCGTGCGCGACCCGGCGTTCGTCGGCACGGACGAGGGCTTCGCGGTGCACACCCGCTGGATCGAGACCGAGTTCGACAACACCGTCGAGCCGTTCGCGGATCCCGCCGAGGCCGAGGAGGGCGAGGCGCGGCGGACCGTGGTCGTGGAGGTCGGCGGCCGCCGGCTGGAGGTGTCGCTGCCCGGCGACCTCGCCGCGCCGGCCGCGGCCAAGGACGTGAAGACCAAGGCGCGCAAGCGGTCCGGCGGCAAGGCCGCGGTGTCGGGCGACGCGGTGACCGCGCCGATGCAGGGCACCATCGTGAAGGTGGCGGTCGAGGACGGGCAGCAGGTCCGGGCGGGCGACCTGGTCGTGGTGCTGGAGGCGATGAAGATGGAGAACCCGGTGACCGCGCACAAGGCGGGCGTGGTGACGGGTCTCTCGGCCGAACCGGGCGCGACGGTCACCCAAGGCTCGGTCCTCTGCGAGATCAAGGAATAGGCTGGGTCCCGTGGGCGAGCGGGACATCCGGATAGGCGACGCGGAGCGCGGTCAGGCGCTCGAACTGCTCGGCACCCACCTCGGTGAGGGCCGGCTCTCGGTGGACGAGTACGGGGAGCGGTCGGCGCTGGTCACGGCGGCGAAGACGCGCGGCGAGCTGCTCGCGCTGTTCGCCGACCTGCCCGGGCCGCACCCGGTGTTCGCGCAGACCACGCCCCTGCCGACGGTGACGGCGGGCGCGGCGCCGGTCGAGCGCCGCCGGTTCGAGCTGGACCCGCGGTTGGGCAAGGTCGCGGTGCCGCTCGTGGTGCTGACCTGCGTGGGGTTGTACATGCTGATCAAGGTGCCGGCGATCTTCCTGCTGATCCCCGTCGTGGTGATCCTGGTCGGGTCGTTCGGCGGTGGTGGCGGCCACGGCGGGCACGGTCGTGATCGGCGTCGGCGGTGACGACGCTGCTGCTCGACCTCGACGGCGTGCTGCGGGCGTTCGGCCCGGACGAGCCCATCGAGGACGCGCACGGCCTGCCGCACGGCTCGCTGGCCGCCGCCGCGTTCGCGGTGGTCGGCCCGGCGCTGGTGGGCGAGCAGACCGACCGGCAGTGGCGCGCGGCGATCGTGGACCGGCTGGTGGCCGACGGCGTCGACCGCGCGGTGGCCGAGCCCGCGGTGCGCGACTGGTCCCGGATCGGCTCGGTGGTGCCCGAGGCGGTGGCGCTGGTGCGCCGGGTACGGCCGCGGGCGCGGGTGGCGGTGCTGACCAACGCGACCGACCGGGTGTTCGCCGACCTCGGTGAGCTGGGCTTGGACCGCGAGGTGGACACGGTGGTGTCCTCGGCGGTGCTGGGCGTGGCGAAGCCCGCGCCGGAGGCGTTCGCCAAGGCGTGCGACGTGCTGGGCGTGCGGCCGGCGGACACCGTGTTCGTCGACGACTCGGAGCGCAACGTGGCGGGCGCGCTGGCGGCCGGGTTGGACGCGGCGCACGCGCCGGACCACGTGGCACTGGAACGGGTGCTCGCCGAACGCGGTCTGCTGGGCCCGCTGCTGCTGGTGCTGCACGACCGGGACGAGGCGCTCGCGGTCGCGGCGGAGCTGCGGGCCGCCGGGTGGACGCCGTGCCTGGTGCACCGGGAACTCCTGGCGGGCGAGGACGACGCCGAGGACGCGGACTGGGTGGTGGAGCTGGCAGGCGGACCGGACGGGCCGGCCGCCGCGGCGCGCGCGTTCCTGGAGGAGCTGGCCGACCGGCACGACGGTTTCGTGACGGACTGATGGACCCCGTCGACCTCGTCGCGGACGACTACGTGCTGCGGCAGTTGCGGGCGGAGGACCACGGTCAGCTGGTCGACGCGCTGGGCGACGCCGAGATCCGCCGGTGGCTGTGGGCCTACCGGGTGGCGGACGCGGCGGCGGCGCGGTCCTACGCGGGGTTCCGCGGCTGGCAGTGGCTCAAGGGCGAGCGGTACTCGTGGTCGGTGTTCGCGGCGTCCGGCGAGCTGGCGGGCGAGGTCGGGCTGCGGGACGTGAACGCGCACGACCGGTCGGCCGAGGCGGTGTGCTGGACGACGGCGGCGTTCCGCGGCCGCGGGCTCGCGGTGGCGGCGCTGACCGCCGCGCTGGGGTTCGGGTTCGGCGAGGCGGGGTTGCACCGGGTCGCGTACCGGCACTCGGCGCGCAACCCGGCGTCCCGGCGGGTGGCCGAGAAGTGCGGTTTCCGGCTGGAGGGGACGTTGCGGGACGCCGAGGTGATCGACGGCGCGCCGCACGACCTCCTGCTGTGGTCCAGGCTCTCGACCGACTAACGTGCCTCGGCGTGGAACCGGTCGAGATCAACGCGGGCGAGCTGTACCTGCGCGCGCTGCGGGTGGACGACCGGATCGACGACCGCGTGGCGCTGGTGGAGGGCGGCCGGTTCGCCGACGCGGGAACAGCGGGTGAATTCATCTCCGCGCGCACCACCGACTGGGCGGCCGACGAGGGCTGTTCCTGGGCGGTCTGCGAACAGCTGGGCAACACCGCGGTCGGCGAGATCTCGTTGACCGCGCGGGGTGCGATCGACTGCTGGACCACCCCGGACCGGCGCGGCGAGGGCATCGGGACGGCCGCGCTGGACGCGGTGCTGCGGTTCGGGTTCGGCTTCCTCGAGCTGCCGCACGTGGACGGGAGGCCGGTCGACCCGGCCGGGATCCGGTTGGCGCAGAAATGCGGCTTCGCCCCCGACCGTTCACGTGGCGTGTGGACACGGCTACGGTAGGTGCGCATGAGGGCCACTCGCATGATCGCGTTCGCGGTCGCGTCGTCGCTGGTCTCCTGCACCGCCACGCCCGTCGAGAAGACCGACGGCCACGTGGATGAACCACTCAGCGTGACGACGACCTTCGCGCCCGGTCCGCCGCGGCCCTCCGAGATCCGCCTCGACGGCGTGGACCCGTGCACCGTGCTCTCGCCCGACCAATTGCGGCAGTTGAGCTTGGACCTGCCTCCGAGCGGGTACGTGGAGTCCGGCTTCGGCAACGCGAAGGCGTGCTCGATCCGCAGCGGGATCAGCGGGAACGTGGTGCGCCTCGCGCTCGTCACAGTCGAGGGCGTCGGTGTGTGGCTGGACGAGAACGCGCAGGTCGACGCCCGACCGCTAACGATCGCGGGCTTTCCGGCGATGACTGTCCGTACACCTGGTCTCGACCAGCTGTGCAACGTGGAGGTCGATGTGGCGAACGGGCAGTTCCTCGACGTGATGTTCCGCGACGGGGGAAACGCGCAGAAGTTGCCTCAGGACGCGCTCTGCCTCGGTGCGCAACGCGCGGCCGAGGCGGCGGTGGCCGGTTTGCTCCAGAGGCGCTGACCCACGCGGGGGAGGTTGGGCTCATCCTCTCCCTCAGTGTCGTACCGCATGGCTACAGTGACTGTGCGCTGACGGAAACGGATCACGGGGAGGTCGTCCATGCCGTCGGAAGACCACGGACAGGGTGGCGATGTGGGTGCTCCGCCGACGTCGCACGCGTTGAACGTGGACCCCACCGCCATTCCCGGCCTGAAGAGCGCGTTCGCGGGCGCGCTGTCGAGGCTCGACCAGCAGATCGAGTCGGCCGTCACCGAGATCCGCGTCCGCCCCTGGGCGGGCGATCCGGTGAGCGCCGACGCCGCGCAGAAGTTCAACGACCGCTCGCTGGAGTCCGGCGACTCGGCCCTGGCCGCGCTCCAGGACTACCAGGCGCAGCTGAAGTCGGGTCTGGACGCGCTGAACCTGGTCGAGCGCCAGTACCACTCGATCGAGTCCGACAACACCGGGTTGATGGGGCAGCAGGGCGGCTGTTGATCGGCCACCCGGGATCCGTGCTCTAGGCAAGGGGAAACGTCGTGCCGGAACACCGCTGGAGCGGGTACAGCCACGAGGAGCTGTACAAGCAGATCAACTCCGGTCCTGGACCGGCCGCCTCGCACGCCTCGATCGAGCGGTGGGAGGGCATCTCGGCCGCGTTGACCGAGATCAACGCCGACCTGCACGCGGGTGTGCTGAAGTCCGGCGCCAAGTGGGAGGGGGCCGCGGCCGACCAGGCGCGCAAGGGCATCAACCCGCTGGCGACGTGGGCCGAGGACGCCCGCAGCGGCTCGGAGTTGATGCGGCTGTCGGCCGAGTTCCAGGCCGACCACATCTCGAAGGCCCGCGCGGACATGCCGCCACCGGTGAAGGTGACGGCGGAGAACCCGGGCGCCCTGGTGTCCGGGTTGACCCACCTGATCGGCGGGCAGACGGACTACGAGATCCAGGAGAAGGCGCACAACGCGGCCGAGCAGCGCGCGCGTGAGGTCATGACGACCTACGCGTCCAGCACGGCGGCGAACACGGCGTCGCTGGGCCAGTTCCACCAGCCGCCGCAGTTGGTGATCAACGCCTCGAACATCGTCCGCAACGACACCGCCGGCCTCTCCGGCGTGCCCGGTTTCGGCGGCACGTGGGGCAGTTCCGGCTGGTGGGGCACCGGTCGGCCGCCCGCGGGCGGCGGGATGCGCACCACGCCCGCCGCGCCGAAGGCGGTGCCGACCAACGGTGGCTCGGCGACCGCGCCCGCGGGCAGCGGCTCGGGTTCGGGTGGCACCACGTCGGGTTCCGGCGCGGGCGGCACGACGCGCACCAACACCGGTGGCGGCGGCGGTGGCGCGGGCGGCGGTTCGAGCACGTCCGGCGGCCTCTACGGCTCGGGCGGCGTGATCGGCGGTCGCACCTCGGACCAGGACAAGCGCAAGTCGGGCACCACGACGGCCGAGCAGCACGGCGGTTCGTCCGCGACGACGGGCTCCGGTTCCGACGCGGCGGGCGGGCACGCGCCCAAGTTGGCCGGCACGACGTCGACGAGTTCCGCGGAGTTCGGCGCGCTGGCGTCGGCGCAGCACAACTCGATCGGCGCGGGCGGCTCGACGGGTCTGCTGGGCGGCGGCGGTCCGGCGTCGGCGGCCCACGGCGACAACGGCGACACCGTGCACAAGCGCTCCACCGCGCTCCCCGCGCAGCAGGCGTTCGACCCGTTCGGGTTGGGCACCGGCCGCGCCGAGGAGGAAGAGGAGCAGACCCACGACGCCGCCGAGTACCTGCGGGAAACCGACGACATCTACGGCGTCGGCGGCTACTCCCCCGCCGTGATCGGGGAGATCGCGACCGACTGATGACGATCGGCATCGACTTGGGCACACCGGAACTGCGGGACCCCGTCACGATCTCCGCGCTGGAGTTCGACGTCCTGTGGGAACACCTGCGGCTCGAGTCGATGCCGCTCGTCCTCAAGGTCCCCTCGCCCGGTCGCACGACCGAGGAGCGGGCGACCTTCGAGCAGCGGGCGTGGACGTCGCTGGCGGGCCGGGGTCTCGGCTCGCCGCGGTCGGTGGACGAGAACCTCGAGGAGTTGCTCTCGGTCCTCGACCGCCCGGACGTGGAGGTCGACGCCCGGCTGTGGCTGGGTCGGAGCACCAGGGTGCTGGCCGCGGCGAAGGGTCCGGTCGCGGTGCTGGCCACCCTCACCGAGGACACCCTGACGCTGCGCCCGGCCTCGGCGGAGGGTCTGCCCCGGGAGGCGCTGACCGCGCTCCCGTCGCTGCCGGCGGGCAAGGGCCGGTCGATCACGCTGCCCAGCCCGATCCTGGACGCCGCCGCGGCGGAGGCCACCACCCCGGCCTCGCTGGAACCGCTGCTGGTCGCGGCCGGTGTGCGCGGCTCCGACGCCAGGACGTTGACCGAGATGCTCACCGACGCGGGCCACCGCGGCCAGTTCGGCGCGGCGCACCGCGACAAGTGGGGCAAGCGGCACCGCAACCCGGAGGTCGTGTCGTTCTTCGACAACCCGACCGGCCGCTACCTCCAGCTCCGCAGGCAGGCCGACCCGCAGCCGCCGTGGTCCACGATCTCCCCGACCACGCACCGCGACCTGCTGGCCCACCTCACCGCCCTGCTTCCCGAATAGGGGAAAATTCTTTCGGCGGTCGTGTCGAGAACCTGCGGCGTGCTCCGTCCCCGGGGTGAGCGCGACCGGACCGGGTCGCATCGACGCGAGGAGAACGACCATGGCCAAGTACCTGCTGCTCAAGCACTACCGCGGCGCGCCGGACCCGGTGAACAACGTGCCCATGGCCCGGTGGACGCCGGAGGAGATCACCGCGCACGTGAAGTACATGAAGGACTTCGCGGCCCGGCTGGAGGAGACCGGCGAGTTCGTGGACAGCCAGGCGCTCGCGCCGGAGGGCACGTTCGTCCGGTTCGACGGCGAGGGCCGGCCGCCGGTCACCGACGGCCCGTTCGCCGAGACCAAGGACCTCATCGCGGGGTGGATGGTGATCGACGTCGACAGCCACGAGCGCGCCCTGGAGCTGGCCGCCGAGCTGTCGGCCGCGCCCGGCGCCGGCGGGAAGCCGATCCACGAGTGGCTCGAGCTGCGCCCGTTCCTGGGCGCGTCGCACACCATCACGGAGTGACCGTGGACGAGGCACTGCTCCGGAGCCTGACCCCCGGGGTGCTCGGGATCCTCGTCCGCCGCGGAGCCGATTTCGCGGCGGCGGAGGACGCCGTGCAGGACGCGCTGGTCGAGGCGGTCCGGGTGTGGCCGGCCGACCCGCCGCGCGACCCGAAGGGGTGGCTCGTCACGGTCGCGTGGCGGCGGTTCCTCGACGCGACCAGGGCGGACGCCGCCCGACGGCGGCGCGAGGACCTCGTGGAGGAGGAGCCGGCGCCCGGCCCGGTGCCCGCGTCGGACGACACGCTGCGGTTGTACTTCCTGTGCGCCCACCCGTCGCTGACCCCGTCGTCGGCGGTCGCGCTGACGCTGCGCGCGGTCGGCGGGTTGACCACCCGGCAGATCGCGCGGGCCTACCTGGTGCCCGAGGCGACCATGGCGCAGCGGATCAGCCGGGCCAAGCGCACCGTCTCCGGCGTGCGGTTCGACCAGCCGGGCGACGTGGCCACCGTGCTGCGCGTGCTCTACCTGGTCTTCAACGAGGGTTACTCCGGTGACGTCGACCTGGCCGCCGAGGCCATCCGGCTCACCCGGCAGCTCGCGACCGCGATCGACCACCCGGAGGTCGCGGGCCTGCTCGCCCTGATGCTGCTGCACCATGCCCGGCGGGCCTCCCGCACCACGCCCGACGGCGGCCTGGTGCCGCTCGCCGAGCAGGACCGGACCCGCTGGGACACCGCCATGATCACCGAGGGCGTCGCGATCCTCCAGGCGGCGCTGGCCCGCGACCGGCTGGGCGAGTTCCAGGCGCAGGCGGCCATCGCGGCGCTGCACGCGGACGCGCCCGCCGCCGAGGAGACCGACTGGGTGCAGGTGGTCGAGTGGTACGACGAGTTGGCGCGGCTGACCGACAGCCCGGTCGTCCGGCTCAACCGCGCGGTGGCCGTCGGCGAGGCGGACGGCCCGCACGCGGGGTTGGCGGCACTCGCGGCGCTGGACGCGGGCCTGCCCCGGTACTCGGCGGTGGCGGCCTACCTGCACGAACGCGCCGGCGACCCGGACACCGCGGCCCGGCTGTACGCGGAGGCCGCCCACCAGGCGACCAACCTGGCCGAACGCGACCACCTGACGAGCCAGGCGGCGCGCCTCAACACCCGCGGCGCGGGGTGACTCCTCCCGGCGACCGGGAGGAACCCCGGTCACCTCGGCGGACGTGGCGGGGTCAGGGCCCGATTCCCCGGCACGGCCGGGTGCGCAGGTCGGAGACGTAGTCGTCGGGTGCTCCCGCCGACTCGGCGGCGTCGGCCACCACGCCCAGGTAGCGGGCGCTGGGCAGGCCGCCCTCATAGGCGTCGAGGACGTAGAGCCAGGCCACGACCGAACCCTCCAGGGTCTGGGCGCGCAGCCGGATCTTCTTGTACAGACCCAGCGCGCCCTCCCACCGGTCCAGCAGGGACTCGTCCCGCGGGCTCAGGTCGTACAGGACCACGAAGGTCTGGGCGATCGGGTCCTCGACGATGGTGGCGAGCGCGCCTTCCCAGCCCAGGTCCTCGCCACCGAACGTCAGACGCCATCCGGCGAGCCACCCGGTTCCCGCCATCGGGGAGTACGGGGCTCGCTCCATCATCTGGTTCGGATCCATGTTGGACCCGTACGCGGCATAGAGCGGCACGAGCACAGCCTAGCCACTCGCCGATCACCCGGAGGAACCAGAAGACCGGACGACACGCCCCGACACCCGACCGCGTACGGTTGGACCGCTGCCCTGGAGCTTGAGGAGGACGTGTCGTGACCCGCATCGTCATCATGGGTGGTGGCCCGGCAGGTTACGAGGCGGCTTTGGTCGCGGCCCAGCACGGCGCCGAGGTGACCATCGTCGAACGTGAGGGCCTGGGCGGCGCGTGCGTGCTCTACGACTGCGTCCCGTCCAAGACGTTCATCGCCTCGGCCGGCGGCCGCAGCAGCTTCCGCAACGCCGGTGAGCTGGGCATTCGCACGAACGACAAGGAAGCCAAGGTCGACCTGCCGGTGGTGCACGGCCGGGTCAAGGGCCTCGCGCTCGCCCAGTCCGCCGACGTCCGCGCCCGGCTCCAGCGGGAGGGCGTGCGGATCGTCAACGGCACCGCCCGGTTCTGCGACAGCGAGCGCGGGCTGGCCCAGCACAAGGTCGTCGCGACGACCGCCGACGGCGCCGAGGAGGTGCTCGCGGCCGACGTGGTGCTGATCGCCACCGGCGCGACGCCCCGCGTGCTGCCGGGCGCGGAGCCGGACGGCGAGCGGGTGCTGACCTGGCGGGAGATCTACGACCTGCCCGAACTCCCCGAGCACCTGGCCGTCATCGGGTCGGGTGTCACCGGCGTGGAGTTCGCCAGCGCGTACACCGAACTCGGCGTGAAGGTGACCATGGTCTCCAGCCGCGATCGGGTGCTCCCGCACGAGGACGCCGACGCGGCCGTGGTGCTGGAGGACGTGTTCGCCGAACGCGGCACGGCGGTGGTGAAGCACGCCCGCGCGGACCGGGTCGAGAACACCGGTGACGGGGTCAAGATTCACCTGGAAGACGGTCGCACGATCGAGGCGAGTCACGCCCTCATGACCGTCGGCAGCGTGCCGAACACCGAGGACCTCGGCCTCGAGAAGATCGGCATCGAACTCGGGCGCGGCGGGTACATCCCGGTGGACCGGGTGTCGCGCACGAACATCTCGGGCGTGTACGCGGCGGGCGACTGCACGGGTGTGCTGCTGCTCGCGAGCGTCGCGGCCATGCAGGGCCGGATCGCGATGTGGCACGCGCTGGGCGAGGGCGTCAGCCCGATCAAGCTCAAGACGGTCGCCGCGAACGTGTTCACCAGCCCGGAGATCGCGTCGGTCGGCATCAGCCAGCAGTCGATCGACAGCGGCAAGGTGCCCGCGCGCACGGTCATGCTCCCGCTGGCCACGAACCCGCGCGCCAAGATGGAGGGCGTCCGGCGCGGCTTCGTGAAGCTGTTCTGCCGCCCGGCCACCGGTGTGGTGATCGGCGGCGTCGTGGTCGCGCCGAACGCGAGCGAGCTGATCCTGCCGATCGCGCTGGCCGTGCAGAACCAGCTCACCGTCGAGGACCTGGCCACGACGTTCTCGGTCTACCCCTCGCTGACCGGGTCCATCACCGAGGCCGGCCGCCAGCTCATGCGGCACGACGACCTGGACTGACCACCTGGGACGACGGCCGGAGCCCCGAGGGCGCCCCGGCCGTCCGGCGGTCACTCCACCCAGTCGAACGTGCGGGTCACCGCCTTCTTCCAGTAGTGGTACTGCTGCTCGCGCGTCTCCTCGTCCATCGCGGGGTCCCACTGCTTGTCCTGGGCCCAGTTCTGCCGGATGTCGTCCTCCGACTCCCAGAACCCGACCGCGAGGCCGGCGGCGTAGGCGGCGCCCAGCGCGGTGGTCTCGTTGACCACCGGCCGGATCACCGGCACCCCGAGGATGTCGGCCTGGAACTGCATGAGCAGCTCGTTGACCACCATGCCGCCGTCGACCTTCAACGAGGTCAGCGCGACGCCGGAGTCGGCGTTCATCGCGTCGATCACCTCGCGGGTCTGGAACGCGGTCGCCTCCAGCACCGCCCGCGCGAGGTGGCCCTTGTTGACGAACCGGGTCAACCCGACGATCGCGCCGCGCGCGTCGGACTTCCAGTACGGCGCGAACAACCCGGAGAACGCGGGCACGAAGTACGCGCCGCCGTTGTCGTCCACCGACCGCGCGAAGTCCTCGATCTCGGCGGCGGTCCCGATCATGCCGAGGTTGTCGCGCAGCCACTGCACCAGTGAGCCGGTGACCGCGATCGACCCCTCCAGCGCGTACACCGGGTCGTTCGAGCCGATCTTGTAGCAGACCGTCGTGAGCAGGCCGTTCTCGCTCATCACCTTCTCGGTGCCGGTGTTGAGCAGCACGAAGTTGCCGGTGCCGTAGGTGTTCTTGGCCTCGCCCGGCGACAGGCAGGCCTGGCCGAACGTGGCCGCCTGCTGGTCGCCGAGGTCGCCCGCGATCGGCACGCCCGCCAGCGCGCCGCGTTCCCGGACGTGCCCGTAGACCTCGGACGACGACCGGATCTCGGGCAGCATCGACAGGGGGATGCCCATGTCGGCGGCGATGTCCGGGTCCCAGCTCAGCGTGTCGAGGTTCATCAGCAGGGTGCGGGAGGCGTTGGTCGGGTCGGTGGCGTGCACGCCGCCGTCGACACCGCCGGTCATGTTCCACAGCACCCAGGTGTCCATGTTGCCGAACACCAGGTCGCCCGCCTCGGCCTTGGCGCGGGCGCCCTCGACGTTGTCGAGGATCCAGCGGATCTTGGGGCCGGAGAAGTAGGTGGCCAGCGGCAGTCCGGTCTTGTCCCGGTACCGCTCCTGACCACCGCCGAGGTCGCCCAGCCGGTTGCAGATCTTGTCGGTCCGGGTGTCCTGCCACACGATCGCGTTGTAGACCGGCTGCCCGGTCGTGCGGTCCCAGACCAGCGCGGTCTCGCGCTGGTTGGTGATGCCGACGGCGGCGATGTCGCCGAGGTGGAGGTCCGACCTGGCCAGCGCGCCCGCCGCGACCTGGCGGGTGTTGGTCCAGATCTCCAGCGCGTCGTGCTCGACCCACCCCGCCCTGGGGAAGATCTGCTCGTGTTCCTTCTGGTCGACCGACACGACGCGGCCCGAGTGGTCGAAGATCATGCACCGGGTCGACGTGGTTCCCTGGTCGATCGCGGCGACGTACTTGCTCATGGAGCGTCCTTTCAGACCGGGAGGGCCAGGTAGAGCAGCGCCGCGAGCGCGCCGCCGATCAGCGGGCCGACGATCGGGACCCACGCGTAGCCCCACTCGGCGCTGCCCTTGTCGCGGATCGGCAGGATCGCGTAGGCGATGCGCGGACCGAGGTCGCGGGCCGGGTTGATGGCGTACCCGGTGGGTCCGCCGAGCGAGTTGCCGATGCCGATCACGACGAACGCGACGCCCGCGTAGCCCAGCGCCGAGTTGCCGAACTGCGGGACGCCGTCGGTCGCGGCCTTCGCGGCCGGGCTCAGCAGGACCCACGCCACCAGCACGAACGTGCCGATGACCTCGGAGATCGTGTTCCACGCGGGTGAGGGGACGGTGGGTCCGGTGCAGAAGATGCCCCGGGTGCCCGCCGGGTCGTCGTGCGTGTCGAACTGGAGCTTGTAGGTGAGCCACGCGAGCACGGCGCCGATGAAGGCACCGAGCAGTTGCGCGGCGAAGTACACCGGGACCTGGTCCCACGGGGTCTTGCCCGCGATGGCGAGGCCCAGCGTGACCGCGGGGTTGAGGTGCGCGCCGCTGGGAGCGGCGACGCTGGCGCCCGCGAAGACCGCGAAGCCCCAGCCGAAGTTGACCAGCAGCCACCCGCCGCCGGCGCCCAACGCGTTCTTCAGGACCGTGTTGGCGACGACGCCCGCGCCCAGCAGGATCAGGATCGCGGTGCCGATGGTTTCCCACACGAAGATCGAACCAGTGCTCATCCGGCGACCTCCTCGTCTTGGAAGGAAGCAGCGCACTGGGTACGGCGGCGCTGCCCACCCCACACGATGTGGGATGACGCTAGTTCCGGCATGTTCGGATGTCCACGGTGGCGTACTGGCGGGTAACGTGGTCTGGTCGACGCTGACGAGTCGACTCAGGGAGGCGTTGCCCGTGGTCGCACGTGTGCAGTCCGAGACGTCCGGTCGGTTGGGCCCGGACGAGCGCGAGGCGTCCTGGCGACGACTGGGCGAGGAGACGTTCGACCTGGTGATCGTCGGCGGCGGGGTGGTCGGCGTCGGGTCGGCGCTCGACGCCGCGACCAGGGGGTTGCGGGTCGCGCTGGTCGAGGCCAGGGACCTGGCCTCGGGCACCTCGAGCCGTTCCTCGAAATTGTTCCACGGTGGTTTGCGCTACCTGGAACAACTGGAGTTCGGACTGGTCCGGGAAGCGCTGCGGGAACGCGAACTGATGCTGACCCGATTGGCACCGCACCTGGTGAAACCGGTCAGCTTCCTGTACCCGCTGACCCGTCGGGTGTGGGAACGCCCGTACACCGCCGCCGGATTGCTGATGTACGACACGATGGGCGGCGCGCGATCCGTTCCGGGGCAGAAGCACCTGACCCGCGCGGGCGCTTTGCGCATGGTGCCGGCGTTGAAGCGGGACGCGTTGATCGGCGGTATCCGCTATTACGACGCGCAGGCCGACGACGCGCGGCACACCATGATGGTCGGTCGCACGGCGGCGCACTACGGCGCGGTCGTGCGGACGTCGACGCAGGTCGTGGGCTTCCTGCGGGAGGCGGACCGGGTGTCCGGGGTGCGGGTGCGCGACGTCGAGGACGGTCGGGAGACCGAGGTCCGGGCGCACGCGGTCATCAACGCGACCGGGGTGTGGACCGACGAGTTGCAGCGCCTTTCCGGATCGCGCGGGCGTTTTCGGGTGCGCGCCAGCAAAGGCGTGCACATCGTCGTGCCGCGGGACCGGATCGTGTCCGAGAGCGGGTTGATCCTGCGCACCGAGAAATCGGTGCTGTTCGTGATCCCGTGGCGCAACCACTGGATCGTGGGCACCACGGACACCGATTGGAACCTCGATCTCGCCCATCCCGCGGCGACCCGGGCGGATATCGACTACATCCTCGAACACGTGAACTCGGTGTTGGCGACGCCGTTGACGCACGACGACATCGAGGGCGTCTACGCAGGATTGCGGCCGTTGCTCGCCGGCGAGAGCGAGTCGACCAGCAAGCTGTCGCGCGAGCACGCCGTGGCGCGGGTCGCGCCGGGGCTGGTGGCGATCGCGGGCGGCAAGTACACGACCTACCGGGTGATGGGCGCGGACGCGGTGGACGCCGCGGCGGTCGACCTGCCGGGTCGGATCCAGGCGTCCATCACGGACAAAGTTCCCCTGATCGGGGCGGACGGGTACCACGCCCTGGTGAACCAGGCGGACCAGTTGGCGGCCCGGTACGGGTTGCACCCCTACCGGGTGCGGCACCTGCTGGACCGGTACGGCTCGCTGGTGCACGAGGTGCTGGCCTCGGCGGACCCGGAACTGCTCAAGCCGCTGCCGGGCGCGCCGGACTACCTCCAGGTCGAGGTCACCTACGCGGCGTCGCACGAGGGCGCGCTGCACCTCGAGGACGTGCTGACCCGGCGGACCCGGATCTCGATCGAGTACCCGCACCGGGGCGTGGACTGCGCCGAGGACGTCGCCCGGCTGATGGCGGGCGTGCACGGCTGGGACGACGACCGCGTCGCCCGCGAGGTGCAGGTCTACACGGCCCGCGTGGAGTCCGAGCGCGCCTCCCAGGCCGAGCCCGACGACCAGGCCGCCGACGCGGTCCGCTCGGCGGCGCCGGAAGCCCGCCCGGACCTGGTCGAACCGGTCTCCTGACACCGGAGAAGCCTCCGGGCCGCACCGCGGGGGTGCGGCCCGGAGGCCGGTGACTCGGCGCCGTCGGGGCCGGGTGGCTCAGGCCAGCGAGGTCAGCGCGGTGTGGACCATCACCCGGATGCCGGCCATGAGGGCCCGCTCGTCCAGGTCGAAGCCCGGCTGGTGCAGGTCCTTCTGCTTGGTGACGCCGTCCCAGACGCCCAGGCGGGCGAACGAGCCGGGCACGTGCTCCAGGTACCAGCCGAAGTCCTCGCCGCCCGACGACTGCTCGGTGCCGGCCAGGGCGTCCTCGCCCAGCGCCGCCTCGATGCCGGCGCGCAGCAGCATGGTCGACTCGCGGTCGTTGACCACGGGCGGCACGCCGCGGCGGTGGTGCAGGTCGAAACCGACGCCCAGCGGCGCGAGCAGGGCTTCCACCAGTTCCTTGACCAGCGGTTCCAGCTCGGCCCAGATGTCGCGGTTGCCGGTGCGCAGGGTGCCGCGCAGGACGCCGTCCTGCGGCACGGCGTTGGCCGCCTCGCCCGCGTGCACCGCGCCCCACACCAGCACGGTGCCGGAACGCGGGTCGACGCGGCGGGACAGCAGGGTCGGCAGGCCCGTGATCACCGAGCCGAGCGCGTGCACCAGGTCCGCCGTGAGGTGCGGGCGGGACGTGTGGCCGCCCGGCGAGGTCAGGCGCAGTTCCAGCATGTCCGAGGCGGACGTGATGGCGCCGATCCGGGTGCCGATCCGGCCGACGGCCAGCCGCGGGTCGCAGTGCAGGCCGAAGATCCGCTCGACCCCGTCGAGACCGCCCGCCGCCAGCACGTCGAGCGCGCCGCCCGGCATGACCTCCTCGGCGGGCTGGAACACGAGCCTGATCCGGCCGGGCAGCTGCGTCGCCGACGCCAGGGCCAGCGCCGCGCCCAGCACCACGGTGGTGTGCGCGTCGTGGCCGCACGAGTGCGACACGCCGGCCACCGTCGAGGCGTAGGGCGCGCCGGTCGTCTCGGCCAGCGGCAGCGCGTCGATGTCCGCGCGCAGCGCCACGCAGCGCGGCCCGGAGCCGACGTCGCACACCAGGCCGGTGCCGCCGGGCAGCACCCGGGGCCGCAGGCCCGCCGACCGCAGCACGTCGCAGATCAGCTCGGTGGTCGCCACCTCGTGCCGGGACAGCTCCGGGTGGGCGTGGAGGTGCCGCCGCCAGGCGACGACCTCGGAGGCGTTCGCCGCCAGCCACTCGTCGAGCCACGACGGCCCCCGGCCCGCTCCCGGATCATCCACAGGGGCAATGCTGACCCCGCGATCGGTCAACAGCACTTCGGCTCCCTCCTCTCCCGGCAACGGCGGACGCGAATCCACGACCGTCATGCCGCACCACCCAGCAGACGTGCGCGCTGCGCCGGGTCTGTCGCGGCGGCAATGGTTGTCCAGGCAAGGGCGAGTGCTCCGTCGAGCACAGCTCGGTCGGCGGATGCCGACGCACAGGCGGTCGCGAACTCGATTTGGTGGTTCACCGCGTCTCCGCAGTCGATGGCGATGGTCGGGTGGATGGCCGGCAGCGCGCGGGTGACGTTACCCATGTCCGTGCTGCCGATCTTGTGCTGAGCCTCCTCGGCGGGGCTCAGCGGGGTGCGACCCAGGGACGTGACGGCCTGCCGGTAGGCGTCCGCCAGCCACGGGTCGGGTGTCAGCTCGGCGTATACCGGCGAGACCTTGACGACCTCGTGGGTGCAGCCGGTGGCCAGCGCGCCCGCCTCGAAGCACCGGTAGACCCGGTCCTCGAGCGAGCGCAGCGACTCCAGGTCGGAGGCGCGCAGGTCGAACATCGCCGACGTGTGCGCCGGCACGATGTTGGGCACGGTGCCACCCCTGGTGACGATGCCGCTGACCATCTGGCCCGGCGCGAGGTGCTGCCGGGCGAGCCCGACGGCGACCTGGGCGACGGTGATCGCGTCCGCCGCGTTCACGCCGAGGTGCGGCGCGGCGGCGGCGTGCGAGGGCTTGCCGGTGTAGTGGACCTCGACGTCGGTGATGGCCAGCGACTTCGCCGCGACGGCCTCGTAGGGCGCCGGGTGGACCATCATCGACAACGACACGTCGTCGAATACCCCGCGCTCCAGCATGAGCACCTTCCCGCCGCCCACTTCCTCGGCGGGGGTGCCGATCACCCGGACCGTGAGGCCCAGTTCGTCGGCGAGGTCGCGCAGCGCGAGGGCGGCGCCCGCCGACGCGGCGGCGATGACGTTGTGCCCGCAGGCGTGGCCCACCTCGGGCAGCGCGTCGTACTCCGCGCAGAGGCCGAGGACGACCTCGCCCGAGCCGTAGCAGGCCGTGAACGCGGTCTCCAGGCCGGCGACACCGCGCTCGACCTCGAAACCCTCCGCTGCCAGCAGGTTCGCCACCTTGGCCGCGCTGCGGTGCTCCGCGAACGCGAGCTCCGGCTCCGCGTGGATGCTGTGCGAGAGGCCTACCAGCGCATTCGAGTACCGCTCGACGGCCGAGCGCGTCCTGGACTTGAAGTCGGTACCCATTTGCGTCCATCTTCCATCACGGTCCGGCGGCCTCGCGGCGCGTCACGTTGATCAACCGCCGGCCGGTCGAACCGATGCGCCAAGCGGTGTTCAAGTTTCGGTCAGACCGATCAAGAGTGCGCAGTGGTCCCTGCACCGGGACCGGGAACCGATCAACTCGTCCGAGCCGTGCCGGTACTACTTCTTCCGCGCCTTCCGCCAGTTCGACCAACGTCGCCTGTTACGCAGGTATACGAGGCCGAACAGCACCACCGCGATACCTCCGGCCCACAACTTGTTCTTCGTCTCGCTGCTCACGCCGGCGGCCGGCGCCTGGGGCGCATTGATGTCCGGGCCGGTGGCGGTCGGCGTGACGGTATCGCTCGGTTGGGCGACCAGGTGGGCGACCGCGACGGGCGCGGGCTGCGCCGCCACCGCTGTTCCACCAACGGTGAAAGTGCTGGCCAGCACGAAAAAACAGACCGCGAGCACGGATCGCCACATAGCCGCCAAGCCTAGCTACCGCACCCCAGGCTTACCACTCTCAGTGGTCACCCAAACCGGCGAGGTGAGTACCACTCGTGAAGGCGCGCAAGATCTTCTCGGCGGCGAGGGTCGCCGTCAGCTCACCGTTCCGAACCTGCCGTTCGACTTCGGGAACCAGAAGTCGGACGGCGGGCGCCGCGTGCAGGCTCCCGAGCAGCTGCTCGTGCACCATCGCCCACGTCCACTCGACCTGCTGCCGGCGCCGCGACGCGTCCAGCTCACCCGCCTCCTCCAGGGTCGACCGGTGCGCGCGGACCCGCGCCCACACCTCGTCCAGCCCGGTGCCCTCCAGCGCGCTGCACGTCAGCACCGGCGGGTGCCACAGCGCGTCGGCCGGTCGCAACAGCCGCAGCGCGCCGGACAGCTCGCGGGCCGCCTTGCGCGCGTCCAGCTCGTGCGGGCCGTCGGCCTTGTTCACCGCGATCACGTCGGCCAGCTCGAGCACGCCCTTCTTGATGCCCTGGAGCTGGTCGCCGGTGCGGGCGAGGGTGAGGAACAGCGAGCAGTCGGTCATGTTCGCCACCGCGACCTCGGACTGGCCGACGCCGACCGTCTCGACCAGCACCACGTCGTACCCGGCCGCCTCGACCAGCACGATCGACTCGCGGGTGGCCCGGGTGACGCCGCCGAGCGTGCCGGAGGTCGGCGAGGGCCTGATGAACGCGGCGTCGTCCACCGCGAGCCTGGCCATCCGGGTCTTGTCGCCCAGGATGCTGCCGCCGGTCCGGGTCGAGGACGGGTCGACGGCCAGCACCGCGACCCGGTGGCCGGCGGCGGTCAGCATCGTGCCGAACGCGTCGATGAACGTCGACTTGCCCACGCCCGGCACGCCCGTGACGCCGATCCGGTGCGCCGCGCCCGCGTGCGGCAGCAGCTCGACCAGCAGCTCCTGCGCGGCCGCGCGGTGGTCCGCCCTGGTCGACTCGACCAGGGTGATCGCGCGCGCGAGGATGCCCCGGTTGCCGGCGAGCACGCCCTTGGCGTACTCGCCGACGTCGACCGGCCTAGCCATGCCCGAGCTGGGCCGAGAGCCTGCCCAGCAGGTCGGCCGCCGCGTCCGCGATGACGGTGCCGGGCGGGAAGATCGCCGCCGCGCCCGCCGCGCGCAGCGCGTCGAAGTCCTGCGGCGGGATCACGCCGCCGACCACGATCATGACGTCCTCGCGACCCAGGTCGGCCAGCGCCTCGCGCAGCGCGGGCACCAGCGTGAGGTGGCCCGCGGCGAGCGAGGACACGCCGACGATGTGCACGTCGGCCTCCACGGCCTGGCGCGCGACCTCCTCCGGCGTCTGGAACAGCGGGCCGACGTCGACGTCGAAGCCGAGGTCGGCGAACGCGGTCGCGATCACCTTCTGCCCGCGGTCGTGCCCGTCCTGGCCCATCTTGGCGACCAGGATCCGCGGCCGGCGGCCCTCCTGCTCGGCGAACTCGGCCACGACCTCACGCGTGGCGTCCACGTTGGACACCGAGCCGACCTCCTCGCGGTACACGCCGGTGATGGTCCTGATCTGCGCGGAGTGCCTGCCCCAGACCCGGCCCAGCGCCTCGGAGATCTCGCCGACGGTCGCCTTCGCGCGCGCCGCGTCGATCGCCAGCTCCAGCAGGTTGCCGTCCGCGTCGGCGGCCCTGGTCAGCGCGGCCAACCTCGAGTCCACTTCGGACTGGTCGCGTTCGGCGCGCAGCCGGGCCAGCTTCGCGAGCTGCTGGGCACGCACGCCCGCGTTGTCGACCTTGAGCACGTCGATCTGCTCGTCGGTCGCGACCTGGTACTTGTTCACGCCGATCACCGGCTGCCGGCCGGAGTCGATGCGCGCCTGGGTGCGCGCGGCGGCCTCCTCGATGCGCAGCTTGGGGATGCCCGCGTCGATCGCCCGCGCCATCCCGCCGGCCGCCTCGACCTCGGCGATGTGCGCCCACGCCCGGTTCGCCAGGTCGTGGGTGAGCCGTTCGACGAACGCGCTGCCGCCCCACGGGTCGATCACGCGCGTGGTGCCCGACTCCTGCTGGAGCAGCAGCTGGGTGTTGCGGGCGATGCGCGCGGAGAAGTCCGTCGGCAGCGCGAGCGCCTCGTCCAGCGCGTTGGTGTGCAGCGACTGCGTGTGGCCCTGGGTCGCGGCCATCGCCTCGACGCAGGTGCGCGCCACGTTGTTGAACACGTCCTGCGCGGTGAGCGACCAGCCCGAGGTCTGGCAGTGCGTGCGCAGGGACAGCGACTTGGGCGACTTCGGCTCGAAGGTCTTGACCAGCTTGGCCCAGAGCAGCCGGGCGGCCCGCAGCTTGGCCACCTCCATGAAGAAGTTCATGCCCACGGCCCAGAAGAAGGACAGCCGGGGCGCGAACGCGTCCACGTCCAGCCCGGCGTCGCGGCCCGCGCGCAGGTACTCGACGCCGTCGGCCAGCGTGTAGGCCAGCTCCAGGTCGGCCGTCGCGCCGGCCTCCTGCATGTGGTAGCCGGAGATCGAGATCGAGTTGAACTTCGGCATCCGCCGCGAGGTGAACGAGAAGATGTCGGAGATGATCCGCATCGACGGCGTGGGCGGGTAGATGTAGGTGTTGCGGACCATGAACTCCTTGAGGATGTCGTTCTGGATGGTCCCCGCGAGCAGTTCCGGCGCCACCCCCTGCTCCTCGGCCGCGACGACGTAGAGCGCGAGCACCGGCAGCACCGCGCCGTTCATGGTCATCGACACGCTCATCCGGTCCAGCGGGATGCCGTCGAACAACTGGCGCATGTCGTAGATCGAGTCGATGGCCACGCCCGCCATGCCGACGTCGCCCGCGACCCTGGGGTGGTCGGAGTCGTAGCCGCGGTGGGTGGCCAGGTCGAACGCGACCGAGAGGCCCTTCTGGCCGGCCGCGAGGTTGCGGCGGTAGAAGGCGTTGGACTCCTCGGCGGTGGAGAACCCGGCGTACTGCCGGATGGTCCACGGCTGGTTGACGTACATCGTGGGATACGGGCCGCGCAGGTAGGGCGCGATGCCCGGGTACGTGCCGAGGAAGTCCAGACCCGCCAGGTCCTCCGCGCCGTACACCGGTTTGACCGCGATGCCCTCGGGTGTCTCCCAGGTGAGGGCGTCGACGTCCTTGCCGGTCACGTCGTTGAGGGCGCGCCGCCACGCGTCGTGGCCCGCGCCGGTCGGCTCGCCGAGGTCGAGTCCGGTGAAGTCGGGGATCATCGGGTCACTCCGAGGAACTCGAAGGTGTGCTCCAGCACGCTCAACGCCGGGCAGCCGGTGTACACGTACTCGTCGATCCCGGCGTCGGACTTCTTGCCCGCCAACAGGATCCGCTCGGCACCGGCGGCGCGGAGCGCGTCCGCCACCGGTGCCGCGAGCTCGGCGTAGCCGCTCTCGCTGCCGCACAGGCACACGACGCGAGCGCCGCTCTCGGTGAACTTCGCGACGACGTCCTCGACGGTCTTCGTCGGACCGGCGTTCGGGGTTTCGAGGCCGCCCGCCTGGAACAGGTTGGCCGCGAACGTCGCACGCGCGGTGTGCGCGGCGACCGGGCCGAGGGTGGCCAGGAAGACCTTGGGCCGCACGGGCGCGGCGTCGGCGGCGTCGCGCAAGGCCTCGAAGTCCTGCGCGTAGCGGATCCGGGGCAGTCCGCCGCCGGGTTCGGCCGGCGCGGGCGCGCGGGTCACGGCCGCCTCGCCGAGGTTCGGGAACTCGCTGACACCGGTGATGGCGTCGGTGCGGTCGGCCAGGTTGGCCCGGCGCCGTTCCCAGGTGGCCGCGATCCGGTCGGCGACCAGCGGGAACGCCGTCGGCAGCCCGCCCGCGGCCTCGATCTCGCGGAACCACTCCCAGGCCGCGCGGGCCAGGTCCTCGGTGAGCGCCTCTACGTACCAGGAGCCGCCGGCCGGGTCGACCACGCCCGCGAGCCTGCTCTCCTCCAGCAGCAGCGACTGGGTGTTGCGCGCGACGCGCCGGGAGAAGTCGTCGGGCAGGCCGATCGCGTGGTCGAACGGCAGCACGGTCACCGAGTCCGCGCCGCCCAGACCCGCGCCGAAGCACGCGATCGTGGTGCGCAGCATGTTGACCCACGGGTCGCGCCGGGTGGTCATGGCGGGCGAGGTGACCGCATGCTGCACCTGCGCGGCGGGCGCGCCGGACAGCTCGGTGACCCGCGACCACAACCGCCGCGCGGCGCGGAACTTCGCGATGGTGAGGAACTGGTCGGCGGTCGCCGCGTGCCGGAACTCCAGCAGCCGCACGGCTTTCGCCACCGGCACGCCGCCGTCGACCAGGTGCCGCAGGTAGGCGACGCCGGCCGCGAGCGCGGCGCCCAACTCCTGCGCGTCGCTGCCGCCCGCCTCGTGGAACGGCAGTCCGTCGACCACGACGACCCGCAGTTCGGGGAACGGCTCGGCGCGGGCGACGAGGTCGGTCAGCGCGGCGAGGTCGGCGGGCGCGCCGGTGCGGGCCTGCACGCCGAGCGGGTCGGCGCCCACGTTGCCGCGCACGTCGCCGGGCAGCACGGGGCTCTGGTCCCAGACCCGCAGCATGGCGCGGCCGGTGTCGAGGAAGTCGACGCCGCCGTCGACCACGACGGGCGCGAGGTCGAGGTAGACCTCGGCGAGCACGTCGGCGAGCCGGTCGCCGGGCACCCGGAGCCACAGCGAGGTGACGCCGTTCTCCAGGTCGGCCATGACGGCCTCGCGGTCAGGTGTCCGGTGCAGCTGGCGCACGTCCCACGCGCCGCTCTGCGGTCGGCCGCCCCTGGTGTAGGGCGGCAGGCCGGGGAATCCGGGCGGGACGTCGGTCGCGGTGTACAGCGGCCGGACCCGGATCCCGTCGTAGGTGGTGGTGACGAGGCTGTCGAACTCGGCGCCGGACTTCTTGAGGACACCCTCGACCAACCCGAGCCACTGCTCGTGGTCCGGGGTGGGGAATTCGGCGGCCAGCGCCAGTTCGCCGGACGGCTCCATCATGCTCCGCAGTGTTACTCACTAGTAGTAGGGCGGCTATGTGAGGTTCGCCGCCGTTAACGATGCAGTCCGTTCTCCACGCTAGTGGTTACCCGGTCGTGGAGAATGGCGCGGTGGAGGAGACCGAGCGCCTGATCGGCGGCCGATACCGGCTGCGGCACGTGCTGGGCCGCGGGTCGATGGGCACCGTGTGGGCCGGTCACGACGAGGTGCTGCGGCGCGCGGTGGCGGTGAAGGAGATCCTGCGCCCGCCGGGCATGCCCGAGGGCGAGGCCGAACTGCTGCGCGAGCGCACGCTGCGCGAGGCGCGGTCGGTCGCGGCGCTGACCCATCCCAACGTGGTGACGATGCACGACGTGGTCGTGGTGGACGGCGACCCGTACGTGGTGATGGAGCTGGTCCCGTCACGGTCGCTCGCCGATCTCGTGCGCGAGCACGGTCCGCTGACCGACGGGCAGGGAGCGCTGGTGGCCGACGCGGTCGCGGCGGCTCTGGACGCGGCGCACCGGGCCGGGATCACGCACCGGGACGTCAAGCCGGGCAACGTCCTGGTGGCCGACGACGGCCGGGTGAAGCTGACCGATTTCGGCATCGCGCGCAACGTCGCCGAGGCGACCCTGACCAGTCGCGGCATCACGCTGGGCACGCCCGCGTTCATCGCGCCCGAGGTGGCGGCGGGTGGCGCGGTGTCGCCGGCCGCGGACCAGTGGTCGCTCGGCGCGACGCTGTTCGCGGCGATGACCGGGCAGCAGCCCTACGAGGGCGCGAACGTCCTCCAGACCATCAACCAGGTCGTGCACGGTGACGTGCCCTCCGCCTCGGTGACCGGTGGGCTCGAGCCGGTCGTCGCGGGGCTAATGGTGAAGGACCCGACCAAACGGATCTCACTGGCCGAGACGCGGCGGCTCCTGCGCGGGTTGCTGCCCGAGCCGGACGCCGAGGTGTTCCCGGCGTCGCCGGAGGTGAAGCGCGAGGTCGTGGAGGTCGTGCGACCGCCGCTGGTGACGCCGAAACCGGTGATCCCGCCGGACACGCCGCTCGCCTCGGACCCCGGCCCGCTGCCGTTCCTGTCTTCGACTCCGGCACCGCCGCCGCGCCGCCGACCGCTGCTGTCGACGTTGGTCGTGATCGGCGCGGTGGTGCTGTTCGCGATCGGCGGCGCGGCCGGGTTCACCCTGACCAGGACGCTCGCGGGCCGTTCGTTCCTGCCGCCGTCGGGCTCGGGCACGCCGCCCGTGCCGGCGATCACCGACGCGGTCGACCTGACGCCGGTGACGATGTCCGCGGTGGCGGCCAACGGCGGGCGGCGGGTCGAGTTCACCCTGTCCGTGGGCCGGAACTGGACGAGCTTCCTGGAGCAGCGGGTCAACAAGGGGTTGACCGCGAGCACCGTCGTGCACTTCGTGGACCCGACGGGCGCGTACGAGGTGGCGGTGCAGAAGTTCACCGGCTACTACCCGCGGCACCGGGCGGAGGAGTACTTCGAGCTGGTGCGCTCGACGTGGGGCGAGGGCCAGTACTTCGGCGAAACCCAGGAGCAGACCGACCCGCTGCCGGGCAACACCCCGGAGCCCGCGACCCAGTTCACCTACCGCACGGTGGAACGCCCCACGGCGCTCGAACACGCCCAACCCGCGGGTCCCGACCTCCGGCGCTCGCGGTACTCCCGGGTCCTGCCGTCGGAGTCCGACCTGTGGGTGGTGGAGGTCAGCTTCCCGACGGACCAGGAGGACATGGGCCGCAGCAAGCTGTTCCAGACCATCGCGCCCACGTTCAGGTTGCCGGGCTGACGCCTGCCGGGGGTTGGCGCCGGGCGGGGGCCGGGGGGACGAGCGGTCGCTCCGACGCTGGGGTCCGGGCAGTCGGCAGGCCGGGCGCTCGGGCAGCGGGCGGCGAGCGGTTGGCCGGGCGGCGGCGGGTCGGGTGGGCGGTGGTCGGGCGGCGGCGGGTCGGGCGGTCGGCGGTCTGATCGGGCCGGCGGCAGGTCGGGCGGGCAGTCAGTCACGCAGTCGGCGGCGTGATCGGGCGGGCAGGCGGCGGCGAGGTGAGCGGCGGGGCGGCCGGCAGTCGTGCCGGCTCGGTGGTGCCTGCCCGATGGTGCGGGTCGTGTGGGTCGTCCGAGCTCACCGCCCGGGCCTCGGGTGATCTCCGGGTGATCATCGGGTGGGAGCGGGCGTGGGGCGGCGGCGTGGGCGGGCGGGTGACATTAGGCTCGCGGGGGTGAGCGCCATCAGTGAGAACGGCAGTCCCGAAAGTCTCGCGGCCGACGCCGCGGCCGAGCTCGCCCGGCGGACCGGGGTCGAGCGGCACGACATCGCGGTTGTGCTGGGGTCGGGGTGGCGGCCCGCCGCCGACGTGATCGGCGAGGCCGCCGTCGAGGTGCCGATGAGCGAGTTGCCCGGGTTCGAGCCGCCGACCGCGGTCGGGCACGGCGGCACGATCCGGTCGGTGCCCATCGGCGACAAGAACGCCCTGGTGCTGCTCGGCCGGACGCACGGCTACGAGGGCAAGGGCATCCGCAAGGTCGTGCACAACGTGCGCACCGCCGCCGCGGCCGGGGTGAAGTCGGTGCTGCTGACCAACGCCGCCGGCGGCCTGCGCCAGGGCATGGCGGTCGGTCAGCCGGTGCTGATCAGCGACCACCTGAACCTCACCGCGTCCTCGCCGCTGGTCGGCGCGCGGTTCGTGGACCTGACCGACCTGTACTCGCCCCGCCTGCGCGCGGTCGCGAAGGGGATCGACGCGTCGCTGGAGGAGGGCGTCTACGCCGGTTTGCCCGGTCCGCACTTCGAAACGCCCGCCGAGATCCGCATGCTGCGCACCCTGGGCGCGGACCTGGTCGGCATGTCGACCGTGCTGGAGGCCATCGCGGCCCGCGCCGAGGGTGTCGAGGTGTTCGGCCTGTCCCTGGTCACGAACCTGGCCGCGGGCATCACCGGCGAGCCGCTGAACCACGTCGAGGTGCTGGAGGCGGGCCAGGCCGCGGCGAGCCGGATGGGCGCGCTGCTGCGGGCGCTGGTGGAACGGGCATGAGCCTGTCGCCCGCGCTGCGCGACGCCGCGTTCCGGTGGATCGCCGACGACCCGTCGCCGCAGGACCGCGCCGAACTCCAGGGCGTGCTCGCGCGGGCGATGGGTGGCGCGCCGGGAGCGGCCGAGGAACTGGCCGACCGGATGGCCGGGCCGCTGACCTTCGGCACGGCCGGGTTGCGCGGACCGGTGCGCGCCGGCCCGAACGGCATGAACGTCGCCGTGGTGACCAGGACGACGGCGGGCCTCGCGTCGTGGTTGCGCGGCAAGGGCCTGTCCGGCACGGTGTTCGTCGGCCGGGACGCGCGGCACGGCTCCGAGGCGTTCGCCTCGGCGGCCGCGGACGTGCTGGCGGCGGCCGGTTTCGCGGTGCGGGTGCTGCCCCGCCCGCTGCCGACGCCGATCCTCGCCTACCTCGTGCGCAAGCACGGCGCGGTCGCGGGCGTGCAGATCACCGCCTCGCACAACCCGCCCGCGGACAACGGCTACAAGCTGTACCTGGCGGGCGGCGGCCAGATCGTGCCGCCGGAGGACCGGGAGATCGAACGCGCGGTCGCCGCGGTGCCGGCGGCCGTGTCGGTGCGCCGGTCCACCGACCACCTGCCGGTGTCCGACGCCGAGGTGGACGAGTACCTCGACCGGGTCGCGTCGCTGCCGCGCGGGGTGGCCCGCGACCTGCGCGTCGCGCTGACCCCGATGCACGGCGTCGGCGGCCAGACGGCGGTGGAAGCGTTGCGGCGCGCGGGTTTCACCGACGTGCGGGTGGTGCGCGACCAGGCCGTGCCGGACCCGGACTTCCCGACGGTGGCGTTCCCGAACCCCGAGGAGCCCGGCGCGGCCGACCGATTGTTGGCGTTGGCGCAGGCCGAGGGCTGCGACCTGGCGGTGGCGCTGGACCCGGACGCGGACCGGTGCGCGCTGGGCGTGCGGGACCGCGACGGCACGTGGCGGATGCTGCGCGGCGACGAAACCGGCGTGCTGCTCGGCTCCCTGGTCCTGTCCACTGTGGACACACCGGATCCGTTGGTGGCCACCACGATCGTCTCCTCGTCGCTGCTGAAGTCGATCGCGGCGGCGCACGGCGCGCGGTACGCGGAGACGCTCACCGGCTTCAAGTGGCTGGTGCGCGCGGGTGAGGGGCTGGTGTTCGCCTACGAGGAGGCGCTGGGCACCTGCGTCGACCCGGCGGCGGTCAACGACAAGGACGGCATCTCGGCGGCGGTCGTGGCGTGCGACCTGGCGGCCACGCTGAAGGCGTCGGGTCGGACGCTGCTGGACGCGCTGGACCAGTTGGCGCTCGACCACGGCCTGCACCTGACGGACCAGATCTCGTTGCGGTTCACGGACCTGAGCCGGATCGGGGCGTTGATGGCCGCGTTGCGCGCCGACCCGCCGGCCGGGTTCGCGTTCGAGGACCTGCTGCCGAAGGCGGACGTGGTGCGGTTGACCGCGCCCGGCGCGCGGGTCGTGGTGCGGCCGTCCGGGACGGAGCCGAAGCTGAAGGCGTACCTGGAGGTCGTCGAGGTGGTCGACGACCCGGCCGCGACCCGGTCCCGTGCGGCGGAGAGGTTGGCGGAGTTGCGGCGTCAGGTCGAGGGACTGCTCACGACGCCATAGCGATCAGCAGGCAGAGCACGGCGATGCCCATCGCGGCGCCCGCCACCAGGTACGGCCGCCTGGTCGGCGGGGCCACCGCGTTGTGCCGGTTCTGCGTGACGGCGGCGACGGCGATGCGCCCGGCGATGTAGCTGACGGTGCACAGCGAGACGCCGGCCGCGAGGATCATCGTGTTGACCTCCCACGGGCTGTGGTCCACGCCGGGCCACACCCCGATGAACACGAGCGGCACCCCGATGAGCCCGATGCCGATCGCGAGGCCGGAGCCCCAGGTGATCCTGCGGTTGCGCTCCAGGGTGGCGATGCTGCGAGTTTTCATGTCTCCCTCCAGGTCTGCCTACTAGGACGCGCGGGGACGGGACCGGTTCCCCGGGTGGTCCGCTCCGCGCCCCCGACCCACTATGCAGGAGATGCCGGCGGCCGTGGTCCGGGTCGGCGTCACGAACCGGTTGCGCCCGGCCGGACCGCGCGTCACCGTGGCGGACATGCCCCGTCTGCTGCTCGTGCACCACACGCCGTCACCGAACCTCCAGGCCATGTTCGAGGCGGTGGTGGCGGGCGCGACGGACCCGGAGATCACCGGCGTCGAGGTGGTGCGGCGGCCGGCGCTCGCGGCCACCGCGTCGGACGCGCTGGAGGCGGACGGCTACCTGCTCGGGACGCCCGCCAACCTGGGGATGATGAGCGGCGCGCTCAAGGTGTTCTTCGACCTGGCCTACTACCCGTGCCTGGACGCGACGCGCGGCCGGCCGTTCGGGCTCTACGTGCACGGCGGCGGCGACACGGCGGGCGCGGTGCGCGGGATCGACTCGATCACCGCGGGGTTGGCCTGGTCGAAGGTGTCGCCGCACGTCACCGTGATCGGCGAGCCGTCGCGGGAGGACCTGCGGGCGTGCCGGGAGCTGGGCGCGACGGTCGCCGCGCACCTCGTGCCGTGACCGCGGCACGAGGTGGCGTCGACGCGGCTCAGCGGCCGGACAGGCGGGCCATCTCCGGCGAGTAGCGCTCGCCGGCGGGCGCGGGCACGACCTCCTCGATCCGGGCCAGCTCCTGCGCGGAGAGGGTGATCGACGCGGCGGCGGCGTTCTCCTCCAGGTACTTCACCCGCTTGGTGCCGGGGATCGGCACGACGTGCTCGCCCCGGTGGTGCACCCACGCGAGCGCGAGCTGACCGGGCGTGACGCCCTTGGCGGCGGCCAGTTCGCGCAGCGCCGTCACGATGGCGGCGTTGCGGGCGAAGTTCTCCGCCTCGAACCGCGGCAGGTTGCGCCGCATGTCGTCGGCGGGCAGCTCCTCGACCGAGGTGACCGCGCCGGTCAGGAAACCGCGGCCGAGCGGGGAGAACGGCACGATGCCGATGCCCAGCTCGACGCACGTCGGCGCCACCTCGGCCTCGATGTCGCGCGACCACAGCGACCACTCGCTCTGGAGCGCGGCGATCGGGTGCACGGCGTGCGCACGGCGGATCGTGCCGGCGGCGGCCTCGGACAGGCCCAGGTGCCCGACCTTGCCCGCGGTGACCAGTTCGGCCATCGCGCCCACGGTCTCCTCGATCGGCACGGTCGGGTCGACGCGGTGCAGGTAGTAGAGGTCGATGTGGTCGACGCCGAGGCGCTCCAGGGACGCCTCGCAGGCCCGGCGCACGTAGTCGGCGTCGCCGCGCGGTCGGCGCTCGGCGTCGGCCAGGCCGAACTTGGTGGCCACCACGACCTCGTCGCGCCGACCCTTGATCGCCTTGCCCACCAGGACCTCGTTGGTGTGCGGTCCGTACACGTCCGAGGTGTCCAGCAGGGTGACGCCGAGGTCGAGGGCGCGGTGGACGGTGCGCACCGACTCGGCCTCGTCGTCCCGGGTCCCGTAGGCCTGGCTCATGCCCATGCAGCCGAGACCTTGCGCGCCGGCTTCGAGGGTGCCCAGCAGAGTCACGCGGTGATCCCTTCGACGTACGTGTGTTCGATCTGCTCGTAGTGCGTGATCTTGTAGTCGAGCACGTCGAGCGACGCCTGGAGTTCGGCGATGCGCTCGCGCACCGACGCCCGGTGCTCGAGCAGCACCTGCTTGCGCCGGCCGGCCGTCGCGGGGCCGCGTCGACGCAGCTGGGCGTACTCGCGCATCATCCGGATGGGCATGCCGGTGGTGCGCATCCGGGTGAGGAAGGCGAGCCACCCCAGGTCGTCGTCGGTGTAGACGCGGCGCCCGCCGGAGTCGCGGGCGGGCGGGTCGACCAGGCCGATGCGTTCGTAGTAGCGCAGCGTGTCGATCGACAACCCACTGCGCTCGGCCGCTTGTGCGATCGAATACGTCACCTGTCGACCGTAGGAGCTGGAGTGCACTCCAGGTCAACCCGAAACCACCGTGAGGTGTGCCGGATCCCGACCTAGGAGACGGCCTTCGGGAGGCTCCAGGCCTCCAGGTGGGCGGCCAGGCCCGGCACGTCCACCTGGTCCCGGCCGAGCGCTCGGACCAGGTCGAGGGCGTCGTCCTCGTCGGCGTCGATCCACCAGCCGTTGATGTCGCAGAGCGTCACGGCCGCCACCCAGCCCAGGCGCCAGTTGCCCTCCACGAGGGGGCGCGTGCGCACTATGGAGTCCAGGAGGGCCGACGCCTTGAGCCAGAGGGTGTCGTAGGCCTCGACCCCCAGCACGCTGGCCCGCGGCCGGTGCGCTGCGGAGTCGAGGAGGCCTAAGTCGCGCACGACCAGGTCTCCGCCGGTCACGGCGGTCGCCAGCACGAGCAGATCGCCGGCGTCGAGGTAGTTCACCACTGATTGACGCGCTCCCTGTGCCCGCGACGAGACCACGGAAGGAGCCTCGCCAGGCACGAATCGCCTCCCCGCCCACCCGGCGACGAGGATGTTGTCGGCCGCGTCGTGCGCCCCCGCGCACACCGGACACGACCCGATCTTCATCGGCGAACCATACCGGTGCGCACCGGCCCGCCGTGGCGGTTCACACCGGTGCAGGTGCGAGGCGAACGCAGAGGAGCGGCTGGCCTGCATGAACGCCACCCTATCGAACTGACGTTCGAACGTCAGGCGCCAGACCAGTCCGTCACTCGAAAGGTGCGGTTCAGGCGGGACCCATCCGGTCGAGCAGGCCCCGGTACTTCGGCAGCACGCGTCCCAGCACCTCGGACAGCTGCTCCTCCTTCTGCAACCTCGCCCACCGCTCCGCGAGCGCGAGTCGCACGACCTCCTGCTTCGACCGGCCCTCGGCGGCCGCGAGTTCGCCGAGCCGCCGATTCTCCTCGTCACTCAGACGCAGGGTCATCGCCATGTCACTGACGGTACCAACTTGGTACCACGCTGCCTAGACCGTGTTTTATAACGCTGTTGTGCTTAAGATGGGTCGGTGCCACGACCGAAAACCCACGACGACGCCCTCCGGGTCCGCCTGCTCGACCGGGCGGGCGAGTTGCTGTCCACCGAGGGGCCGAACGCACTGAGCTTGCGCAGGCTCGCGGCGGATGTCAACACCTCGACCACGGCGGTGTACTCGCTGTTCGGCGGCAAGCCCGCGCTGTTGAACGCCTTGTACGAAGAGGCGTTCCACCGTTTCGGCGAACGCCTGGCGGCCGTTCCGCAGACCGACGACCCGGTCGAGGACATCGTGCAGATCGGTCTGGCCTACCGGCGCAGCGCGCTCGCGGACCCGCAGTTCTACCTCGTGATGTTCAGCAAGGTCGTGCCGAACTTCGAGCCGTCCGAGGAGACCAACGCGGCCGCGGCGCAGACGTTCAAACCGGTGGTGGACAACGTGGACCGGGCGATCGCGGCCGGCGCGTTCACCGACGCGCCGCAGGAGCAGATCGCGCTCGCCATGTGGGGCATGGTGCACGGCCTGGTGTCGTTGGAGCTCAACGGGAACCTGCCGAGCGGGCTGGAGGTCTCGCCCGTCTACGAGCGGGCCATCCGGGCGCACACCGACGGTTGGCGAAAGCAGACAGCAGGGTGAAAAAAGGCGGGGCCCGGGGAGGTGGCCGCCGCGAAACCTCCCCGGACCCCGTTAGACTGCCCCGGTCAGGACAGTCCGCTGCGCAGCGCGGAGATCAACTCGCCATCGGCCGTGTCGCCGTCGAGTGACCAGATCATCGCGCCGCCAAGTCCGCGGTCGACCACGTACCTGGCCTTCCGCTTCAACTCCACCGGGTCGTCCCAGGTCCACAGCGTGGAACCGTCGAAGATCCAGGCGAAGCCCGCCTTCTGGTCCCGGTAGACCTTGTACGTGCCCAGCTTGGCCTTGAGGTTCTTGTAGTCCTCGTAGCCCGCCTCGTACTTCGCCGGCGCCGGGCCGGTGGCCGGCTGGAAGATGCCGTTGTCCTTGTTCGTGACACCGGTCCAGCCGCGGCTGAAGAACGGGACGCCGAGCACGAGCTTGCTCCGCGGCGCGCCGGCCTTCAGGTAGTGGTCGATCGTCACCTGGGTCGAGAAGTTCGTCCCGGTGGGGTCGCCCGCCGGCGTCCGCAGCGCCGACTGCTGGTTCGTCTTCGCGTCCCAGCCGCCGTGGTAGTCGTAGCCCTGGATGGTGCCGAACGTCAACAGGGAGAAGACCTTCGGCACCTCGAAGCCGAGGCCGATCTCCCGGGTGTTGGCCGGCAGGAACGCGGTCAGGTCGTAGACCTTGCCGCCGTTGCGCCACCCGAGCGCGGTGAACTGCTTGCGGTACTCGCGCAGCAGCGACGTGAAGTTGACCTTGTCCTCGGGCCGGACCACGTTGCCCTCGGCGCCGGCCGTGCTCGACGGCCACTCCCAGTCGAGGTCGACGCCGTCGAAGATCCCCTTGGCCGCGCCCGCCGGCGCGCCGGGCAGGTCGCCCTTGAGCCACAGGTCGACGCACGACTTCACGTGCGCCGCGCGGGATTCCGGCGTCAGGGCCGCGTTGGAGAAGTACTTGGAGCCGCTCCAGCCGCCCAGCGAGATGTACACCTTGAGCTTGGGGTACTTCGCCTTGAGCTGCTTGAGCTGGTTGAGGTTGCCCGACAGCGGCTGGCCCGCCACGTCCGCCTTGCCGTTCACGGACTGCTCGGCGCCGAAGGGCCGCTGGTAGTCCGCCCACGGGTCCGCGCTGACGCACTTGCCGGCCTCGTCCAGGAACCCGAACGCGTAGTTCAGGTGGGTGAGCTTGGCGGCGGCGCCGTTCTTGACCAGGTCGTTGACCAGGAAGTTGCGGTCGTAGCCGCTCCACTGGGTGTAGTACCCCACGGTGCGGAGGCGCTGCTGGTCGTTCCCGTGAGCCTGCGCGTGCGGCGCCAGCGTCGCGGTGAGGGCCGAAACCAGGAGGGCGGGGAACACCCATCTCCTGCTCTTCATGCTTCTCCTCGCCCCGTCGTCCGTGGTGTGGTCTGGACCACGGTAGTGACGAGGTCTAGACCACCTCTACGGCCGAATGGCCGAATCCGCGCCTACCCGCCCACGGACACCGGCTCACTTTTCACAGTTCTCGCAAACATTTGCATGTGCGCCGGACCCTCCTGTCCCGCTAGCGTGCCGGTGTTCAAACTTGAATAACTAGGAGGGGAGCGCATGGCGATCCTGGTGACCGGCGCCACCGGCGCGGTCGGACGTGAGGTCGTGCGGCAGCTCGTGGCACGCGGGGAGGACGTCGTGGCGATCAGCCGCGACCCGGAGTCGGCGGGGCTGCCCGGTCGGGTCGTGCGGGGCGACCTGACGCGGCCCGAGGAGGTGCCGCTGGACGGGGTGACGGCGCTGTTCCTGCTCGCGCCGCTGTCCTCGGGCAACGGCGTGGAACTGGCGAAAACCCTGGTGGAGCGGGCTTGCGAGGCGGAGCGGGTGGTGTTCCTGTCGAGCGACGCGGTGACCAGGCGGCGGCTCGGCAGCTACGAGGGGCACCGCGCGGTCGAGGAGGTGGTGGAGGCGTCGGGCAAGGCGTGGACGCACCTGCGCCCGGGCGAGTTCATGGGCAACAAGCTGGTGTGGGCGCCGACGATCAGGGCGCACGGCGTGGTGCGGTCGGCGTTCCCGGACTCGGTGGGCGTTCCGGTGCACGAGGCCGACATCGCCGAGGTCGCGGTGCTCGCGCTGACCGGCGACCACGGCGGACGGGTGTACACGTTGAGCGGCCCGGAGCGCTTGTCGCTCCGTGAACAGGCTGCCGCGATCGGGACGGGTCTCGGCCGCCCGATCGGGTTCGAGGCGGTGACCTACCGCGAGGCCCGCGCGTCGCTGATCGCGGACGCCGGATTGCCCTACGAGATCGCCGAGTACCTGCTGGGCTACCAGGTCCAGTACGAGCAGGAGCCGCCCGAGGTCGAGCCCGCCTTCGAGGAGGTGACCGGGCGACGTGGTCGGACGCTGGCGCAGTGGGCCGCCGACCACGCCGCCGAGCTGGGCTAGCTACACCGCGCCGTACAGGCGGTCGCCGGCGTCGCCGAGCCCCGGGACGATGTAGCCCGAGTCGTTCAGGCGCTCGTCGACGCTGGCGGTCACCAGGCGCACCGGCAGTCCGGACTCCTCCAGCCGCCGGATGCCCTCCGGCGCGGCCAGCGCGCAGATCGCGGTCACGTCGGTCGCGCCGCGGTCGGTGAGCAGCTTGATCGTGTAGGCCATGGACCCGCCGGTGGCGAGCATCGGGTCGAGCACGATCACCGGGCGGCCGGCCAACGACTGCGGCAGCGACTCCAGGTACGGCGTCGGCTGGAGCGTCTCCTCGTTGCGGGCCAGGCCGACGAACCCCATCTGCGCGTCGGGGATCAACCGGTGGGCCTGGTCCGCCATGCCCAGCCCGGCCCGCAGGACCGGCACCAGCAGCGGCGGGTTCGCCAGTCGGTAGCCGGTCGTGCGGGCCACGGGGGTGAGCGTCTTCTCCTCGGCCACCGCCGCCTCGCGGGTGGCCTCGTAGACGAGCATCACGGTGAGTTCCTGCAACGCGGCGCGGAACGCCGCGTTGTCGGTGCGCGCGTCGCGCATGGTGGTCAGACGCGCCCTGGCGAGCGGGTGGTCGACGACGTGGACGTCCATCCGCGCACCTTAAAGCCCTGGGGTGCCGACCGGCACGGCGACCGACGGGATCACCGCCGGCCGCCTGGCACCCGATTCCACTGTGGACCGCGATCCGCCGGTCCGCGGTCGCGGCGGCGAGCACGACTCCCCGCGGCTTTCGTGCCCTTCCCGTTGCGGGGTGGGCACTTCCGCGGTCTTCAGCGCGTCAGTGCGTCAGCGCTTCGGCGCGAACGCGAGCGCGGTCGGGGTGTGGCCCGGGATCGAGCCGGTGAAGCGGAGCTTGTTGGTCGACTCCTCGTAGACGTAGGTCCAGCCGCCCTCGCTGCGGTCGCTGACCACCACGTAGTCGCCGTTCGTGGCCACCGAGGTCGCGCGGCCGTTCAGCGGGATCTGCTTGCGGACGGTGAAGGTCGCCGTGTCCACCAGGTACAGCGCGGACTTCGTGCCGTCGGCGGACGCGCCCGCCACGTAGATCGTCGCGCCGTCCTGGCTCACCGCGAGGTCGCGCAGCGGGACGCCCAGGTCGAGGCGACGGCCGTACTGGTCGAACTCCTTGCGCGGCTCCAGCTCCTGGATGCGCTGCTGACCGGTGACGTAGAGGTGCGTGCCGTCCGGCGAGAGGGCCAGGTCCGAGTCGGCGTAGGTGAGGTGGTCGAAGATCCGGCCGACCTTGCCGCCGCCCGCCAGGTCGACCACCGCGACTCCCAGCCACTTGGGGCGGGAGTTGGAGAAGTCGGTGACGTAGGCCGTGGTGCCGTCCGGCGTGATCACGATGTCCTTCGGCGCGTCGGTGCCCTGGAGGTAGCCGACGGCCTCGTCCGTCCTGACGTCGATGTGCACGACACCGCCGGGCTTCTCGCTCTCCGCGACCCACGCGTCGTTGCCGTCCGGCGTGAACGCGATCTCCTGCGCGTCGCCGGCGGGGGTGCGGGCGACCTCGGTGCCCTCGAACGCGTCGTAGGCGACCACGTCGTGCTCGGCCGAGTAGACGTTGCGCCCGCCCGGCTTCACGGTCAGACCGCGCACCGGCGCGGCGGTGTCCCAGGTCCGGACGGCCTGGTTCGGCGTGCGCAGGTCGACCGCGGCGATCGAGCCGCCGTCCGCCGTCTCGTAGCCGATGTAGAGGTAGTCGTTCGCCTGCTCGGCGTTGGCGACAGGTGCGAGCACCGCCGTGAAAAGGGCAGCCGAAACCGAGGCGACAATTGCCTTGCGCATTGCTTTTCTTCCCCCTGATTACCCCGACGCGACCGCGCCGGGCCATCCCCCGTGACCGCGTCTTGCGGCCCCGGGAGAGAAGACGCCTCTCCCGGGGCGGGGTTGCGCGGGTTCGTGGATCAATCTCCGGGAACTTGGAACACGGCGAGGGACGTGGGCCGCGCGCCGGCCGGTGCGTGCAGCTGGTCGACCGCGTAGCCGTTCGCGGTGTCGATGACCGACGTGCGCTCGCCGACCGTGTCGTTGAGGAACACCCTGGACCCGTCCGGGGTCACCGCGAGGTGGCCCCACGCCCCGACGTCCGCCCGCCTGGTGACGGCCATCGTCGCCAGGTCGACGGTGAACAGCGCGCCGACCTGGTTGTAGGCCGCGCTCACGTAGGCGGTGCGGCCGTTCGGGGTGATCGCGAGACCGCGCGCGTAGTTGCCGGCGAGGTCGGTCTGCCTGGCGATCCGGTTGTCCGGGCCGACCTCGGTCAGCTTCGTCTTACCCGCGACGTAGACCTTGTCGCCCGCCAGGGAGAGTCGGGAGCTGGAGTCCGCGACGCCGGTGATCGTCGCGGTCACGGTCTTCGTCGCCAGGTCGACGACGGACAGCGCGCCGGCGGTGAAGTTCAGCGCGTACGCGGTGCGCCCGTCCGCGCTGATCGCGAGGTCGGTCGGCCACGCCACGGCCCGGATGCGGCCGACGATCGCGTCGGTGGCCACGTCGGTGACGTAGATGCCGCCGCGCGAGCCACCCGCGCCCGCGGAGCCCTCGGCGACGTAGGCGAGCGTCGCGTCCGGGCTGAACGCGACCTTGTTCGCGAACCCGCCGACGTCGATCGACACCACCTCCTCGCCGTCGTTCTCGGTGGCGTCGAAGACGTGCACGTTCCCGTCGGCCACGTAGAGGTAGCGGCCGTCGGGCTTGGGTGTCAGGCCGTTGGGTGGGCGGTCGAGGTCCCACCCGGCGACGACCGCGCCGGTCGCGACGTCGACCACCGCGATCGACCCGGTCTGCCCGGTGGCGTAACCGATGTAGGCCAGCGTGCGGGTGTCGGACGCCCTGGCGGGCGCACCGGTGGTCAGCGTGACCACCACGGCCGCGGTCGCGGCCAGCGCTCGGCGGGCCCGGAGTGATCTGGTCATGGAGCACCCCTTTCTTACGCCGTCTGGGTGTTAACCATTACGACGTACAGCTCAACAACGGAGTCGTACATCTAGCACTGCTCGTTACCGCTCGCTCACACGTGGTATTGCTTCAGCCATGCCGGACGGTTCCTTACCGCCCTCGGTCGTGCGGCTGGTGACGACCGACGGGCACACCGCGGGCACCGGCGTCCTCGTCGGCTCGGCACAGGTGCTGACCTGCGCACACGTGGTGAACCTCGCGCTCGGCCTCGACCACCGCTCGGTGGACCGGCCGACGACCCCGATCCGGGTCGAATTCCCTCTTTCAGGTGACGCCCGACTGGCGTCCGTGACGCAGTGGACACCCCCGCCGCCCCGGGAGGGAGCACCGGGCGACGACATCGCCGGATTGGTGCTGGCCGATCCGGTGACCGCGGAACCCGCCCGCCTGGTCACCACGCCGCCGTCGATCGGCCAGGAGGTGCACGCGTTCGGCTACCCGGAAGGACACGAGGACGGCGCGTGGGTGCGCGCGGTGGTGCGCGGCGAGGTCGGCAACCGGTTGCTGCAACTGGACTCCGACTCGGCGGTGCCGGTGCAGCGGGGGTTCAGCGGCGGCGCGGTGTGGGACCGGGAGTTGGGCCGGGTGGTCGGAATCGTGGCCACGGCGGGGAAGACCGGTGACGGCTACGCGATCGGCGCCGACCGGCTGCGGCTGGCGTGGCCGGAGGTGCTGGCACCGCGGATGCTGCTCGACCGCACCGCGGTGACGGTGCTGCACCTGGCCACGCTGCGCTTGCCGCCGCTCGGCGACGTGTGGCCGGATCTGGTGGTGCTGTCCGGGAACCTGACCGCGGGCGCACGGCCCAGCGAGTTCGCCCGGGCCTTCGACCGGTTGCGGCACCTGGCCGAAACCCTGGAGCTGACCCGGGACCGGATCGTGGTGGTGCCGGGCGCGCGGGACGTGAACGTCGACCTGTGCCGAGCCTACTTCGCCGAGGTCGAAGCCTTGGAACAGCGGCCGGTCGCGCCGTACTGGCCCAAATGGCGACCCTTCGCCGCCGCGTTCGAGGCGTTCTACGGCAAGCGCGTGGCGTTCACGCCCGACGAGCCGTGGTCGCTGTTCGAGGTGCCGGACCTGAAGGTGGTGGTGGCGGGGCTGAACTCGACGTTCGACGACACGCACTCCCGACCGGGCGCGGGATTCGGGTCGGCGCAGGTCGACTGGTTCACCCGGCGGATGGAGGACTACCTGGACCGGGGGTGGCAGCGGTGGGGCGCAGCGCACCGGTGGGAGGACAGTCCGATGGGCTTGAACGTGGTGTTCGCCGGCACGCCCTCGCGGGGCCGGTTCGTCGCGCACGGCCCGGCGCACCACCGGCTGGTGGACTTCGCCTCGCCGGGCGCGGACCCGGCGGTGCGCGAGTACGTCGATGGCCGGTGGGTGGATCGACCCGGCCTGGTGATCCGGAACTTCCGCCCGACGTCGGCGTTCTCCGACGCGGGCCGCGACACGTTCTTCGACCACGTGCTGGAGGCGACCCGCGTCAAGCACCCGACCGCGACCGTCGTGCCGCGCCCGGAACAAAGCTATCTGCGGGTGTCCGAGCCGCATCCGGGTGGCGTGACGCAGTGGCCGGTGGGCGTGTCGTCGCTGCCGCCGACCAGTGGGTCGGTGGCCGAGTTCGTGACCCGCGTGCACGACCGGTTCGCCGCGGCCGACTCGACCGTGCCGTCTGTTTTGGTCCACAATGGACGGCCCGCGTCGCCGGACCTCGTTGTGGCGGCTCGTCGTAGTGGGGTGCGGCTGCGCAGTTTCGTGGAGTACCAGGGCATGCTCGACCTGCGGCCGTTGGCCGACCGGCAGGCGTCGCGACTGCTGGCCGACGTCGTGTACCCGGCGGAGCTGTACGTTCCGCAGCGCTTCACCACGACCGGCGGTTCCGAGGTGCAGGACGGCCTGTTGCCGCGGGTGGTGGACTGGCTGGGTCAGGAGAACGCCCGCTTCGTGGTGGTGCTGGGCGATTTCGGGCGCGGGAAGTCGTTCCTGCTGCGGCAGTTGACCCGGGTGCTGCCGGACGAGCAGGCCGGGTTGCTGCCGGTGTTGGTGGAGTTGCGGAGCCTGGAGAAGGCGCCGTCGTTGGACGAGCTGCTCGCCCAGCACCTGACGCGCGAGGGTGTCGAGGACATCAACCTGCCGAAGTTGCGGTACATGATCTCGTCCGGGCGGTTGGCGCTGCTGTTCGACGGCTTCGATGAGCTGGAGCTGCGGGTCGGGTACGAGAACGCGGCCGACTACCTGAAGACGTTGATGCAGGCCGTGACGGATCGGGCCAAGGTGGTGTTGACCAGCCGAACCCAGCACTTCCGCTCCACGGACCAGGTGCTGACGGCCCTGGGCCACCAGGTCTCGATGCTGACGGCGAGCCGGGTGGTGGCGCTGGAGGACTTCACCGACGACCAGATCATCGACTTCCTGACCAGGCACTACCAGGGTGATGTCGAGCGGGCGTCGGCCAGGTTCGCGTTGCTGGGGGCGATCTCGGACCTGTTGGGGCTGTCGCGGAATCCCCGGATGTTGTCGTTCATCGCGGACCTGGACGAGGACCGGCTGCGCGAGATCGAGCAGGAGAACGGCCGGATCAGCGCGGCCGAGTTGTATCGCGAACTGGTCGAGTTCTGGCTGGTGCACGAGGCGAACCGGCAGAGCCACCGGATGGGTGTGACCTCGCTGGACCGGTCCGAGCGGCTCGACGCCTGTGTCGCGCTGGCTTTGAAGTTGTGGCACAGCAAGGCGACCACGATTCCGGCCACGGACTTGACCGAAACGGCCGCGTCGACATTGAGCCGACTGGCCGAGCGCGGCTACTCCAGTGCCGAGGCCGCGCACGCGGTCGGCTCAGGAACTCTGTTGGTGCGCAACGACGACGGCAGCTTCGGCTTCGTCCACCAGTCGGTGATGGAGTGGCTGGTGGCCAAGGTGGCCGCCGCCGACCCGGACGCCCCGGACGGACCCCTCGCCTTGCGCCGCATGTCCCGCCTGATGGTGGACTTCTTCTGCGACATGACCGGCCACGACGAGGTGACGAACTGGGCACGCCGGGTGCTGGCCGCTCCGGTCGCGGCCGAATACCTGAAGGAGAACGCCACCCTGGTGGTCGAACGGCTGGGCGTCTCGGCCGACATCGTCCTCAGGGGGGTGGACACGCGCGGAATGTTCATCAAGTGGGCCGCGCACGTGAGCGCGCAGGTCGCCGGCTCCAACTTCACAGACCAGCGCCTTGAGGACTTCGACATGGCGGGCTCGGACTTGAGCGGCGCGATCATGGACGGGGTGCTGATCGAACGCGGTGATCTGACGGGCGCGAACTTGACCGGCAGTTCGTGGAAGCGCGCCGCCCTGCTCGGCGTCGTCGGGGCCGATCAACCCGAACTCGCCGAGGCCGCCGTCGTGGGTCGTGATCCGTCCCGCCCCTTCCTGCTGCCGGACCGGACGGCGATCGTCGGGAAGGACTACTCGGAAGCACTCGACCTGTCGGCGTTCGCACGACGCGGATCGGTGGTGCTGGGTGCCTTCCACCTGCCCAGCCGCGTCATCCGGGGCCACCGGAAGCCCATCACCGATGTGGCGTTCTCGCCGGACGGCGCGCTGCTGGCCACGGCGTCGGAGGACTGCACGGTCTGTCTCTGGCGTACGAACAGCGGAAAATTGGCGAGACGTCTCAAAGGTCATCTCGGAGCGGTCCACTCGGTGGCGTTCGTCCCGGACGGGTCGATGATCGCCAGCGGATCTGCCGACGCCACCGTGCGATTGTGGGACGTGGTGACCGGCCGAGCAAAACTCGTGTTGCGCGGCCATGCCGGCGCGGTCGCGTCGATCGACGTCTCGCCGAGCGAGAACAACCTGGTCAGTGGTTCGTTCGACAAGACCGCCATCGTGTGGGACATCAGCGAGGGCTCGGCGGTGTCGCGACTGGAGGGGCACACGAGCGAGGTGTTCGAGGTGGGCTACTCCACCGACGGACAGACGATCACAACCAGGTCGGGCGACCGGACCGTGCGAACCTGGACCACGTCAGGCACCGAGTTGACGGTGTACGAAGCCCGCGAAGAGCGGAATCCTCCTGAACTCGAACGGTTTCCCCGGTGCACGGTCGTGAGCCCTGACCCGTCCGGACTCACGGTCGTAACCAACGGACAGTCGTGGAACACCGACAACGGCGGACTCGAAGGCCACCTGGTCGACGGTGTGGGCGCCCTCGCCCACTCCACGGCGACCGGTCGGATCGCGGTCGGGAAGGTGGACGGATCGATCTTCTTCGCGCAGGGGGACGGCGGGTCGGTGCTGATGGGCTCGGACAGCCCGGCGACGAGGTTGACCTTCTCCCCCGACGGTTCCCGCCTGGCGGCGGTGAACCGGAACGGCGGAGCTCAGATGTGGGATGTCGAGTCGCGGGAACTCGTGAGGTCGTGGCCTTCACCCGAGTTCCAACTCCGGTCGATCGCTGTCTCCACCGGTGGGATTCTGGTGGCGACCGGGACGACGTACGGCGGAATTCAGCTGTGGGGCCGGGACGAGCCCATCGATCGCCTGCTGCATTTCGGGTCGGTCGAGGCCATGGCTTTCACGCGCGACGGGACACAGGTTCTCTCCGGAGGTGGGGACCGGGCCGCGAGGTTGTGGGATCTGGCCGAAGACACGCAGGTGGTGTTCACCGGGCACACCGAACGTGTGGCCGGTGTGGCGTTCTCGCCGTCCGAAACCCGACTGGCTACTGCGTCCGACGACTGGACCGCCCGGTTGTGGCGGCCCGATGGACGGCAGATCACCGTGTTGAACGGGCATGAGGGCGCAGTGACTCAGGTGGTGTTCTCGCACGGCGGGGCTCGGGTGGCGACTGCTTCCGAGGACGGGACCGTGAAGGTGTGGAATTCCAACAGTGGGGACTTGATTGTCACGCTAGCCGATTGGGGGGAGGGGCGGGTGAAGTTGTTTCCGGACGGGTCGTACCAGCTTTGGGGCGAGGCCGGCGATCACCTGTGGTGGGCGGTGAAGTTGTGTCGGTTCTCGCCTGGGGAGATCGACGGGTACGACCCGGCCGTTCGGCGGTGGGTTTAGGCTCGGTTCAACTCCTGGAGGGCCTCGTTCATGTCCACGATGCTGCGGAAGTGGTGGACCAGGCCCTCGAAGTTCGGGGTTCGGGTCAGGGTTTCCGGGGTGGGGTCCGGGTCTTCGGTGGTGTCGGGGGCGGTGACGTCGATTGAGACGGTCCAGGTGGCGTAGACGCCGTTGATCTTCCACTGCTGGTGCATGTGGAATAACCTCCCCTCTTGCCGCACGTTCACGCAACACGCCTTTTTGGGTGACATTGCTTTCTTGCCACGGGCGCAAGGGTGTTCAGTGCTCGGCATGACAAACAAGGGGGCTTCGTTTCGCCACCGCCGGGTGTCGAGCGAAATGCGTGCACTGCGAATTGCACGAAACCTGACCTGCGCGGATGTCGGGCGGGCGATCGGATGTTCGGAGAGCAAGGTCAGTCGGCTGGAGACCGGTAAGCGTGGGCTCCACGTGGACGAGGTTGCCGCGATCCTGGGCTTCCTCCAGGCACCACCGACGTTGAGGCAAGAACTCCTCGCGCTGGTGCAGGCCGGTGAAGACCGGAACTGGCATGTCATCAGCAGCGGCAAGCTGCCGACCAACTGGAAGGAGTTCATGACGTTCGAGGCGGAGGCGTCCGCGCTGTACAACTTCGAGCCGGTCCTGGTACCCGGGTTGGCGCAGACCCCCGATTACGCCCGCGCGGCCATCCACAGTGCCAACAGCCGGTTCACGCCGACCGAAGTGGACGCGCTCGTGGCGACCCGTATGGGGCGACAGGTGAACCTGGGCCGGAAGAATGTTCACCTGATCATGGATGAAACGGCGCTTCGCCGGCCGCTCGGCGATCCGGCCATGATGCGCGCCCAGCTCAACCACCTGCTGGCATTGGCAACTCGCGCCAGCGTGATCTTGCAGGTCGTTCCGTTCGACGCTCCGGGCCATCCGGGGATCAGCGGACCCATGACCCGAATGGAATTCCCCGACCAACCGGATCTGCTCTACGAGGAAGGCCGAACCAGCGGCATGTTCATGGAGGACAAGATCCACATCGAGGGCGCTAAGATCGCTTGGCAAGCACTTCTCGACGTGGCCTGGTCGACGGACGAGTCGATGTGGCAGATCGCCAGGATCGCGGGAAGTCCGACGTGACGTGGGGAGCGGACATGTGGCGCAAGTCCAGTTACAGCAGCGGTGGCGGTAACTGCGTGGAGTTGAATCTCGGCGCGCACCAGGTCCAGGTGCGTGACTCGAAGAACCCCGATGGCCCAATCCTGGTGTTCCCGCGGGTCGACTGGCGTTCGGTCATTCGATCTCGCGGGTGAAGAAGTCCTTGACGGCCGCCAACTCCTGGTCGGTGGCGCGGCCCTTGATCGTCACCGTGCGGTTGCCGTCCTTGATGGTGAGCGCGCGGTGACGGTCGCGGTTGACCCAGTCCTGGAGGACTCGGCCCAACCGCACCAGCACCGGTGAGGCGGCCAGGGAGGCGATGATCGTGCTGACCGTGGCCGGGTCCCAGCCCTTGGAGTCCGGCGGCGGGGCCTCGCCGGGGGCGAACTCGGCGGGCACGCGCAGGGCCTTGATCTCGCCGAGCAGCTGCCGGGTCTCGAAGTCGACCCGGCCGGGGTCGGAACCTTCCACCGTCACCGAAATGTTCGTCACGACGCCGACGATATCCACCTCATGCGGAACGCGTTGCTGATCGCGACGGACACCTACGCCGATCCGACGTTGCGGTCCCTGCGCGCGCCCGGTGCGGACGCCCTGGCGCTCGGGCTGCTGCTCGCGAACCCGGAGATCGGCGGGTTCGCGACCGAGGTCCTGCACAACAGGCCGGCGCACGTCGTCACGCAGGCCGTGGAGGCGCTGCTGGCGAACGCGGGCGCCGACGACCTGGTGCTGCTGTACTTCTCCGGGCACGGCATCAAGTCGGCGGCCGGCGAGCTGCACCTGGCGATGACCGACACCCGCACCGAGCTCCTCCGGGCGACGTCGCTTGCGGCGGCGACGGTGCGGGACATGGTGGACGACACGGTGGCCGCGCAGGTCGTGGTGTGGTTGGACTGCTGCTTCTCGGGCGCGTTCCCGTCCGGGCAGCGGGCCAAGGCGGGCGGGCAGGCCGACGTGCTCGACCAGCTCCGGACGGACGGGTCCGGATGCGCGGTGATGACCGCGTCGACCCGGTTCCAGTACGCGTTCGAGGGCGCCGGCGCGGTGGACGAGCTGGGCGGCGCGCAGGAGTCCGTGTTCACCGCGTCGATCGTGGAGGGGTTGCGGACGGGCGCGGCGGACCTCGGCGGTGACGGGCGCGTCGACGCGGCGGAGCTGTACCGGTACGTGCACGACCGGGTCAAATCCCTGACGCCGCACCAGACCCCGACGCGCAACGACCGGCTGACGGGTGAGGTGTACATCGCGTTCGCGGCGCCGGTCTACGAGGGCGAGACCTCGGTGGTGCAGCTGACCACCGAGGACGTGGCCGGGTGGCCGGCGTTCCACCCGAACGGCCGGTTCCTGGTGTTCGACGGGACGGTGTTCGACACGGTGACCTGGGCCGTGGCGGCGGTGCTGCCCGCGACCACGCCGCAGGCGTTCAGCCGGGACGGGCGGTGGCTCGTGACCGGGCACGAGGGCAAGGCGGTCGTGTGGGACGTGACCGATCCGTCCCCGCTGGCGTGGCGGTTCGTGACGAGGTTGGACACGGAGGTGGACCCGGGCGTCGAGTTCGGGTTCGACGACGCCGGCACCATGTTGATCCGGCAGGGTTCCCTCGCCGGGTGGACGACCGACGACTGGGAACCCGAGCCCTCCGACCCGGACGACGAGATGGTCGCCTACCTGGTGCCGGGTCGACCGTCGCTGCTGCTGGCGCTGGTGGGCCCCGAGGGCGCCGTGATCGACATGGACTCCGACGAGCTGGTGCACGAACTCGACGGGTCGTACCAGCGGCTGGAGGCGGTCGACGCGGACGGGCGGGTGGCGGTGTTCCGCACCTCGGCCGGGCTCGTCGTGACGCGGGACTGGGAGTTCCTGCTGAGGTTGCCGCCGGCGCCGGGGATGGAGGAGTTCTGCGCGGCGGGCGTGGACACGGTCGTGACGACCGGGCCGGCGGGGATGCGGGTGTTCGGGCTGGAGGAGAAGGAGGTCCTGTTCAGCTGGGACGGCGGGGCGTGCCACCAACCGGCGATGAGCGCGGACGAGCGGTTCCTCGTGGTCCCCGGGGTGGACGGGCTTCGCCTGTGGTCCGTCGAGATCTAGACTCTTCCGGGTGAGCGATGAGCTGGTGCCCGACCCCGGTCAGATGCGCGCCTCCGACGCCGACCGGGAGAAGGTCGCGCAGGTCCTCCAGCAGGCGCACGGCGAGGGCCGGCTGGACCTGCACGAACTGGACGAACGGCTCGGGCAGGTCTACGCGGCCCGGACCTACGGCGAGCTGGTGCCGTTGACCGCCGACCTCGGCATGATCGCGCCGCCCCTGACGACGCCGCTCCCGGTGCACCAGACGAACTCGCCGGCGGCGCGGATCGGTGGCGTACCGGGGTCTTCGTCGTCCATCGCCATCTGGTCGGGTGTCAACCGCAAGGGTGACTGGGTCGTGCCCGAGCACCACACCGTGGTCGCGATCATGGGTGGTGTCGAACTCGACTTCTCCACCGCGCGGTTCGAGAAGGCCGAGACCACGATCAACATCTTCGCGTTCTGGGGCGGCGTGGAGATCTACGTGCCCGAGGACGTGACGGTGCGGGTCGACGGGTCCGGGATCATGGGCGCGTTCGAGGACTCCACGCACAAGACGCCGACCATCCCGGGCGGACCGGTCGTGCGGATCACCGGGCTCGCGATGATGGCGGGCGTCGAGGTGCGGCGGCCGAAGCGCAAGAAGATCAAGAACCGGAAGAACCCCGAGCTCGAGGGCTGATCCGGAGCTGATCCCCGGGCCGACCCGGGACTCCCACCAGGCCGAACCGCTTCGTTGGGGACGGCCGTCCCACTCCGCCTAGACTCGGGCGCATGGCCGCACCCACGACGAAGCCGTCGCTGCCACCGGCGCTCGCGGACGCTGTCCGCGACGACGCGTCGTTGCGCCGGTTCCTGCACGGACTGCCCGGAGTCGACCAGGTCGGCGTGGAGCAGCGGGCCGCCGGGCTCGCCACGCGCAGCATCAAGAAGGCCGCGAAGCTGTGGGCGATCGACACCGCGATCTCCATGGTGGACCTGACGACGTTGGAGGGCGCGGACACGCCCGGCAAGGTCAGGTCGTTGGCCGCCAAGGCGAAGCGCCCCGATCCCGACCACCCCGAGGTGCCCCGGGTCGCCGCGGTGTGCGTGTACCCGGACATGGTGTCGACGGCGATCGGTGAGCTCGGCGGCACCGGGGTCGGGGTCGCGAGCGTGGCGACCGCGTTCCCGTCGGGCAGGTCCTCGCTGAAGGTGAAGCTGGAGGACACCGCGTTCGCGGTCGAGGCCGGCGCGACCGAGATCGACATGGTGATCGACCGGGGCGCGTTCCTCTCCGGCCGGTACGGCCAGGTCTTCGACGAGATCGTGCAGATCAAGCACGCCTGCGGGGACGCGCACCTGAAGGTGATCCTGGAAACCGGCGAGCTGGCGACCTACGACAACGTGCGGCGGGCGTCGTGGCTCGCGCTGCTGGCGGGTGGCGACTTCGTCAAGACCTCGACCGGCAAGGTGTCGCCCGCGGCGACCCTCCCGGTGACGCACGTGATGCTCCAGGCGGTGCGCGACTGGCGCGACCGGACCGGCGAGCTGCGCGGGGTGAAGCCCGCGGGTGGCATCCGCACCACCAAGGACGCGGTGAAGTACCTGGTCGCGGTGCACGAGGTGGCGGGCGAGGAGTGGTTGACCCCGACGCTGTTCCGGTTCGGCGCCTCGACGTTGCTCAACGACCTCCTGATGCAGCGGCGCACCCAGCTGGCCGGCCACTACAGCGGCCCCGACTACGTGACGGTGGACTGAAACCATGTGGGAATACGCGCCCGCGCCCGAGTCGCGGGACATCGCGAACCTGAAGCCGCAGTACCGGATGTTCCTCGACGGCGAGTTCGTGGAGGGCTCCGGCGAGCCGCTGAAGTCGATCAACCCGGGCACCGAGGAGGTGCTGGCCGAGGTGTCCACGGCGTCCGAGGCGGACGTGGACAAGGCGGTGAAGGCGGCCCGGCGCGCGTACGACCGGGTGTGGGGCCGGATGCCGGGCAGCGAGCGGGCCAAGTACCTGTTCCGGATCGCGCGGCAGGTCCAGGAGCGGGCGCGCGAGCTCGCGGTGCTGGAGTCGCTGGACAACGGCAAGCCGATCAGGGAATCGCGGGACGTGGACGTGCCGACGGCCGCCGCGCACTTCTTCCACCACGCGGGCTGGGCCGACAAGCTCGGCTACGCCGGGTACGGCCCGGACCCGAAGCCGCTGGGCGTGGCCGGTCAGGTGATCCCGTGGAACTTCCCGCTGCTGATGGCCGCGTGGAAGATCGCGCCCGCGCTGGCGTGCGGCAACACGGTCGTGCTCAAGCCCGCCGAGACCACACCGCTGACCGCGCTGGTGCTGGCGGAGATCATCCAGCAGTCGGAACTGCCGCCCGGCGTGGTGAACATCCTGCCCGGCGCGGGTGACGTGGGCGCGGCGCTGGTCGGGCACGCGGACGTGGACAAGGTGGCGTTCACCGGGTCCACCGAGGTGGGCAAGACCATCCAGCGCCAACTGGCCGGCACCCACCGCAAGCTCACCCTGGAGCTGGGCGGCAAGGCGGCCAACATCGTGTTCGACGACGCGCCGCTGGACCAGGCCGTCGAGGGCATCGTGAACGGCATCTTCTTCAACCAGGGTCACGTGTGCTGCGCGGGCTCGCGGCTGCTGGTGCAGGAGTCGATCGCCGAGGAGCTGATGGAGAAGCTGCGCGCGCGGATCTCCACGCTGCGGGTCGGCGACCCGCTGGACAAGAACACCGACGTGGGCGCGATCAACTCGCGCGAGCAGCTCACCCGGATCCAGGAGCTGACCGCGGTCGGCGACACCGAGGGCGCGCAGCGCTGGACGTCGTCGTGCCCGTTGCCGGACAAGGGTTTCTACTTCGCGCCGACGGTGTTCTCCAACGTCTCGCAGGCCATGCGGATCGCCCGGGAGGAGATCTTCGGGCCGGTGCTGTCGGTGCTGACCTTCCGCACCCCGGACGAGGCGGTGGCCAAGGCGAACAACACGCCGTACGGGCTGTCGGCCGGCATCTGGACCGAGAAGGGCTCGCGGATCCTGTGGGCGGCGCAGAAGATGCGCGCCGGGGTCGTGTGGGCGAACACGTTCAACCGCTTCGACCCGACCGCCCCGTTCGGCGGCTACCAGGAGTCGGGCTTCGGCCGCGAGGGCGGTCGCACGGGCTTGGAGGCGTACCTCGATGTCTGATCGGCTGGCGGTCGCGAAGACCTACAAGCTCTACATCGGCGGCGCGTTCCCGCGCTCCGAGTCCGGCCGCAGCTACCCGGTGGTCGACGCGAAGGGCGCGTTCCTGGCCAACGCCGCGCAGGGCTCCCGCAAGGACGCCCGGGACGCGGTCGGCGCGGCGCGCAAGGCGTTCGGCGGGTGGTCCGGCGCGACCGCGTACAACCGGGGTCAGGTGCTCTACCGGGTGGCCGAGGTGCTGGAGGGCCGCCGCGAGCAGTTCACCGCCGAGGTCGCCGCCGCCGAGGGCGTCGCGGCGAAGAAGGCGCAGGCGCTGGTGGACGCGGCGATCGACCGGTGGGTCTGGTACGCGGGGTGGACCGACAAGGTCGCGACCGTGCTGGGCGCGGCGAACCCGGTGGCCGGGCCGTACTTCTCGTTCTCCGTGCCGGAGCCGACCGGCGTGGTCGCGGTGCTGGCGCCGCGGGAGTCGTCGCTGCTGGGGTTGATCAGCGTGCTGGCGCCGGTGGTCGCGACCGGCAACACGGCCGTCGTGGTGGCGTCGGAGGACCGGCCGCTGCCCGCCGTGACGCTCTCGGAGGTGCTGGCGACCTCGGACGTGCCGGGCGGCGTGGTGAACGTGATCACCGGTCGCACGGCCGAGATCGCGCCGTGGCTGGCCTCGCACGCGGACGTGAACGCGCTCGACCTGACCGGCGCGCCGGACGGTGCCCGGGCCGACCTCGAGCGGGCGGCGGCGGGCACCGTCAAGCGCGTGCTCCGGCACCGGGCGGCCGAGGACTTCGCCGCCGAGCCGGACCTGACGCGGTTGCGGGCGTTCCTGGAGACGAAGACGGTGTGGCACCCGATCGGCGTCTAGGCGGGCTGCACGATCGGGTCGAACAACTCGCGGAGCGTGTCGGTGGAGCCGGACAGGCTCTCCCGGCACGCCTCCCCGTACTTCTCCACGTCGAGCGGCGCGAAGTCCACGCGCCACCCCGCGTGCAGGGCCATCTGCCGGAAGAAGGCGCGCTGGGCCCGCCCGTTGCCTTCCCGGAACGGGTGAACGGCGTTGACCTCGGCGAAGTAGTGGACGAAGCGGTCCAGGAACTCGTCGCGGTCCAACCCCGCGAGGTGCCACTCGGCGCGCAACCGGTCGAACACCGAGGTCGCGTACGGCACCACGTACCGCCAGTGCGCGAACCGGGCGGTGCGGGCGATGTCGACCCGACGCGGTGTTCCCGCGAACGGGTAGAGGTCGCCGAACAGCCGCCGGTGGAACCCGCAGAGGTGGTCGAGGTCGAACAGTCCGGGCAGTGGTCTGATCTTGAGTTCCGCGTCGCGCAGCGCCGACACCTCGGCCTCGACCTGCCGCAGCAGAGCCTCGTCGGTCACGCCGAGGTGGTTGAGCAGCACACCGGAACCCGGATCCACGTAGGGGTCCGAGTGGTTCACGACTTGAGCAGCGCCTCTATTCTTCGGGCCACGGCCTCGTCGGCGGTCGCACGTCCGGCGGCCACCGCGCGGATCTCGGCCACCGCCTCCGGTGACAGGTCCAGCCCCTCGAGCCGGACGTTCGCCACGGCTTCGGACACCGCGTCGTCCACGGGAGTGGTCAACCGGCGGAAGTACCTGGCCATGACCGAGTGCGACAGCGGCGCGGTGGACGGTGCCGAGTCGGGCAGGCCCGCACGCGCCACCTTCCAAGGTTCCTCGTCGTGGGCCATGTCGCTCAACTGATGGCGGGTGAACGCGCCGTAACGGTCGACCACCGACCGGACCAGTTCGGCCTCCGCGGGCGCGAGCCGGCGCGGATCGCCTTCCTCCCAGGCCGAGACGTACGTGCGGCCGGCGTGCCTGCGGTACACCTCGGGCACCACCGGGCCGCGACTCCAGGCCTCGATGCGGGCTTCGAACAGGGGTCGGTCGTGCGAGGCGAGGTGCCAGGCCTGCGCGTAGTACAGCAGCTTCTGGAGCTTCATCGGCGAGGACGGCCCGGCCGCCGCGAGCACCGCCGCGGCCACGTCGTGCACGTCCGCCATGTCGCCTCCCCCGCCACCGAGCCAGAGGGCGATTCTATCAGTCGGTGCGCCAGCCGAGTCGGCCATCGGCCGTGATCAGGGGCTCGCAATGGCCCAGTCGACCCCGGTGTTCGAGTGCCGTCGCGACCTCGTCCAGCATGTCGCCGAACCCGGCGAACTCGGGCTTGAGCATCTCCTGGCCCTCGCGGTCCCACTCGACCACGCAGCCGCGCAGCGCCCCCGGCCGCAGGTCGAGCGCGAGCGCGTCGCCGCAGCCGTCGAACGCGATCGGCAGCCACAGCGGGTGGTAGCCGGTGGTGGGGGTGCCTGCCTCGGAGTCCAGCTCGTCGGGCCGGAACCGGGCCTTGAGCCGCCACGAGCGCAGCGCGTTCGTGGGACCCAGCGGCGTGTAGAAGGGCGGCAGCACCTCGGCGAAACCCAGGTTCGCCGTGCCACCGCACACGGACCAGAACGCCCGCAGTTCGTCCGGCGGTTCGAGGCCGGTCGCGTCGGCCAGCGCCTCCACGGCGGCGGCGTCCTCGTTGGGCACGAACGCCGAGCCGGTTGAAGGTGCGTAGTCGTCCAGCCACGCCAGGATCCGCTCCCAATGGCGCAGAACACCCACGAACCCATGATCACGTAAGGCCGTCGCGCGCGGTACCGCTCATCGGGGCACGATCTGCCGGAAAGTCGGCACGGGCAAGGGGCCGATCGGGCAGGATCGGGACCCTGGCACGCGAGGGGGCGAAGGTGGCGAAGGGCTTCGGCGTCGACACGGCGGCGTTGGCGCAGTACGGCTCGACCGCGTCGGGACTGGCCGCGGAGGTCGGGACCGTCGGCACGTCGACGCTGTCGGGTGTCGACGCGCTGTCGGCGGGCAGCTTCGGGAAGCTGGGCGACGAGGTCGGCCTCGGCGCGGCGTTCCGGAAGGCGGCGAAGGCCCAAGTGGACGGTGTCGCCGCAGCCGCCAAGGGGTTGGCCGGGTTCGCGTCCGAGGTCTCGAAGACCGGCGCCGCGTACACCGAGCAGGAACAGCAGCACGGTGACTCCCTCCAGCGGACGTACCAGGTCTGATGTTCGACGTAGCGGGTTTCCTCGCCGCCCTGGTCGCTCCGATGAAGGACCACCTGGCCAAGCTGGACGGCGACACGGGCGGCGCCACGCGCGCGGCCGAGTCGTTCGGCACGGCCGCCACGACGTTGGGCGGGATCGACGGCCGGCACTCCGGCGCGGCGAACGCGGTGCTCGGCACCTGGTACGGCGACAAGGCGACCGCGTTCCAGGGTCGGGTGGCCACCTTCTCCTCGGGCGTGCAGGCGTTGTCCCGCAACGCGACCACGATCCAGGGCGCGGCCACGTCGGCCACCCAGGCGGTCACGTCGGGTCGCACCGCGATCCAGGGCCTGATCGACGAGTTCACCGGGTGGGCGCAGCCGAGGCTCGCGGCGGCGGTCGCGGCGGGCGTCGTCGGCGGACCGGGCGTCGCGCTCGCGGTGGCCGCGGGCATCACCGCGAAGGCGCGCGAGTACGAGGGCCGGTCGTCCGGCGAGCTGGACAAGGTCCGCACCGCGCTGACCGACGCGGTGACGCAGCTGAACGGGTTGGCGCAGCCGAAGTTCGACGGCCTCGACCAGCCGATCGGTGTGGAGGACGGTGGCACCACCTCGGTGTCGGGCGCCGAGGACACCGCCGGGCACCCGCCGCGCGACCCGGGCACCGTCGGCGGCTCGTCCGGCGACTCCTCGGGATCGTCGGGTTCTTCCGGCTCGTCCGGCGGATCCTCCGGCGGCGGTTCCGGTGGTGGCGGCGGTGGCGCGACCGGACCCCGGCTGCCCGTCGCGATCCCGCCGCAACCCGGCACCGGCGTCGGCGTGAACCTCCCGGACGGCAGTTCGGCCGAGGCGCCCAACGAGACCGCGGCGCGCGCCGTGCGCAACGCGCTGTCGGCGCTGGGCACCCCGTACGTGTGGGGCGGCGCGAACCCGCCGCAGGGCACCGACTGCTCGGGCCTGACCCAGTGGGCCTACGGCGGTGCCGGTTTCGACATCCCGCGGCCGGCGTCGTCCCAGGCGATGGGTGCCTCCGTGCCGCCGGACCAACTGCTGCCGGGCGACCTGGTGGTGTGGGACGGTCACGTGGCGATGGTCATCGGCAACGGCCAGATGGTCGAGGCCGGCGACCCCGTCCAGGTGAACCCGGTCCGCACGAGCAACATCGGCATGGGTTTCCTCGGCTTCTACCGACCGACGGGGTGACGTGGACGAGACGACGCGGGCGGCCGAGCGGGTCGCCGACACCGGGCGCGCGGTGGCCGAGCACGTCGCGCGCACCGGTCCGGTGCTGGGTCGGGCCTCGTCGGCCGACGGCGCGGTGACCGTGACGACCGCGCCCGGCGGGCCGCCGGTGGAGGTCCGGGTTTCCCCGGCCGCGCTGCACGCCGGTCCGCAGGCGCTGGCCGCGGAAATCCTCCGGGTCGCGGCGCAGGCGTCGGCCGACGCGTCCGCACGACTGCACCGGTCACTCGAACGGGTCGTCGACCCGGCGGTGACCCGAGCCCTGACCGAACTCGGCTTCGAGCGCGGCGAGGTCGAGGACGACTTCGGCGGCGGCTACCTGCGAGGAGCACGGTGAACGAACAGGCCCTGTCGGCGGCCGAGCGGCTGACCGCCGTGCTGGCCCGCACGGTCGGCGCGGTCGAGCACCCGTCCGGCCTGTGCCGGGTGACCGCGACCGCCACCGGCGAGCTGCGCGACGTCCGGCTGCACCCGGCGCTGCTCCAGCGCGGCTCGGACGCGGTCGGCGAGCTGGTCGTGGCCACGGCCAGGCTCGCGACCGACTCGGCGATCCAGAAGTCGTTCAACGAACTGGCCAAGGCGCTGGGCGACGGGATGGCCATGGCGGTCGAGGCGTTCGCCGGTCCGCCACCGCTGCACCAGCACCTGGTGACGGACCCGGCACCACCCGTGAGCAGCACTCCGCAGGCTCGCGCGACCCGCCCGCGACGTCCGCCGGCACCGCCCGAGGAGGACGAGGACGACTTCTTCGCGGACCCTTTCCGTGGTCAACGGCGGTAGGGACTGATCGACCCCGTACTCTTGCGGCGCATCGCAAAGGGGCATGGCGTGACCGGGAGGTCGGATGGCACAGGACATCGTCCCGATCGAGCTGGGGCTCACCCAGGGTGATGTCGTCACCCTGTGGGCTCCCCGCTGGCGGGAAGAGGGCGAGGAGTGGGAAGCGTTCCTCGGCCACGAGGAGGACCTGTACGCGTTCCCCGATGCCGCGCACCTCGCGGCGTTCGTGCGCACGGCCGAGGAGCACGACCTCACCGACCACCCCGCGTGGCACGCCGTGCCGGGGCTCTCGGTCGGCGAGCTGTCGCCGGACGACAACCACCAGTTCGACCTGGTGGGCGTGCCGGAGCTGGTGTCGGAGGACCCGGACACCTGGGTCATCGGCGAGCTGGCCGACGTGATCTCCATCGTGCGGTCGCTGGCGGACGTGTGCGAGCTGGAGAAGGTGCACGAGATCCTCGACTCGGCGGAGGGGTTCGCGCTGCTGCCGCAGGGCACCCTGCCGTTCACCGGGCGCGAGGGCGCCGCGCTGTGGACGGAGATCTCCGAGGTCGTCGCCGAGAAGTGGGACGAGGTGCTCGACGCGATCGACGAGGTCGTGACCACGCCCGACGTGGACGAGACCGAGTTGAAGACGACGCAGGAGGAGCTGGCCGCCTTCGAGGAGGCCACCGCCGCCGCTGCCGCCGCCTCGGCGGACGAGGACGACGACGAGGACGACGAGGAGCCCACGGGCTTCTGGGCCGAGGTCGGCATCGACCCCATCAAGATCATCTCGGGGGCGGGCGAGTACTACACGCTGCGCTGCTACCTGGACGAGGACCCGCTGTTCCTCGGCCGCAAGGGCAAGATCGACGTCTTCGGCTCGCCGCGCGCCCTGGCCCGGTTCGTCGTGGAGGCCGACGACACCGACCTGGCCGAGGTGTCGACGTGGGGCGAGCTGGTGGTCAAGGCCACCGGCGGCGACCTGGACGTCGAGGTCGACCCGGACAACGTGTACGTGCTGACCGGGTTGGACGAGGACATCGCCGACGGCCCGGACGCGGTCGACCCCACGCAGCTCGACCTGGTGGTGGAACTGCTCGAGGACGCCGCCGACTGGGCGAAGGACGACAGCGTGAAGGTGGCGCTGAACCAGTCCGAGTCCCTGGGCTGGCTGGTGTCCTACGTGCTCAAGCCCGACCCCACCCGGCTGGCGCCCTCCGCGCCGTTCGACGCCGAGGTGACCGCGTGGCGCGAACTGGTGGCCGCCTTCGAGGACCGCCTGCGCATCCACTAGCAACACCACGGAGAAGGGGCGCTCCCACACCGGGAGCGCCCCTTTTTCCTTGCCCTCAGCTCGTCGGAGGTCGGCTCACAGCGCGGCGTACCCGGGCAGGATGACGTCCTCGATCAACGCCTCGCGCTCGGGCAGCGGCAGGAACGCCGCCTCGGCCGCGTTCACCGTCACGTCGCGCAGGTCGTCCAGGGTGAACCCGAAGACGTCGACGGCGGTCTGGAACTCGTTGATCATCGAGGTCTGGCTCATCAACCGGTTGTCGGTGTTGAGCGTGACCCGGAAACCGAGGTCCTTGAGCCGGCGCAACGGGTGGTCGGCCAACGTCGCGACCGCGCCCGTGTGCACGTTCGACGTCGGGCAGGTCTCCAGCGCGATCCGCCGGTCCCGCACGTACGCGGCGAGGTGGCCGACCCGGTCGCCGTCGATGTCCTCCACGATGCGCACCCCGTGCCCGAGCCGCTCGGCGCCGGCGAACTGCACCGCCTGCCAGATCGACTCCGGACCGTCGGCCTCGCCCGCGTGGATGGTGAAGTGCGCGTTCTGCTGCCGCAGCCACTCGAAGACCGGCAGCTCCCGGGTGGCCGGGAAACCCAGCTCGGGCCCGGCGATGTCGAACCCGACCACGCCCGCGTCCCGGTAGCGGACCACCAGGTCGGCGATGCGCTGCCAGCCGTCGTTCTGCCGCATCGCGCACAGCAGCGCGGAGACCCTGATCCGCTCGCCGGTCGCGGCCTGCCCCTGCCGGAAGCCCTCCTGCACGGCCTCGACGGCCTGCTCCAGGCTCAACCCGCCCTCGGTGAACAACTCCGGCGCGTAGCGGACCTCGGCGTACACCACGCCCTGCCCGGCCAGGTCCTGCGCGGCCTCGGAGGCGACCCGCACCAGCGCCGCCTCGTCCTGCATGACGCCGCACGTGTGCGCGAAGCCCTCCAGGTAGCGGACCAGCGAGCCGGAGTCGGCGTTCTCGCGGAACCAGGTTCCGAGCTTCTCGGGGTCGGTGGTCGGCAGGCCCTGGTGACCGGACGCGTCCGCGAGCTCGATCACGGTCTGCGGGCGCAGTCCACCGTCGAGGTGGTCGTGCAGCAGCACCTTGGGCGCGGCGCGGACGATCTCGGGGGTGAGAGACATGGTCGTCACGGTATACGGGCACCCGGTGTGGCCAGAACCACTCGATCTTGGGCAGGTGCCGTTGTCCAGTCGTGACGGAGAACTTTGTGCGACCCCCATCAGGGGTTTGGTCACCCGAGAGGCGGAAGCCGTTCACTCGGTTCTGTGAGCGTAGTTCGGCTTACTCTCAGGTAACCGGCCCGTTCGTCACTCCAACGGAGTACTGCGATAGACCTGTACGTGGGTCTCACACAGGGGGCAGTAGGAGTCGGGGCCCGACGTGGCTAGGCTGCCGGAGGTCTCCCCTCCCCTGGACGAAGGCACCCGAGCCGTGAACGAGAACAACAACTCCACGATGTCCTTCGATCGGATGCGCAACATGCTGACGCGCGCCGCGGAGATCCGTGAGAGCGAACAGCAGCAGATCTTCGACGCACTGGACGAGATCCACGCGCGGATGTCCCCGCTGGAGTCGCTGGGCTCGGTTCGCAAGCGCCTGTCCGAGCTGCCCGACCGGACCGAGGTCAGCGTGCTGGCCGAGCGCCTGGACGAGGCGTTGGCGAGGCTGGAGGCCCAGGACCAGGCGGTGCAGGGCATCGGCCGCGCCGTCGAGGGCCTGGTGGACAAGCTCGCCAAGCCGTTCGCGCAGCTCGACGGTCGCCTGGACGGCGTCGCGGGCCGCTTCGAGGGCGTCGCCGGCCGGATGGACGGCCTGGAGGACAAGCTCTCCCACATCCACAAGCGCATCGACGACCTCGACGTGCACCTGGACAAGCAGGACTCGAAGGTCGAACTCGTCCCGGGCGCCGTCACCGGCCCGCTGCGCGAGCGCATCGAGGCCCTGGAGGCCACCCTCCGCAGCCGGCTGGACGAGGTGGACGAGGGCGTCCACGAACACCTCGACGGCACCCGCGAAGCCCTCCAGCGCTCGGTCGCCGACACGTCGACGTCCCTGCACAGCCGCCTGGACGAGGCCCGCGACAACCTCAACGCGACCCGCGACTCGTTCGCGGTGTCCCTGGGCGAAACCCGCGACACCCTCTCGGCGTCGCTGCGGGAGACCAACGACACCGTCCACGGCAAGCTGGACGAGGCCCGCGAGGCCCTCCACGCCGCCCTGGACGAAACCCGCGACCAGGTCGACGCCACGGACCGCCTGGAAGCCCTGGCCCAGCGCCTGGAGCAGGTCACGTCCCACCTGGACACCATGACCACCCGCCTGGACGCCGTCGAGGACGACTTCGCCGCCCGCCTGGCGGAGCTGAACGGCACGGTCTCCACGGGCATCTCGAAGGTCGAGGACACCCTGTCCTCCCGCCCGGACGCCGACTCCCTGGCCACGATGGTCCGCAAGAGCAACCAGGAGTCGGAACTCCGCATCGGCGGCCAGCTGGACGAGGCGATGGCGACCTTCGCCGAGCTCATCCTCGGCGGCGGCTCCCCCACCCCGCCCCCGCCCCCCACGGCCCTGCCGCGCCCGCAGCGCCGGACCCGCAAGAACGGCCCCAAGCCCGCCGACGCCCGCAACGTGGACGACGACGACCTGGCCGCCGAAGGCGCCTGAGCGCACACAGCTGACGAAGAGGCCCGTACCTCCCCGGTGGAGGTGCGGGCCTCTTCGTGTGCTGTGCGCACCTCGATCGCGCCGGGTGCCGTCGATTCCGCCGTCCGTCACTTGTCCGTGGGCGCCACAAAGCCCGACGTGAAGGCACGAGGTCACACCGCGAGGCACCAGCCGGTACGCCGACGGACATCGAGGGAACCATGTCGCAACAACAAGGTCAGCCACCACGACCGCGCACGCTGGAAAAGATCGGCGCGATCGCCGGGGTCGCCACCGCCCTGGTCGTCCTGCTGAGCCTGGCTTCCGGCAGGGACTTCTGGCCCTTCCACTCGAGCCCGGCCCTCGCGGCCGTCGTCGGAGCACTGCTGCTGCTTTTCTGCTTCTTCGGGCATTTACGCCTCAACGGCGACGGCAAGCCGACGGTGGCCGCCGCGCTCAGCCTGGCCGCGACCCTGGGTGCGAGCCTCGTCGTCGGCGCGGTGGCGGCCGGCGGCCACGAGCCGGGAAACCGGAACTCCGCCGCCGACCTGCCGATCGACACCACCACCGTCGTCGCCACGACCACGACGTCGACCACCACACCCACGTCCACGTCCCGGCAGACGACCACGGTCACGACCACCACAGCGGCCGGTCCCTACGGGGAGAAAGAGCGGTACCGGCTCACCGTGTCGCCCACCTCCTACGTCGATCTCGACAGTCGGAAGGCGAGCCTGGAGGGCGGGCCGGAGTACGAATTCCGCTACCCCGGCGACATCAACCACGAAATCAGGTTCGCGCCGGAACCGGCGGTGTACGGCGAGTCGAAGGTCTCCCTCGTGGATCCCGAGGGCGCCGATCCCCAAAAATGCGACAGCAGCACCAGGCCCCAGAAGAACTCCGTCAGCGGCTACATGCTGGACGGTGCCATCATCTGCTTCACGACGAGCGAAGACCGGTTGGCGATCATCACCGTCCAGAGTTTCGGCAAGGGCAACAGCTGGGACGGGATCTTCGACGTCGTCCTGTACGAACGCAGCCCCTCCTGACACCCGCGCCCGCGCAGCCGCGGCAGACGTCCACGAGTCAGCCGGCCGGCGGGATCTTCCCCAGGATCAGCGGGGACCCGGGCGGCGGGGGGCCGAACTCGTAGGCGGACGTCAGCGCGGTCAACGCCGACGGGATCGCGTCCGGGGTGTCCGTGTGCAGTTCCATCAGCGGGTCGCCGGCCGAGACGTAGGTGCCGGGCTTGGCGTGCAACACGATCCCGGCGGCGGCCTGGACCGGGTCCTCCTTGCGGGCTCGGCCCGCTCCCAGGCGCCACGCGGCGACACCGACGGCGTACGCGTCCAGGGAAGCCAGCACGCCCGACTCCGGAGCGGTGATCAGGTGGCGGTGGGTGGGTGCGGGCAGCGGCGCCTCGGGGTCACCGCCCTGGGCCCGGATCATCCGGGCCCAGGTCTCGTAGGCCTCCCCGGAGGCCAACACCCGCGCGGGATCGGCCGAGATCCCGGCCGACGCCACCATCTCCTCGGCCAACGCCACCGTCAGCGCGACGACGTCCGCGGGCCCACCACCCCGCAGCACCTCGACCGACTCGGCGACCTCCACCGCGTTGCCCACCGCGAACCCCAACGGCGTGGACATGTCCGTCAACAGCGCCGAGACGGCCACCCCGGAAGCCGAGCCGATGGCCACCAGCGCCTCGGCCAGGGCGGTGGCCGAGGGCAGGTCCTTCATGAACGCCCCGGACCCGACCTTGACGTCCAGCACCAACGACTGCGCGCCCTCGGCGATCTTCTTGGACATGATCGAAGAGGCGATCAACGGAATCGACTCCACCGTGGAAGTCACGTCCCGCAGCGCGTACAACTTCCGATCGGCCGGCGCCAACCCCTCGGTCGCCGCGCAGATCACCGCGCCCACCGACCGCAGCTGCGCCTGGATCTCGTCCACCGACAGCTGCGCCCGCCACCCGGGAACGGACTCCAGCTTGTCCAGGGTCCCCCCGGTGTGGCCGAGCCCCCGCCCGGACAACTGCGGCACGGCCGCCCCGCAAGCGGCCACCAGCGGTGCCAGCGGCAACGTGATCTTGTCGCCGACACCGCCGGTCGAGTGCTTGTCCACGGTGGGCCGGTCCACGTCCAGCGACAGCACCGTCCCGGAGCGCACCATGGCGCGGGTCCACCGGGCGGTCTCGGCCGACGTCATCCCGTTCAGGAAGATCGCCATGGCCAACGCCGACATCTGCTCCTCGGCGACGACCCCGCGCGTGTAGGCGTCGACCACCCAGTCGATCTGGTCGTCGGACAGCACGCCCCGGTCCCGCTTGGCCCGGATCACGTCGACAGCGGTGTGGCTCATGGCAGGTCCTCCGGCCCGAAGGCGTCAGGCAGCACAGCGGACATCGGCAACACCCCGGACGGCGTGTCCACCAGGCACTCGGCCCCACCGAGCTCGTAGAGCACCTGCCGACACCGCCCGCACGGCATCAACAACTCGCCGGCACCGCTGCGGCAGGCCACCGCGACGAACCGCCCGCCGCCGGTCAACCGCAACTGGCCGGCCATCGCGCACTCGGCGCACAACCCGAGCCCGTAGGACGCGTTCTCCACGTTGCACCCGACGACGATCCGCCCGTCGTCGCACAACGCGGCGGACCCGACCTGCAACCCGGAGTACGGGCAGTAGGCCAGCGCGGCCGCCGCGACAGCCCGCTCCCGCAACGACTCCCAGTCGACCTCAGCCACGGCGGTACACCAACCCGTCCGCCGCCGGCATCCGCAACCGCTGCGACGCCGCGGCCAGCACCACCAACGTCACCAGGTGCGGCGCGTACGTGGTCAACTCCGACGGCACCTCGTCCACGCTGTAGTACACCGCGTACAACACGACGGCCGCCACGATGCCGCCCGCCGCCGCGAACCACCGCCGCCGCACGAGCTGCCACACCACGATCGCCCCGAGCAGCAGCACGGCACCGTAGACCAGGGCCAGGAACGTCTTCCCGCCCGACCTCAACTGCAACCCGTCCGCGTACCCGAACAACGCCGCGCCACCGAGCAACCCGCCGGGCCGCCAGTTCCCGAAGATCATCGCCGCGAGCCCGATGAACCCGCGCCCGTTGGTCTGCCCCTCCAGGTACCCGGGCTGCCCCGGGTTCAGCACGAGCGCCGCGCCGCCGATGCCCGCCAACGCACCGGAGGCCAGCACGGCCAGGTACTTGTACCGGTACACGTTGACGCCCAACGACTCCGCCGCGACCGGGTTCTCGCCGCAGGACCGCAACCGCAACCCGAACCGGGTCCGCCACAGCACCAGGTAGGTGCCGATCACCAGCAACACGGCCACCATCGTCAACGGCGACACCCCGGTCACCAGCCCGCGCAGGATCCCCGCGACGTCGGACAACCCGACCCGCTGCTGGGACTCCAGGTCCCCCAGCCAATCCGACAGCAACGGCGTCGAGTAGGTGTCGAACTTCGGCACCGCGGGCGATTCGCGCGGGTTGTGCGACAACGGGAAGAAGATCAACGTGGACAGGTACTTCGCGAGTCCCGCGCCGAGCAGGTTGATCGCCACACCGGACACGATGTGGTTGACCCCGAACGTCACCGTCGCGATCGCGTGCAACAGCCCGCCGAGCGCCCCGAACACCGCCGCCGACACCAGGGCGGCCCACGGCCCCCACTGGTACCCGGCCCACGCGGCACCCCAGGTGCCCATGATCATCATGCCCTCGAGCCCGATGTTGACCACACCGGCCCGTTCCGCCCACAACCCGCCCAGACCGGCGAGCAGGATCGGCAACGCCAGTCGTACGGCCGTCTGCACGGTCCCGGTCGAGGTCAGCTGCGGCACGTCCGTCAGGTACGACGTGGTGGAGATCAGCACCACCGCGCCCGCCACGCCCAGCACCCCGACCAGCCAGCCGGGGAACCGGCGCGCGCGTCGGGGCGGCGGCACCGTCGACGGCGCCTCGGAGGGGTTCATCAACGACGTGCTCATGCCGCACCCACCGTTCCGAGCTCCTTGCCGACCTGGCGCTGCTGCGCGGCCAGTTCGAACCGGCGCACCACCTCGTAGGCGACCACGACCGACAGCACGATCGCGCCCTGCATGATCGTCACGATCTCGCGCGGCACCCCGACGTTGTCCAGCGCCAGCGCCGACTTGTCCAGGAACGCCCACAGCAGCGCGCCGAACGCGATCCCACCGGGGTGGTTGCGCCCGAGCAGGGCGATCGCGATGCCGGAGAACCCGATGCCGGCCGGGAAGTTCAGGCTGTAGGTGTGGTCGCGACCGAGGATCTCGGGCATCGACACCAACCCGGCGATCCCGCCGGAGAGCAGCATCGCGATCAGCACCATCTTCTTCGCGCTGACGCCACCCGCGGTCGCCGCCGTCGAGGACTCGCCGGAGGCCCGCAGCTCGAACCCGAACCGGGTCCGGTTCATCATCACCCAGTAGCCGATCCCGAGCAGCGCCGCGACGAAGACGAACCCGAACACCGTCCCCGAGGAGCCGAGCGGGATACCGGGCATCCAGCCCGAAGCCGGGATCTCGGGCGTGCGGATGTTGTTGCCGCGCAACTCGCCGAACACGTCCGACCGGATCAGGTACGCCGCCAACCCCAGCGCCAGCCCGTTCATCATGATCGTGGAGATGACCTCGTTGACGCCGCGGGTCACCTTGAGCACCGCCGGGATCGCCGCCCACAGCGCGCCGACCACCGCCGCCACCAGGATCACCACCAGCGTGTGCACGCCGGGCGGGAGGGCGATCGACCCGCCGACGACCGCCGCCACCACGGCCGCCACCCGGTACTGGCCCTCGACGCCGATGTTGAACAGGTTCATCTGGAACCCGATCGCCACCGCCAGCGCCGCGATGTAGTAGGTGCCCGTGCTGTTCACGATGTCGACGGCGGTCGTGCCCTCGCCGACCTGCGACACCATGACCCCGAACGCCCGCAGCGGGTTCGCGCCGGACACCACCAGCGCGACACCGCACAGCAGCGCGGAGAACAGGATCGCCAGGACGGGCGGCAGCAGCTTGCCGCGCAGGATTCCCATCAGTCGCCTTCCACTTCCACCACGGCGGCACTGGTGGCCCCCGCACCGGTCATCGCGCTGCCCAGGTCCTCCGGGGTGACCGTGGCCGGATCCGCGTCGGCGACGAGCCGGCCGCGCAGCATCACCTTGATCGTGTCGGACAACCCGATCAGCTCGTCCAGGTCGGCGGAGATCAGCAGCACCGCGAGCCCCCTGGCCCGGGCCCGCTTGATCTCGTCCCAGATCAGCGCCTGCGCGCCGACGTCGACGCCGCGGGTCGGGTGCGAGGCGATCAGCAGCACCGGGTCGCCGGACAACTCCCGCCCCACCACGAGCTTCTGCTGGTTGCCGCCGGACAGCGCCGCCGCCGCCACGTCGATCCCCGGCGTGCGGACGTCGAACTCGGCCACGATCCGCTCGGTGTCCTTCTTCGCGCCGACCAGGTCCAACCACGGTCCGCGGGACACCGGCCGGCGGGTCTGGTAGCCGAGGATCCGGTTGGCCCACAACGGTTGTTCGAGCAGCAGCCCCTGCCGGTGCCGGTCCTCGGGCACGTACCCGATGCCCGCCTCGCGCCTGGCCAGCGTGCCGAGCCGCGAGATGTCCCGCTCGCCCAGCACGACGGTGCCGCGGTGCGCCCGCCGGATGCCCATGATCGTCTCGACCAGCTCGGTCTGCCCGTTGCCCTCGACGCCCGCGATGCCGACGACCTCGCCGGACCGCACCACCAGGTCGATCCCGTCGAGCACCGGCCGGTCGTCCGCGACCAGGCCCAGCCCGCGCACGTCGAGCACGACCCGCTCGGTCACGGTGGACTCGCGGGTTTCCGGGCTGGGCAGCTCGGAGCCGACCATCATCTCCGCCAGCTGCCGCGAGGACACCGCCTTGGGGTCGGCGGTGCCGACCGTGGTGCCGCGCCGGATGACCGTCACGGAGTCGGCGATCGCCCGCACCTCGTCCAGCTTGTGCGAGATGAACAGGAAGGTGAAGCCCTGGGCCTGCATGCCGCGCAGCGTGGTGAACAGCTCGTCCACCTCCTGCGGCACGAGCACCGCGGTCGGCTCGTCGAGGATGATCACCCGGGCGCCCCGGTAGAGCACCTTGAGGATCTCCACCCGCTGCCGGTCGGCGACACCGAGCCGCTCGACCAGCACGCCGGGGTCGACGGTCAACCCGGTGGCCTTCGCCAACTCCTGGATCCGCCGCCGCGCCTTACCGCCGATGCCGTGCAACGCCTCCGCGCCCAGGACCACGTTCTCCTGGACGGTGAGGTTGTCGGCGAGCATGAAGTGCTGGTGCACCATGCCGATGCCGGCCTTGATCGCGTCGGCCGGCGTGCGGAAGCGGACCTGCTCGCCCGCGACCTCGATCGTGCCCTCGTCGGGTTGCTGCATCCCGTAGAGGATCTTCATCAGCGTCGACTTGCCGGCGCCGTTCTCACCGCACAGCGCGTGGACCTCGCCGGTCGCGACGCTCAGGTGCACGTCGCTGTTGGCGACGACGCCGGGGAAGCGCTTGGTGATGCCCGACAGGACAACCGCCGGGGTGGTGCTCGTGACCTGGGTGCTCATGGCTGGTTCGCTCATGGCTGGGGAGGCTCCGTCCGGTCCGCAAACCTGGTTCTCCACGCACAAGGCCCCGCGGAGGTCGTCCGCGAGGCCGAGTGCGTTGCCGGTCGGATCAGCTGCTGGGCTGGTCCGAGACCTTGATGGCGCCCGAGATGATCTGGGCCTTGTAGCCCTCGAGGACGGCCTTCAGGTTGTCGTCGATCTTGCCGCCCGAGGTCGCGTAGCCCACGCCGTCGACCTTGAGGTCGAACACCTTGGGCAGGCTCGCCAGGTCGTTCTTGGCGGCGGCCCGGACGAAGTCGTACACCGCGACGTCGACGCGCTTGAGCATCGAGGACACGATGACGTCCTTCGAGTCGGCGACGGTCGCCTGGTTGTACTGGTCGGAGTCGACGCCGATGGCCTTGACGTTCGCGGCCTTCGCGGCGGAGAAGACGCCCTTGCCGGACGCGCCGGCCGCGTGGTAGAGCACGTCGGCGCCGGCCTCGATCTGGCCCTTCGCGGCCTCCTGGCCCTTGGTCGGGTCCTGGAAACCGGTGAAGTCGCCGGCCGGGGTCAGGTACTTCTTCTCGATCTTGATGTCCGGTGCGGCGGCCTTGGCGCCCTGCTCGTAGCCCGCGTCGAACTTCTGGATCAGCGGGATCTTGACGCCGCCGATGAAGCCGACGTGGCACGCCTTGGACTGGTAGGCGGCGATGACGCCCGCCAGGAACGAGCCCTGCTCCTCGGCGAACAGCAGCGGCGTGACGTTGGCCGCGCCCTCGACCGTGCCGTCCACGAGCGCGAACTTCGTGTTCGCGAACTCGGGCGCGACGGTCTTGAGCGACTCGGCGTAGGCGAAACCGACCGCGATGATCGGGTTGTAGCCCTCGCTCGCCAGCTGGCGGAGACGGGTCTGCTTGGCGTCCTCGGCCTCGTTCGGGGCCGCGGTCAGCTCCTTGACGTCGGTGAACCCGAAGTCGGCCTTCGCCTTGTCCAGGCCGGCGGCGGCGGAGTCGTTGAACGACGCGTCGCCACGACCGCCGATGTCGTAGGCCAGGCCGACCTTGAGGGCCTTGCCGTCGACCTTCTCACTCGCGGAACTGCTGCTCGACGCGGCGGCGGGCGCGGGCGGCTTGTCGGCCAGCTTGCAGCCACCGGCGGCGCTCGACGTGGAACCGGACCCGGTGGAGCCACCGCTGTCCTTGGCGCAGGCGGCCATCGACAGAACGCTGGTCAGCGCGATCGCGGCCACGGCCACTCCACGCATTGGACGACGCACGACTCGTCTCCCTCCCTGCTCGGTGAGCAGCTGTTCCCCCGACCGCGGTGTCGGGAGTTCTCGAGTGGCGAACCGTACCCCGTGGTAACTCCGGGCGCGTGCCCGCCGGTCCGCCGTGACCTAATCGTTGGTGCGATCGCCGCACGCCGCCACTCGGGGTGATCCGTCGACCTCATCGGGTGGCGACGATCACTGGGGGTCAAACCGTGAACCCCGACCCTCACCTCTCCGTATGACTCAGTGGAGACCAGGGCCTACGGCGGGGTTCTGGTCTCCCCTTTTTTGCCCTCCGTTAGCCCGTTGGTGCGACGTTGGGGGCACGTTGGCGGACTCCGGTGGAGTCCAGGCTGCACCGGTATCCACCCCAGGAGGCAGCCTTGGACCCCCGGCAATGGCTGGACGACTACGAGAGTCGCATCGCCGATCTTGCGCAGAAGTCGGCCGCGTTGCAGGAGAACTACGCCGCGGCGCACGCGAAGGTCACCAGCCCCGACGGCGCGGTCACGATCACGGTCGGCCCCAACGGCGGCCTCCAGGACATCGAGCTCGGCCACCGGGCGTGCGACCTCGGCCCGGCGCGGCTCACCGCGGTGATCATGCAGACCGCGCGGACCGCGCAGCGCCAGGCCGCGGCGAAGGTCGTGGAGGCGTTCGAGCCGATCGGCGCGGGCACCGAGGCCATGCAGTTCGTGCTCGACTCGATCCCCGACGACGAGGACGAGGAGGTGCCCGTCGCGGCGGAGAACGAGGACTTCGGACAACCGGAGCCCGAGCCCGAGCGCCCGGCGCCACCACAGCGTCCTCCGTACCAGCAGCAGGTCGCACCCCGGCCGCCGGCGCGCCCGCGCCACGCCGTCGAGGACGACGACGAAAACCAGCCCTGGTGATCTAGGAAGGCACTTGTCATGGCGGAAACACCCATCTCGTCGCCTCCCGGGATGAACATCACCGAGGAGAACAAGTTCAAGGGCTCGCTGTTCATCGAGGCCTTCGACGGGTTGATCGACTCGATCAGCGGCGACGCCGAGTCGGAGACCGAGCGCGCGCTGGACATCACGTTCAACGCGATCGGCGCCGCGTCGTCGGTCGCGATGTTCGCGATGGACCCGTTCGGCAGCATCCTGGGCGCCGGCATCGGCTGGCTGATCGAGCACATCTCCTTCATCAAGGAGGGGCTCGACCAGCTGATGGGCGACCCGGAGGACATCCAGGCCAACGTCGAGGCGACCAAGAAGCAGGCCGTCGACCTGCGGGTGCTCGCCGACGACCACAAGCAGGGCCTGGTCAAGGTCGACGGCTGGACCGGCATGTCCGCCGAGCGGTTCCAGGCCAGCATGGAGGCGATGGGCAAGGAGCTGGACGACCTCGCCAACGCCGTCGAGACCAAGGCCAAGATCGTCGCGATCTGCGGCATGCTCGTGCAGGTCCTGCGGGACATCGTGCGCGACATGATCTCGCAGTTCCTCGGCTCGCTGCTGGCCGGCGCGATCGCCGCCGCCGCGGCCGCGGTCTTCACCTTCGGCGCGTCCATCGCGGGCTTCATCGGCTACGCCGTGGGCAAGGGCATCGCGCTGGCCACCAACATCGCGTCCCGGATCGCGCGGCTGGTCGGGTCGCTGACCCGGAACATGAGCCGCATCAAGAACCTGGACGAGATCGTCGAGAAGATCGGCAAGGGCTGGGACCGGTTCGAGAACATCGCCGACGTCGGCGAGATCGCGTGGGAGGGCTACAAGGCCCAGGACGACGTCGGCGACGCGATCAGCGACGGCCAGAAGCAGGACGACGACCAGGACGTCGTGGACAAGGCCAACCAGGAGTCGCAGCAGGCCAACGACAAGTACACGCAGGCCAAGGACAACGAGTCCAAGGCCTCCGACGAGCTGAAGACGGCCAACGACAAGCTGAACGACGCGTCCACCAAGGCGGCCTCGGCCAACGAGAAGGCGAACGCGGCGGCCGACGAGCTGAACCGGGCCGCGGCGTCGGGCGACCAGGCGAAGTACGACGCGGCCAAGGCCAAGTTCGACGCGGCCAAGGCCGAGGCGGACACGGCACGCGGGGCGGCGGCGAGCGCGGCGACCGACGCGGCGACGAAGGCGCGGGCCCTCGCGGACGCGTCGAAGGCGAGCAAGGGCGCGCTCGACGCGACCAAGCCGTACGACGACGCGGCGCAGAAGGCGTTCAAGGACTTCCAGACCAAGCACCCGAACGAGGGTCCGGTCGACCCGGCGCGCACCGCCGCCGAGAGCGACCTGACGTCGAAGGGCAACGCGGCCAAGGACGCCAACGCCAAGTACGAGCAGGCGAACGTCGACTTCACCGAGGCCAACGCGAAGGCCGCCGAGGCGAACGCGCAGGCGTTCAAAACCGGCAGCGAGGCCGACATCGCGGCGGCCGAGAAGGCCTCCAAGGCCGCCGAGGACGCGGGCAGGAAGGCCGAGACGGCCGCGAACCAGGCGAAGTCTTCCGGCGAGGACGCCAAGAAGAGCTACGAGGAGTACCAGAAGAAGTACTCCAACCCCCAGACCACGTCCACCAAGTCCACGCCGGACACCAACGTCCACGTGTAGTCCGCCACTCACGGGGGAGAACCGGCCATGGCCAAGAACATCAACTCCAACTCCAACTCCAACACGAACTCCAACGCGAACCCGAACAACAACACCAACAACGGGTCGAAACCACCGCCGTTGACCGGCGTGGGCGGCCCGACCGGTGGCACCGGGTTCTCGATGAACAGTTCGTCGATGGAGGGGTTGGCGTCCAAGGCCGGTTCTTTCCAGGAGCGGATGACCTCGATCTCCCGAGGGTTGAAGGGCCTCGAGCTGAAGCCGAACGCCATGGGCCCGATCGGGCTGTTCGCGGTGCCGGCGGTCAACAACTCGAACCAGAACTCGGTGGCGCAGGCGGACCGGGCGGCGACGACGTTCGGCAACGTGCAGCAGGGCATCAAGGCGACGCACCAGACGCACGCGAACACCGACACCAACTCGGGCACCCAGTTCGGCAAGATCATCCCGAACTCGAACGCCCAGCGCCCGCCGGGCACGTCGGGCACGACCGCGGGCGCGTCGAACACCAGCGGCCAGAACTACACCGCGCCGCCGCCTCCCAAGGGCAGCAACGGGACCACCGCCGGCGCGTCGAACACCAGCGGCTCGACGGCCACCCCGCCGCCGCCGGTCAAGGGCGCCAACGGGACGACGTCCGGCGGCGCGAAGAACACCGGCGGCGCGACCGCGGCCCCGCCGCCCACGGTCAAGGGCAACAACGGCACCACGCCCGGCGGCGCGAAGAACACCGGCGGCGGGTCGACCGCCACGCCACCCCCGACGGTCAAGGGCGCGAACGGCACCACGGCGGGCTCGTCGACCAACACCGGCGGGTCCACCGTCACCCCGCCGACTCCGGTGAAGGGTGCCAACGGAACGACGTCCGGCGGCGCGAAGAACACCGGCGGGTCCACCGTCACCCCACCGGCACCGGTCAAGGGCGCCAACGGAACGACGTCCGGCGGCGCGAAGAACACCGGCGGGTCCACCGTCACCCCGCCCGCGCCGGTCAAGGGCGCCAACGGAACCACCTCCGGGGCCCAGAACACCGGAGGGTCCACCGTGACCCCACCCCCGCCCGTCAAGGGCGGCGGGTCGACGCCCGGCGGGTCGGGGATCCCGGGCGGTTCGACGCCCGGCGGCACGCCCGCTCCCGGCGCCAAGGCGCCCGGCGGTTCGGCCACGAACCCGGTCGCCGGCGGCAAGACCCCGGCGGTCGTCCCGCCGACCACGTCACCCTCCGCGAGCCCGATCACCAAGGCGCCGGACGGCCGGAGCACCGTCCCGCCGTCGACCCCCGGCGGCACGCCCCCGGCCGGCGGCACCGCACCCGGCGGCGCGGCGGCGTCGGAGCGCACGAGCAAGTACGCGGGAGGCGGGGGCAAGGGCATCTTCGACGCCCCCAAGCCCGGCGCGGGCTCCACCGGCTCGATCACCACGCCGCCGACGTCGTCCTCCACACCGCAGAGCGCGCCGCCGAAGTCGACCACGCCGACGTCCCCGGGCTCGCCGACGTCCCCCGGCTCGCCGGGCTCACCGAACTCGCCGGGCTCGCCGGGCTCGCCGACGAAGTCCCCCACGACGACCACCCCGACGTCCGCGGTACCGCCCTCGGCCCCGCCGAAGACGTCGCCCACGACCCCGTCGCCGACCACGACCACGCCACCGCCCGCGGCGCCCCCGACCGCCGGCGGCGCGAACCCGGCGAACACCGGCACCGACCGCACCAGCAAGTACACGGCCTCCCCGGGCAAGAGCGTCTTCGAGGGCACGAAACCCCCGACCGGCAACGGCACGATCTCCACCGCCCCACCAACCTCCACCTCGACCCCGCCACCGGCCCCGAAGCCGACGCCGGTGAACACCAAACCGACGGTCCAGTCACCGACGGTCCAGTCACCGACCGTCCAGTCGCCGACCGTCCAGTCGCCGACCGTCCAGTCGCCGACGGTCCAATCGCCGACCGTCCAGTCGCCGACGACGCCGAAGCCCGTGACGCCCGCGCCGGCCGGCACGACGAACCCCGGCACGACGGTGCCGAGCCCGACGGTCCAGTCGCCGACCACGCCCAAGCCCGCCACGCCCACCCCGGGCAACACCACGAACCCCGGCACGACGGTGCCGAGCCCGGCCGTCCAGTCGCCGACCACACCCAAGCCCGCCACGCCCACCCCGGCCGGCACCACCAACCCCGGCACGACGGTCCAGCCGCCCGCGGTCCAGAGCACGCCGGTCCAGGCTCCGCCGGTTCAAACGCCGCCCGTTCGAACGCCGCCCAACCCATCGCCTTCGGTGCAGAGTCCGGCGGCTCAGACCTCGAGCACGCCCAAGCCCGGCGCGGACCTGAACCCGCCGCCGGTCGGGTCCACGCCGGTCGGGTCCGGGTCGCGGTCCGCCGTGTTGCCGGAGAACTCCACCCCGTCCACCACGACGCCGTCCACCACGACGCCGCCGAAGCAGAGCACCCCGGCGAAGAGCACCGACTCGAGCTCGCAGACCACCCCGGTCGTCGCGCCGATGCTGCCCAACTCGCCGTTGGGCGACAAGATCAGGAAGGCGTTCGGTCGAGGCACGCCCACGACCACCACCGGCGGCAACACCAACCCGAACGCCGGCACCAGCACCACCACGAACACCACCACCGGCAACCCGCCGCCGGTCATCACCGTCACCCCGCCCACCGGCAACACCAACACCGGCAACACCAACACCACGACGACGGTCACCCCGCCGCCCAACCCGAACCCGAACCCCAACCCGAACCCCGGCGCCCAGAACCCGATCGTGCCCGGGAAGAACCTCCCCGACTTCGTGCAGAACGGCCGGGCGCTCGGCGCCATCGCGACCGCCAACCCGCACGGCGTGCCGCAGGTCCTCACCGCCGCCACGAACCTGCTGCCCCGGATCGACGGCGCGACGCCGCAGGGGATCGGGCAGATCGAGACCGCCATCAACGGCAACTTCGAGTCGCTGCTCGGCACCGGCCGCAAGTTCCCGGTCCGCGTCGGCAACATGAACTACGAGATCCAGGTCGTCGCGACCCTGCACCCGGCGCCGTCCACCGCACCGCCGACCACCTCCACCAAGGTGGACATGGCGACCAACAGCGGGTCGACCACGTCGTCCACGACGCAGGTCTCGACCACCGGCGACATCGGCACCTCCGTGCTGTTCGGCACGAGCGTGGGTCCGTACGGCCAGGTCGGCGCGAAGGCGCAGTTCGCCCGCCCGTCCGAGACGAACACCTCGCAGACGTCCACAGTGGACAACCGCCAGATCAGGTCGGGCAAGAACTCCACCAACGCGGTGGTGCCCGTCACCTACACGTTGACGCTGATCAACCCGCAGAACGTCGCGGGCACGCCGGTCACCGTCCCCGGGCCGGTCACGCCCAACACCCCGAACCCGGGTCCCGTCGACATCACGCTCAAGATCCCCGACGAGATGACCAACCTCACGCCGCCGCCCGCGACCACCAACCCGGTCGCCACGCCGGCGGACGGGAACTGGGGCGCGAAGATCGAGCACCCGGCGCCCGAGGCGGTCACGTTCGACGGCAACGTCACGCCGGACCAGGCGTTCACCGACGTCGCGAGCAAGCTGCCGCCGTCGGTCACGAAGATGGGCGCGCCGGGCCGGACCGAACTCCAGAACTTCCTGAGCCCCACCAACATCCGCGACAACGCGGGCGCGATGCTCAACGGCTGGATCACCTCGCCCGACCTGGTGAGCCCGAACAGCTCGTACGCGAGCGCGGTGCAGATGCGGTTGACGCCGATCAGCGCGGAGCTGGTCGGCACGACCTCGGACACCCAGCTGCGCATCCACGAGTCGGCGACCACGAGCAGCTCCGTGTCGGCGTCGACGAAGAGCGGTTTCGACGTCAACATCGCGGTCGGCGGCGGCGCGCTGGTGCCGAAGACGGTCGGTGGCACGGCGGGTTTCGTGGGCGGCATCTCGTCCAAGAACACCGAGACCTCCGGGTCCGGAACGGTCAGCGGCAACAAGTCCGGCATCGAGATCAAGTCCGAGACCGGGCTGTACAAGGTGACCGCCAACCTGGAGGTCAAGACACCCAGCGGGCAGAACGTGGTCGTGCCGACGACCGTGTACATGCGCATCGGCACGTTCGAGGCCGCCGCGCACGGTCTGCCGGTGCAGCCCACGTCCAAGACGACCTTCGTCGCCGGCACGCCGAACACCCGCCACGCGCCGCCCTACCTCGCGTCGCAGGTCGCGAGCGGTGGCGCGAAGGTCGGCGAGTTCGCGCCGGCCAACGACGTCAAGGGCCACGTCGAGACCGCGTTGAGCGGCATCCCCGGTTTCGACGGGTTCCTGCCGAAGTGGAACACCACCGCGAACCCGCGCACGTCGGGCAAGAACTTCGCCGACGTGGTCGACGCGATGGCCAACCAGCGCAAGCTCGACACCGAGCTCAACCGCGCCGCGCTGACCGCGAAGATGGACACCATGCTCGGACCGGGCGTCACGGTCCAGCTCAAGCGGCGCGGCCTGTGGTCCAACGACTACGTCAACGTCACGGTCAAGGCGACGTTGCGCAACCCGACCCACCTCGGCCAGGTCGACGGCCACGCGGTGCGCGGCTCGGCGTCGGCGGCGCCGAAGCTGGACAGCTCCACGACCGTCCAAAAAGGATGGAACGCGGGCGTCGAGGGCAGGCTCGTGGTGCCGACGGTGTCCGGCGGGAACCTGGTGACCCCGGCGCCGAACGTCAGCGCGAAGTACAACAGCTCGACCTCGTACAAGACGTCGTCGGGCGCCACGGCGAACACCACGACGCTCAGCACGGGCGGTTCGAAGGCCCAGGTGTTCCAGCACGACGTGGACATCACGGTCGAGGTCACCAAGTTCAGCGCCCACCGCGCGTGGGTGAAGCGGCTGATGCCTGGCTCGCCGAGGATGAAGCTCCCGGAGCCCCAGGTCGTGGCGATGACCAACCCGAACCCGGCGCCGAACGCGACCCCGAACACCACCGCGACGCCGAACGCGACGGCCACGCCGAACGCCACCCCGAACACCGCCGCGCCCAACACCACCGCGACCCCGGCACCGAACCCCGCACCGACGGTGTCGCCCAACGGCGTCCCGATCGCGGCGAACGTCGCGCACATCCCGCCGATCGGCGGCAAGGTCAACTTCTGGGTGCCGGACGGCGCGACGTTCAAGACGCCGCCGAACGCCTCCCCGATCGGCGCGCCGAACCCGCAGCCGATCACCAACCCGCCGACGATCGCGGACCTGGTCAGCGGCAAGTGGACCTCGCCCGCGCCGGCCACCACCACCCCGGCGAACACCCAGACCCCCGCGAACACGCAAACGCCCGCGAACACCCAAACCCCGGCCGCCACGACGACTCCCGCGCCCGCCACCCGGAACAAGTACAACCTGCTGCACGTCGACGCGGTCGCGAACACCGGTGCCATCCACGCCGAGGCGCTGAACGTGCTGAACCGGGCGTCGAACGCCGACGGCTCGCTGACCAGCCTCGGCACCCAGGCCCGCAACCAGATCGACAAGATGTTCAGCGCCGAGAACATCAAGGCGCAGCTGCCGATCTCCTCGAAGACCGGCATCCAGGAAGGCGGCATGAAGTACAGCCGCCGGGTCGCCGACCGCACCGGCGCGATCGGCATGAGCGTCGAGCTGTCCAACCCCAAGCTGATGTCGTTCTCCGACGGCACGCCGACCGAGAACGCGATCACCGGTGGTTTCAAGACCGGTGACAGCAAGGCGACGAGCAAGTCGATCGACCTGGCCGGGACGCTGAACGTGCCGATCAAGGCCGAGACCGAGGCGAAGGCGTCGGGCAGCATCGGGCCCACGGCCAAGTGGACGCCGTGGTCGAAGTCGGACACCACGGCCCGCGAGGTCGGCGGCGAGGTGTTCCGCAACAAGCGCAGCCAGGCCCAGCGGACGTACTTCGTGCAGCTGGACGCCAAGGTGAACGTGGTCGCCGAGTCGCGCAACGCCAACACCCTGCACAAGGGCACGACCAGCCGCGCCGGGTCCACCGTGGACATGCCCGGCAGCGTGTTCGTCCGGGTGGACGAGGCGACCGCGCGCCAGATGGGCCTGCTGCCACCGGTTCCGGCGCACGTCGGCAAGATCCAGTTCCCCGGCATGCAGACGCCGAAGCTGTTCACCCCGGCGCCCACGCCCGCCGTCGCCACCCCGGCCACCACCACGCCGGCCAACACCACACCCGCCAACACCACACCCGCCAACACCACGCCGGCCACGAACCCACCGGCCGTCACCCCGACGCCGACCACGGCCACGCCGGCGACCACCCCGCCGGTGGTGGCCCCGACCCCGGTCAACCTGGGTCTGAGCCACATCGAGACGGTTCCCGACCTGTCGAACCTCGTGCCCGAGCTGCGCACGAACCTCGCGCGGCTCGGCACCGACCTGATGCCGACGTCGGTGCTGGACGACTCGATGAACAACTTCCAGCGCATGGTCGACCTCACGTCCGAGGCGAGCGTCAAGGCGCTGATGGACAGCGCGCTCGACGGCGGCGTCCCGCTGCTGGTGCACAAGCCGGGCACGTTCGGCAAGAACAGCTACCAGGTCACGCTCAAGGCGGTGCCCGCCGGTCCGCCGACGTTCGTCAAGGCCACGCACGACGGCTCGGACATGGAGCACGCGTCGACCGGCTCGCAGAAGGACACCGAGCAGCACGGCAAGGGCAAGGCCTGGAACGTCGGCATCCGCGCGCAGGGCAGCGGCATCCCGCAGACCTCGAACCCCGACCTGACCGTCGGCGTCGGCGCGATCGGCACCGCGACCGTCGGCCAGGCGCACACCAACTCGACGTCCACGTCGACCACCGAGCAGGCGGGCAACCTGCGGCAGGCGCTCGGCCCGCAGGCCCACTACACCGTGCCGCTGAAGTTCGAACTGGTGGTGGAGCGCGGCGACGTCGAGCTGGGACGGGTCGAAACCGCCCAGCCGCAGGACATGACGGTCCGGCTGCTCGCGGACAACATGAAGGTGTCCACGCCGACCCGGCCCGCGCCGCCGCCGTTCACGAAGTCGGTCTCGGTGCGGCCGAACGCGGAGGCGCGACCGGCGAACATCACCGCGTGGCAGCAGAGCGGCCACCCGGTGGACGTGCCGACCACGAACACCTCGGTCGAGGGGTTCCGGGGCGCGGCGGAGCTGCGCGAGGCGTCGATCCGGGCGCTGACCGGCGCGGGCGCGTTCGGCGGCATCACGGCCAAGGGCTCCGGCTCGCGCAACGCGCTGGAGACCACGCTCAGCTCGGAAACCCTCCAGCCGACGTTGATCGGCATGAACTCGACCCCGCTGGACGTGCCGGGGCTGCACGAGGCGACGCTCGGCTTCGGCCAGCACGCGTCGCTCAAGATCTACAGCAAGATGGTCAACCCGCGGCTCGCCGGCATCAGCGACACGATCGCCCTGGAGAACCCGACCTCCACGACGTCGGCCACCTCCAGCGACTCCAAGCACACCGAAACCGGTGACGTCACGATCGGCGTCGGCGCGACCAACGTGACGTCGAAGCAGTCGCCGGACCTGATCTTCGCGTCCCCCGGCATCGACACCAAGCACGGCTCCGAGGTCGCGGACACCAACGCCGGCGGCGAGACGAGCAACAAGTCCCAGAACCCCAAGGCGGGCGGGCGTTCCGGTCTTGTCGACGTGGACATGGAGTACCGGATCGTCGCCGACCTCGGCGACGGCCGGATCCGGGTGGTCGACCTGACGATCCCGGACTCCGTGCAGCTGCGGATGCCGGCGCCCCAGGTCGAGACGGTGCTGGGCAAGCCCTTGACGCCGTTGAACGCGCCGCAGACCGACGTCAAGAACGCGGCGGCCGAGTGGCGCAAGGCCGAGGCCGCGGCCGAGGTGTCGCTGCACAAGGCCGAAGGCCTGCACACCGACATCGCGAAGGCCACGCAGACCGTGGCGAACGCCGACACCGTCGTGACGAACGCGACGAACGCCCACGCCCCGAACGCGACGGCGGTGGCCGACCGGACGGCCGACGTCACGGCCGCGACCGACCGGCTGAACACCGCGAACGAGGCGGTGCGGCAACGGGTCGAGGAGCTGCGGCGGGCGCAGGAGCCGTTGACCGACCTGGACAACACCCTCGCCGGAGCGAAGTTCAGCGCGCAACACCTCGACTCCGACGTCACCGCGCTGGGCGACAAGCTCGCGGTGGCGCAGCAGGCGGTGGCGAACACCACCCTGCCGCCGACCGACTCGCCGGACTTCGCCCGTGCCCAGGCCGACCTCCGGGAGCGCCAGGACCGGGTGGCCGACCTGACGGCCGAGTTGCAGGAGCGGACGAACGAGCGGGCGGCCGCCGACGGGCGACGTCAGCAGGCCCAGAACGCCTTCGACCGCGCGAACGCCGAGGCGATCGCGGCGCAGGGCAGGCTCGCGACGGCGCAGACCGAGGTGACGACGAGGACCGGCGAGCTCGACACGGCCAACAACAACCTGCACAACGCGGTGCAGACCGCGGCGGGCACCCAGGCCACGCTCGACACGGCGATCGAAAACCGGGACGCGGCGGTGGCGGCCGTCGACCTGCTGCAAACCGACCTCGACACCACGCTGAACGAGCTGGCCGACCTCCGCGACGCGGCGGACGTGCGGCAGAAAGCCTGGTGGGACGCCAAGATCACGCTCGACGAGGGCATCGACACGCTCAACACCCCGCCGCCGCCTCCCCCGCCGGCCACCCAGCAGGGCGGCTCGACCCAGCAGCCGAACACCACCCCGAACACCCAGCAGGGCAGCACCACCCCGCAACCGAACACCACCACCGGCAGCACCTCGACCACCAGCGGCAACACCCCGATCACCACGCCGGGCAACCAGCAGGGCAGCACCACCCAGCAGCCGAACACCACCACCACGCAGACCAACACCACACCGGCACCGCCCGCGCCGCCGTTCGCCACCGACGTCCCGGCGCCCCGCTCGACGCCTGCGGTCGACCCCACCGCGAGCCCGAACGCCACCCCGCGCACCGCGCGCCCCGAGCAGTCGTTCGACTTCGCGCCGGGCGACACGAGGCTGTCCGACGCCCAGAACGCCAGGCTCGACGCGCTCGCCACCGACCTCACCGACGCGAAGTCCCAGCGCGACCGGCTCGGCTACCTGCCGCCCAGGGTCGAGGTGTCCGGCGCGAACGCCCAGTCCGTGCGCGCCGAACTCGTCGCCAAGGGCATCGACGCCGTGGTCCGCCCCGGCGGTCGCCCGGACGGCGCGGACGTCCACGTCGACTGGGACCTCAAGCGCCCCGAGGGCTACGTGCCGCCGGCCGCGCCGAAGTCCACCCCGATGGCCCAGCCGGTCGTGATCACCTCGACCGACCTGCCCGCCCGCTCGGAGCTGGACGACCCCAAGTGGCGGCACAGCACCGACAGCACCGCCGACTGGTTCGACAACACCACGCCGGTGTCGAACGACGCGATCGCCGACGCCCGCCGGAACACCCCGCCCACCAGCTGGGTCCGCGGCGAGGACGGCGGCATCCTGGACAACTCGAAGGTCGGCCCCGACGGGATCGACCTCAAGGCGTGGCGCGGCCCGATCGCCTACGACGTGCGCACGTTGGACATCGACGGCGTCAAGGTCAAGGACCTCACGGTCAAGATCCACTTCGACGGCAACGTGGACGCCCGCACCGAGGTCGAGGCCCGCGCCCGGGCCGGGATCGACGAGTTGTTCAACCAGGGCAACAAACTCCCGTCCGGTGAACAGCTGCACGTCACGGTCGAGTTCGTGGACAACCCGGCCGACGCGCACAGCACCGTCACGCTGACCGACCCCGACGGCCGCGCCAACCAGCTCAACTGGCCCGTCGACACCGACCAGCGGCGCCTCGCGCACGAGGTCGGCCACTTCATCGGCCTGCACGACGAGTACTTCGAGACCACCGACGTCAAGCCGATCTTCCAGCACCAGGACGGCAAGGGCCGCGTCGTCAACGACAACGCGCCCATGACGCAGGGCATCGACGCCGACGACGCGAGTCTCAAGCCCCGCAACGCGTGGCTCATCGACAGCCGCATGAAGGCGTTGGAGTCGTTCACCAACCCCACGACGGCCTTCGACGTCGACCAGAACGTGCAGGCGCCCAACGCGCCGGGCCTGCGCGACCTGTTCCGGCCGACGCCGACGCCGGCGGCCGCGATCCCGCTGATCGTGGTGACCCCGGCGCCGGCCTCGGTGCTGCCGACCACCACGCTGCCGGACTTCTTCCAGGGCAACCACGCGCTGGGCACGATCGCGATCACCGGCGTGCACGGCACCGACCGCGTCACCACCGCGGTCACGACCCTGTTGCCGCCCAACGCGAACGCGACGCCCGAGGGCATCGACAAGATCGACCACGAGCTCACCACCAACTTCGAGTCGTTCCTCGGCGAGGGCCGCACGTTCCAGGTCAAGCAGGGCAACGAGTGGTTCGACGCCAAGGTGCAGGCGGTCATGAACCCGCCCGCCGCGACCCCCGCGCCCGCGCCGAACCCCAACGGCAGCAAGCCGCTGCCGGCCAAGGTCGACCTGGTGACCCAGTCGGGCTCGTCCAGCTCGACCACGACCACCGTCGCGACCTCGAACTCGCTCGGCATCACCGCGACCGCGAGCCAGGGCATCGGCGCGTACGGGTCGATCGGCGTGAGCACCCCGCTGTCCACCCCGACGTCGACGGTCACCCTGCAATCGTCCACTGTGGACGAACGTTCGATCCGCTCCGGCGACGCGTCGACCCAGGTGTCCGTGCCGGTCACCTACAACGTGACGCTGACCAACGCGCAGGGCACCCCGATCGGACAGCAGGTCATCGACACCGACCCGGGCACGACGGTGGACCTACAGATCCCCGACGACCTGGCGAAGCTCAAGAACACCGACAACACGCAGGGCGCGATCACCCCGCCCGACGCCGACTGGGGCGCCAAGGTCGAGCACGTGGTGCCCGAGGCCGTCGTCGTGCTCGACCCGGACCAGGCGTTCACCGACGTGGCCGCCGAGCTGCACCCGTCGATCACCAAGCCGGGCGCGGACGGCCGCACGGCGCTGCGCGAGTTCCTCAGCGGCACCAACATCCGCGACAACCTCGGCGCGATGCTCACCGGCCAGGTCACCTCCAAGCTGCTGACCAGCCCGCACCTGGCCTACGGCAACGCGGTGCAGATGAGCGCGAAGCTCACGTCGGCCGAGCTGGTCGGCTCGCACGACTCGGCCCAGCTGCGCCTGCACGACTTCTCGACCAGCGGCAGCTCCGTCACCACCTCGACCACCAGCGGCTTCGACGTCACGGCCTCGGTCGGCGGCGGCGCCAACGCGCAGGTCGTCGAACTCGGCTCGGCGGGCATCACCGGCGGCTACTCGGCGAAGAACACCGAGTCGTCCACCTCCGGCAGCAGCGCGACCAACCGCACCGGCATCCAGGTCAAGGGCAACTCGGGGCTGTACAAGGTGACCGCGGACGTCACCGTGCGCACGCCCAGCGGCACCGACGTGGTCGTCCCGGTCACCACCTACATGCGGATCGGCCTGCCCGAGGCCGCCGCGCACGGCCTGCCCGTGCCGCCCGGCACCCAGCCCGGCATCACCAAGCCCACCGCCGAACCCCGGTTCGAGCCGCCGTACCTCAAGGAGGGCCTGGCGGCGGGCAACATCAAGGTCGGCGAGTTCACCGCGGCGAGCAACGTGCAGCCGCAGGTGGAGTCGACGCTGAAGTCGCTGCGCGGCTACGGCGACTTCCTGCCCAGCTGGGACACCCCGACCAACCCGAGGCACCGCAAGAACTTCTCGGACATCGCGCTCCAGCTGGACAACCAGCGCAAGCTCGACACCGAGCTGTCCAAGGCGGCGCTCAGCGGCAAGATCGACAGCCTGATGGGCCCCGGTGTCCAGGTGCAGCTCAAGCGCCAGGACGGGACGAAGACGCACTACGTCAACGTCACGGTCAAGGCGAAGCTGAAGGACGGCACGCACCTCGGCCAGGCCGACAACCGCAACATCCGGGCGTCGTCGGCGGTGGCGCCGAGGCTGGACTCCTCCACCACCACGACCAAGGGGTGGAGCGCGGGCATCGAGGGCCGCGGCGGCAAGGTCACCAAGCCGGGCGTCTCGACCGTCACCCCCGTCGCGGGCGCGGCGGTGAAGTACACCAGCGCCACGTCGACCAGGACCAACGCCGGTCCCACGGTCAACAACCTGTCGCTGAACACCGGCACCGCGCACTCCCAGGTCTTCGACCACGACCTGGACTTCGAGATCACGATCACCGAGTACAGCCGCAACCGCTCGTGGGTCAAGCGGGTCACGCCCGGGTCGCCGTTCCTCCAGGTGCCGCGGGAGCGCGTGGTCGCGCGCACGGTCGACCCGGCGAACCCGGTCGACCCGACGAACCCGAACGCGCCCAAGGAGATGCCGGCCATCTCGGGCAACGTGCACCTGTGGGTGTCGGACAGCTCGGCGATGAAGACCGACCCGGCCGCGTTCAAGCCGGGCGACCCGACGGTCGCGAACCTGGACACCACGATCCACCGCATCCTCAACCCGAGCACGCCGCGCACCCCGCCGCCGGACTGGATCCACGTCGAGGCGGTCGCGAACGCGGACAAGCTGCGGGACCAGGCGATCGCGCTGCTCAACGAGTCCGCCGGGCAGGGCACCGCGCTGACCGTGCCCGGTTCGGACGCGCGCAACCAGATCGACCGGATGTTCAGCCCGGAGAACCTGAAGGCCTCACTGCGCCGCGCCGGCGAGAACGGCGTGCAGGAGACGGGTCTGAAGTACGACCGGCGGGTCACCGACCGGACCGGCGCGATCGGCATGGCGGTGAAGTTCGGCAACGCCAAGCTGGTGTCCGTCTCGGACGCCACGCCGAGCGAGAACATCATCTCCGGCGGTTTCCGGGCCGGTGACGCCAAGAGCACCACGCAGTCGGTCGAGGGCAGCGTCAACGCCGGCTTCGCGGCCCGGCCGGACAACCCGAAGCCCCAGGGGGCCGGCGGTTTCTCGGCCACCGCCAAGTGGACGCCGTGGTCGCGGACCAAGGGCACGGCGACCGAGGTCGGCGGCAGCATCGACCGCAACACCGTGCGCCCGGCGACCAACCGGACCGTGCTGGTGCAGCTCGACGCCACGTTCGACCTCGCGGCCGAGAGCCGGTCGGGCAACGCGCTGTACAAGGGCACGCCGCGCACCGCGGCGAAGTCCGTGACGATGCCGGGCAGCGTGTTCGTCCGGGTCACCGAGGACGTGGCGCGCGACCTCGGGGTGCTGCCGCCGCTCAAGGACATCGCGCTCGACCCGCTGCCGCAGATGCAGTCCCCGAAGCGGTTGCACGCCAACGAGCCCGGCTCGCTCGGCCTGTCGATCATCGAGGACGTGCCGGACCTGACGACGACGGTGAACGACCTCGTCACGCAGCTGAACGAGAACACCGGCGGCCGGGTGGCCGCCCCGCTGATCCCCGAGTCGGTGCTCAACGACTCGATGAACAACCTCCAGCGGCTGGCCGACCTCACGTCGAAGACCAGCATGAAGGCGCTCATCGACAGCGCGCTGGACGGCGGGGTGCCGCTGCTGCTGCACAAGCCGGGCACGGTGATCGGCAAGGACACCTACCAGGTCACGCTCAAGGCGCACATCGGCGAGCCGGTGTTCGACCGCGCGATCAACGACGGCGTCGACTTCGAGCACCGCGTGTCGGGCTCGTCCCGGGACACCGAGTCGCAGGGCAGGGGCAGCTCGTTCGGCATCGGCGCGCGGACACCCGGCCTCGCGGTGCCGAACTCGTCGGGCAACCTCAGCGGCACCGCGGGCGCCGCCGCCGCGACGAACCTCAACTTCGCGCAGAGCCGCACCACGTCCGAGACCGTCGCGAGCCAGGAGAGCAACTGGCAGATCTCGACCGGTCCGGCCGCCCGCTACAACGTCCCGATCCGGTTCGAACTGGTGGTGGAGAAGGGGAACTCGGTCGTCGGCCGCTCGGTGAGCCCCGAGGGCAACCTCGCCGTCCGGCTGCACGCGGACAACGTGAAGGTGGACGCGCCGACCGGCCCGCCCCCGCCGGCGCCCTACCGGGCCGAGGCGACCGCGCGACCGGCCGTCGAGGCCACGCAGCCCCGGATCGACCAGTGGAAGGCGCAGGGCACCCCGGTCGTGCTGCCGCCGACGTCGTCGGTCGAGGCCATCCGCGGCGTCAAGGACATGCGGTTCGGCGCGGTCGCCGCGCTCCAGCGGGCCGGCGCCGGCAACGGGATCACGGGCAAGGGCAGCGGGTCGCTCAACGCCCTCCAGTCGGCGATCAGCCAGGAGAACCTCCAGTCCTCGCTGTCGGAGATGACCCTGGTGCCGCTGGACGTGCCGGGCCTGCACGAGTCGAGCCTCGGCTCGTCCCAGCACGCGAACCTCAAGGTGTACGCGAAGCTGGTCAACCCCAGGCTGGCGTCGGTCACCGACGGCGTGAAGCTGGAGAACCCCAAGGGCACCACCTCCTCGACCACGTCCGACCTGCGGACCGCGGAGACGGCCGACGCGCTGCTCGGCGGGGGCGCCGGCGGGTTCGCGATGGCCGAGAAGGACGCCGCGGGCAACGCGGACCCGGTGCACTCGCCGAACTTCACCACCACGGGGTTCGAGGGCAAGCACGGCGCGGAGTCGTCCGACGGCCGGTCCGGCGCGCCGACCGGCGGCAAGGGCCAGAACATCAAGCCCAGCGGGCGGACCGGCCTGGTCGAGTTCGACGTGGAGTACCGGTTCGTGGCCGACCTCGGCGGCGGGAAGGTCGGCGTGTACGACCTGGTCGTGCCGAACTCGGCGGACGTGCGCATGGGCGCGCCGGACATCGAGGCCATGCTGGGCAAGGACTTCGCCGACACCGACCTGTCGACCGCGCAGGACACGTCGAAGAAGTCGGCCGAGACCTGGCGCAAGGCCGAGATCGCGACCGACAAGGCCCGCTACACGGCGCAGGACCTGATCACCAGGACCGCGCCGGAGATCAAGACCGCCGGTGACGCGGTCACGGCGCGGGACGGCGAACTCCGGATCGCGCGCGACGCGCACCGGATCGAGTTCGACCGGATCGAGCCGCTGCGGGCCACCGCCGAGGACCTGGGCACGACCCTCGACAAGGCCGAGGCGGACGCGGAGACGTGGCGGCTCGCGGAATCCCGGCTGGCACCGGAGGCCCGGAGCGCCAACGAGGACGCGGCCCGTCTCGGCCAGGCCGCGCGGGACCTCGACACCGAGGTCCGCACGCTGGAGAACGACGCGCGGCTGGTCGGTACCGCGTTGACCGACATCCAGCGCGTGGTCGACACCTCCGAGCCGGGCCTGGCCCTGGACCAGGCGGTGGAGACCAGGGACGGCGCGCGGTACCGGTTGCGGGAGCTCGAGTTCCAGCTGGAGGACGCGCGCGTGCGGCTCGACGAGACCGCGCGGCGCCACGAGCGCGCGGTCGAGGTCGCGACCGAGCTCGACGGCCGGCTGGACCACGCCTCCACGGAGCTGGGCAAGGCGAACGAGACCGTCCGGACCACCCGCGAGCGCCTTGACGACGTCGACGGCAGGTTGACCACCGCGATCGAGGCCGAGAAGACCACCCGCGACGAGGTCGCCAAGGCCGAGCGGCGGCAGCAGGACGCGGCGGACGAGCACGCCCGGCTGCTGAAGGAGGTCGCCGACGCGGAGGCCGAGCTGGACGCCAAGCGCCGGGAAGCCCACGCGGCGCAGGCGAAGTGGTGGACCGACCGGGCGGCCGTCGACGCGCAGATCACGGCGTACAACAACGCGCCGCCGCGGGTCGTGCCGGCACTCGACACGAACGTCACGCCGAACCCCGGGAACCCGCCGCAGAACGGGCAGGGTTCGTCCGGCAGCGCCACCTTCGCCTCGCCCTCGGCGCCGCCGCGCGCGGACGTGACGCCGCAGCCGATGGCCGTGCCCGAACCGGTGACGCCCAGGTCCGCGCCCGTCGGCGCGAAGCCGGAGCTGTCGTTCGAGGTCGCACCCGGCGACACCGCGCTGTCCGACGCCCAGACCGCCCGGCTCGACTCGCTGGCCACCGAGCTGGAGTCGATCACGCGGTCCCGCGAGCGGCTGCGCTACCTGCCGCCGACCGTCGAGGTGTCCGGCGCGCACGCCCAGAGCGTCAAGGACGCCTTGGCCGCCAGGGGCATCGACGCCGCGGTCCGCGCGGACGGCCGCACCGACGGCACCGACGTCCACGTGGACTGGGACCTCAAGCGCCCCGAGGGCTACGCCCCGAAGCCCGCGCCGGTGTCGACCCCGATGGCCGAGCCGGTGGTCATCACCTCCGAGGACCTGCCCGCCCGCACGGAGCTGGAGAAACCGGGTTGGCGGCACGACACCGCGGCCACCGACGCGTGGTTCGAGAACGCCACACCGGTGTCGAACGACGCGATCGCCGACGCCCGCCGCACCACCCCGCCCACCAGCTGGGTCCGCGGCGAGGACCACAGCGTGCTGTCGAGTTCGGCGGTGGCCGCGGACGGCATCCGGATCGACGGCCAGCGCGCGCCGATCGCCTACGACGTGCGCGCGTTCGAGGTCGACGGCGTCAAGGTCAAGGACCTCACGGTCCGGATCCACCTCGCCGGCAACGCGGACGCCCGCACCGAGGTCGAAGCCCGCGCCCGGGCCGGGATCGACGAGTTGTTCAACCAGGGCAACAAACTCCCGTCCGGCGAACAGCTGCACGTCACCGTCGAGTTCGTCGGGCACCCGGCAGCGGCGCACGCCACCGTCGCGCTGACCGACGCGGAGGGCCGCGCCGACCAGCTCAACTGGCCCGTCGACACCGACCAGCGGCGGCTCGCGCACGAGGTCGGCCACTTCCTCGGCCTCCAGGACGAGTACCACGAGACCGACGCCGTGAAGCCGATCTTCCAGCACCAGGACGGCAGGGGCCGCGTCGTCAACGACAACGCGCCGATGACCCGGGGCATCGACGCGGACGACGTCCGCCTCAAGCCCCGCAACGCCTGGCTGATCGACAGCCGCATGAAGGCGCTGGAATCGTTCAACGACCCCAATCCCGCCCCGCCGGCCCCGCCGCGCACCGTCCCGGCAGGACCGCCGGTCACCCCGCCCCGGATGCGGCCGACCACCCGGCTGACCCCGATCGAGGACTTCGGGACCGACCACACCGCCCCGTGGCTGCACTCCGAGAAGTGGGTGTCCGGCCGGGACATCGCGGCGGCCCGCGCCGCCACGCCGGTGACGTCCACCGTCGCGGCGCCGACCGCGGACCTGCCGAGCGGCCAGGTCGCCTACGACGTCCGACGGCTCACCGTGGACGGCGTCCCGGTGCACGAGGTCACGCTCAAGATCGCCATGGTGGCGGCCGACGGCGTGGACCCGGCCCACCTGAACACCATGAAGCAGTGGACCGCCTACGCCGCCACGCAGCACTTCAACCGCGGTTACAACCTGCCCAACGGCGAGCTGTTCGCCCTCAACGTCGAGTTCACCGACAACCCGGCGGACGCGCACCAGACGATCACCGTCGTGCCCGGCGGCCACCGCGGCGCGGCGGACGAGTGGTCCGAGGCCGCCAACTCGAACCACCTCGGGGGCAAGGTCGCCCGACTCCTCGGCCTGCCGCCGGAGTCGGCCGCGCCGATCGACGACAACAGCATCACGGGCCGGCGCGCGGACCAGGTCGGCTCCGAGCTCAAGCCCCGGCACCTCCAGCGGCTCGCGAGCGACATCGGCACGTACGGCACCGCCGTGCCGCCACCCGCGGGCCACCAGCCCGCCGCGGTGGCGACGCCCGCACCCGCGCCCGCGCCCGACAACTCGGCCCCGGTCGTCGTGCCCACCACCTCCCCCGAGACCAAGGCCTTCATCGACCGGGTGCGCGCGGGCCGCACCCCGGAGCAGACGCTGGACTTCTTCTGGCGCAAGGCGGACCTGGACACCCTCGTCGCCGACGTCACCGAGGCGACGGCGAAGCGCGCGGCCAGGGGCTACCTCCCGCCGGTCGTGAAGGTGTCCGGGGTGCAGGCGCCGCTGGTGGTGGCCGCCCTGGGCAAGCGCGGCGTCAAGGCGACGGTCGACTGGTCGCAGAACGCGATGGCCACCTCGGTCAGCGTCGACTGGGACCCCAAGCGGCCTCCGCGCACCACGCCACTCCCGGAGCCGCTGGTCCGGCCGGACGACTCCCCCGAGGTGCTGGACGACCCGGCGCACAAGCCGATCGACCCGAAGCTCACGACGCTGGACGACGAGACCTGGCGGCACAACCAGGCGCCCACCGCCCCCTGGTTCCGCCCGAAGAAGTGGGTCGCCCCCGAGGCGATCGCCGCCGCACGCGCCTCCGCGCCCATCGCCTCGCGGGTGCGCGGCGAGTACCGGATGGTGCTGAGCACCGCGGCGATCACCCCCCACCGGTTCTTCCCCAAGGCGGTCGCCGGAACGGCCGGCTACGACACGCGGACGTTCGAGGTCGACGGCGTCCGGGTCCGCGACTTCACCGTCCGGATGAAGCTGACCCCCGACGCGACGGTCACCCCCGAGCAACTGGCGAAGGTGAAGGCGTACGCCGCCGCCGGCGTGGCCGACCTGTACAACCGCGGCTACCACCTGCCCGGCGGCGAGATGTTCAACGTCACGGTGGAGTTCACCGACGACGCCGCCGACGCGCACCACGTGATCAGCATCTCCGAGAGCCACACCAGGCCGAACCAGATCTCCTGGCCGCCCACGATCCTCCCCAACGTCGCCGCGCACGAGATCGGCCACAGCCTCGGCCTGATCGACGAGTACGTCGAGGTCACCCCGGTCAAGCCGGTGTTCTCCCGCCGTCCCGGCGTCGGCTCGTCACAAACCGACAACAGCCTGATGAACGAGGACACGGAAACGCCCACCGCGGCGATCAAACCGCGCCACCTGTGGTTGATCGAAAACCGGCGGATCGCGATGGAGTCGACCGCGCCACCGGCGCCCACCGCCACCCCGCACCCGGCCGTGGCGCCCATGAACGCCCCGATGGCGGACGTCGACTCGGACACCTCGTCGCTCTACTCCGACGTCTCCTCGGAGATCGACGACGTCGACGCCCGCTCGCTGTACTCGGACCTCTCGTCCGTCGCCGACTCCGACGACCTGGCCTCCTCCCAGGAGGTCCACGACGTCGCGGTGCCGGAGACGCCCACTCCGGAGACCGCGCGGGTCGAACCGCCGCCGCTGCCGAAGGCCGACCCGCTGGAGTACGGCACCGACCACAACGCGCCGTGGTTCCACTCGGAGCACACCCGGTTCCCGGAGGCCATCGCCGCCGCGCGGACCCAGGTCCCGGTGAGCCGCACGGTCGCCTACCCGTCCGGAGACCTCGACTCCGGCCACGTCGCCTACGACACCAGGCTGATGGTCGTGGACGGCGTCCCGGTCCGCGACATCACGCTCACGCTCGACCTGGGCGCGAACTCCCTCCACCCCGACGACCTCGCCGCGCTGACCGAGAAGATCGGGCGCGGCGCGGAGAGCGTGTTCAACCGGGGTTACGACCTGCCCACCGGCGAACGCCTCAACGTGACGGTCGAGTTCACCCTCAACGGCTCCGGGCACCAGGCGGTCAGCGTGACCGGGCACAGCGCCGACCGCCCGGACGTGATGTCCACAGTGGACTCGGAAGCCCTGCTCGCGCACAAGGTCGGCCGGCTCCTCGGCCTGCCGCCCGAGCCCGTCGGCACGATCGCGGGCAACAGCGTCATGGGCGTCCCGGGTGCGCACTCCGAGCTCGAACCCCGCCACCTGATGCGGCTCGCGCACCACCTCGAAGCCGACGGCACGGTCGTGGCGTCGCAGGTCGAGGGCCACGAGTCCGCGATCCGGGCGGCGACCTTCGTCGACGCCCACCGCGCGCGGCTGGAAGCGCACGCGGCCGCCGTGCCGCCCGTCGACCCGGCACGGCTCGTCGTCACGCCGGAGAAGCAGGCCGAACGCGACCTGCGGCGCGGCCCGAACCGCCCCGAGCAGGTGCTGGAGAAGGGCTGGCAGCCGGCCGAGCTCGACACCCTGATCGCGAACGTGCACGACTCGACGGTGGTCCGCGCGGACCGGGGCTACCCGCCGCCGGCCGTCGTGGTGTCGGGTCCGGACGCGCACCAGGTCGCCGCGCTCCTCGGCATTCGTGGCATCAGGGCGACCGCCACGGCGACCACCGGCACGTCGACCGGCGTCCACGTCGACTGGACCCTCCCGGGCACGTCGACCCCCGACGCCACCCCGGGCACCGAGCCGCCGACCGCCGACCACACCCCGGTGGCCGAACCCGTCACCGACCCGCTGACCGACGAGACCTGGCGGCACAGCGAGGCCTCGACCGCCGACTGGTTCCACGGCGCGAAGTGGGTCGACCACGACGCGATCGTCGCGGCGCGCGCCACCACCCCGATCACCAGCCGGGTCCGCTCCGAGGTGGCGATCCCGATGACGCACTCGGTGGTCACGCCCGACTTCGCCGACCTCCGGCTGACCACCGGGAAGGTCGCCTACGACACCCGGTCCTTCACCGTCGACGGCGTCCCGGTCCGCGACTTCACCGTCAAGGTCAAGCTGACCTCGCAGGACGGCACCACGCCGGCGCAGCTCGACGCGGTGAAGCAGACGACCCGCGAGGGCGTCGACACGCTCTACAACCGCGGCCACCACCTGCCCTCCGGCGAGATGTTCCACGTCACCGTCGAGTTCACCGACGACGCCCGGGACGCCCACCAGGTCGTCCACGTGTCGCCGAACACGACGCGGGAGGACCAGTACCACTGGGCGCCCACCTCGACCCCGGCCACGCTGGCGCACGAGATCGGGCACACCCTCGGCCTGCACGACGAGTACCTGGAGGTCGACCCGGACAAGACGGTGTTCCAGCAGCCGACCGGCGGCCGGGAGACCGCGGGTCGGGTCCAGGGCGACGACACCCTCATGGGCTCGCGCTCGGGCCGACCCAACCCGAAGATCAAACCGCGGCACCTGTGGCTGATCGACAACCGCCGGATCGCGACCGAGTCCACCGCGCCCGCCAAGCCGGGTCTGCGCCGACCCGAGCTGATCACCAACCCGGACAAGGGTCGCGCCGCGCCCGAGGTCGTCCTGGGCTTCGACAGCGACGCGACCTCGTTCACCCCGCGCCAGGTGGCGCGGCTGGAGGAGTTCGCCGCCGAGATCACCGAGGCGGTCACCACCCGGGACGCACTCGGCCGGTCGCGCCCGGCGGTGTGGGTCGACGGCGCGCACTCCTCGACCGTCGCCGCCCTGCTGCGCCGCTTCGGCGTGGACGCCGTCGCGACGCCCGGAGGCCTGCCGGACCGCGCCGCGGTCCACGTCGACTGGAGCCCCGACCTCCTCGAACCGCGCGAACTCGCCGAACCGCTGACGCCTCCGACCGAAGCGAGGTACGGCGCCAAGACCCAGCAGCCGCGGACCACCACGCCACTGGCGCCGGACTCCTCGCCGCAGCAACGACTCGCGCACTGGGAAGCCGAAAGCCGCCGCCTGGACGCGGAACTCGCCGACGTCGAGGACCGCGCCCGCCTGACCGAGTTCCGCGAAGCCCACCTCCGCAACCGCGCGGAGTCCGGCGACACCCGGGCCCGGACCGAACTCCCCACCGCGATCTCCGACCACGCCGCCACCCGCGCGGAACTGGACGACACCCGCGCCCGAGCCCGGGACGCACACCGCCTGGCCGACATCGCCCGCGCGAACGTCGAAAACCACACCCGGCCCGACTCCGACTCCGACGACGCGTACTCCGACCGGTCCTCGGACGTCGGCGACCACGACACCACCGACCGCTCACTCCCGATCGGCGCCACCCTCGACTACGAGATCGACACCGACGGCGCCGTGCCGCCGTTCACCCGCAACGACCGGACCCCGGTGCTGCGCGAGAACCCCGCCGGCTTCCCGTCCGTCGTCGTGGAGCAGAACAGCACCCCGGTCGACAAGCCGCCGCTGGTCTTCGCCGACGACGGCACGATCGCGGTGCCGAGGTCCGACGCGGACAGCTCCTTCCAGGAGTTCTACGCCACCGAGGCCGTCGTGGCGGACGCGAACACCCACCTGCGCGAGAACGGCAGCATCCTGGAACTGCGCGCCGTTCCCGGCAACGGCGTCCGCCGACCGGGCGGCGAACGCCTCGTCATGGTCAAGCCGCACTTCACGCGGCGACCGCCCGACGTGTGCAACGAACTGGCCCAGAGGATCACCGGCCGACCGCTCAACAAGGTCGTGCTCCGCTCGCCCGACGACGCCACGCCGGTGGTCGGGCGACTCGCCGACTTCGACGGGCAGCGGTTCGCGGGACTGCACGAGATCGCCTACATGGTCGCCCTCGACGTGCACGACCCCGGCTTCACCGCGACCGGCGAGCAGGTCGCGGAGGTGCTGGGCGCGACCACGGCGATCACGAAGGTCGCACCGGGCAGGCCGTACGGCGAGGCGCTGCGCCCCGGTTCCGCGCAGGGCGCGCACCTGGACGCCGTCGCGGAACGCCTGGGGATCAACCAGTTCGCCGTGGCCCGCAAGGGCGAGTCGTACATCGCCCAGAGCATCGACACGCTCGACGTCGACGAGGACGGTCGCGAGCGGCTCGGGTCGGCGGCGACCGGGCACACCTGGTCCTACCACGTCACCCCGGTGGTCGCCGAGAGCACCGACGGCCGCTCCCAGGTCAGCGTCGAGGTGGGCCGCCAGTCCGCGCTGCGCGTGCGACTGCTGGACCGCGCGGTGGACGACAACATCGCGCGGCACGGCCACGAGCTCGACGCCCTGGCCCAGCACCCCTCCGAGCGGGTGCGCCACCTCGCCACGGCGCTGTCCGCGGTGTCGCGGCTCCGCGCGGAGGCCGAGCTCGACCCCGCCGACCGGGGCAAGTCCGACGCGCACCGCGCCGCCCGCACCCGGGCGCGGGCCCTCCTCAACACGCTGCCCGACCCCTCCGGCACCTGGTTCGTGCGCTCGTTCGGTCGGAACGCCGGCGACACGTACTTCGACCACTCGGCCTCCGACCTGAAGCAGGAGAGCCGGCTGGTGGTCGTCGCGGCGGGCGAGGCCCAACCGGGTCACCGCCAGGTCGCCATGGCCGGGGCCAAGCACCTCGACCCGGCCGCCGTCGCCGACGGCACGGTCGACCTGCCCGAGCGGAGCAGCCTGACCGGCACCGCGACGGACGCCGTCAACGCCGCGCTCTGGCGGGCGCGCAACGGGCTGCCGATGCCCGAGATCCACCTGCACGGCCAGGGCAACTCGCACCTGCACGCCACCCGCACCGGGCAGCAGCGCGCCGACGTCGCCGCCGCGTGGACCAGGGCCGAGGTGGTGCGGCTGCTCGCCGAGCGGCAGGCGGGCGTGCCGCCGGAGCACCGGCTCTCCCCGGACGCGATCAGGATCGTCGCGGTGTCGCACGGGCGCGGTCCCGGACCGGACGGCGGCACGCCGACGCCGGAATCGCGCCGCAACGTGAACGCCGAACTGGTGCTGCCCGACCGGCCGACGCCGCCACCGGCGTGGACCGGCGCGCAGCTGACCCACCTGCTGCGCACCGAGAACGGCCCGATCAGCGCCACCGTGCTGAACTCCGGATTGGACCCGAACGGGTTGGCCCGGCTGCTGGGCCACGCCGAGCACATCGTGCGCACCGTGAGCGGACGTCCGTTCACGCCCGCGATGACGCCCGAGTTGGCGCACGTCGCGCTGGTGCTGCTCACCAACGGCGAGCAGGCCGCGGTCCAGGTCGCGGGAGCCATCACCGCGGCACCACCGGCCGGCGGCACGGGCACCCACCAGCGCGTTTGAGCACCCGCCGACGGCGTCGGAAACCCTCCGGCGCCGTCGGTCCGCACGAGGGCGCCACTCCCCTGTGGACGGAACATGTCACCAGGTCGAGTGACCCGCGCCGCACGTCAGCGCCGAAGTGTACCGATCAAGCCGCGACACCGTGTCTCGTCGCTCACAGAGCGGGTCCGGCCGTTGGGTCGGCCACCACGCTCGGGTCTAGCATCCGGGGGTCAAGGTCGGCGTAGAACGCGCGACCAGTCCACCACTGACGCTGGAGGCCGTTGCGCATGGCCGGCACCACCGCTACTGAGCGGGCGGGCACCTCCCGAGGAGGCGGAACGCTCTACCGCGGCGACCTGGGCATGTGGTCCTGGGTCGCGCACCGCATCACGGGCGTGCTGACGTTCTTCTTCCTGTTCGCGCACGTCCTGGACACCGCGTTGGTCCGCGTGTCGCCGGACGCGTACGACAAGGTCATCGAGACCTACAAGAACCCGGTCGTGAACCTCTTCGAGGTCGGCCTGGTCGGCGCCGTGCTCTACCACGCGCTCAACGGCCTCCGCGTGATGCTGGTCGACTTCTGGTCCAAGGGCCCCAAGTACCAGCGCCTGATGCTCTGGGTGATCCTGGTGATCTGGGCGGGCGTCATGGCGCCCGGCGCCTACTACATGATGGCCCGCACGCTCAACGACCTGTTCGGGGGTAGCTGACGATGAGCGAGCTGACCCTGGCCAAGCCGCGCAGCCCGCGCCGCCCGGCCGCCCGCCGCAGCAACGGCGAGCTGTACGGCTGGCTGTTCATGCGCATCTCCGGCCTCGCGCTGATCGTGCTCGTGCTCGGCCACCTGTTCATCATGAACCTCCTCGACGGCGGTGTGCACCGCATCAACTTCGGGTTCGTGGCGGGCCGCTGGGCGTCGCCGTTCTGGCAGTTCTGGGACCTGTCGATGCTCTGGCTCGCGCAGATCCACGGCGGCAACGGCCTGCGGACGGTCATCAACGACTACGCCCGCAAGGACGCCACCCGGTTCTGGCTCAAGGTGCTGCTCTACGTGTCGATCGTGCTGGTGATCAGCCTCGGCTCGTACGTGATCTTCACCTTCGACCCGAACATCACCAACTGACCCGTCCCGGGGAGTGCTGTAGTCATGCAGTTCCACAAGTACGACGTCGTGATCATCGGCGCGGGTGGCGCCGGGATGCGCGCGGCCATCGAGTCCGGGCAGCGCGCCCGCACCGCGGTGCTGACCAAGCTCTACCCCACGCGGTCCCACACGGGCGCGGCGCAGGGCGGCATGTGCGCCGCGCTGGCCAACGTGGAGGAGGACAACTGGGAGTGGCACACCTTCGACACGATCAAGGGCGGCGACTACCTGGTCGACCAGGACGCCGCCGAGATCATGGCGAAGGAGGCCATCGACGCGGTCCTCGACCTGGAGAAGATGGGCCTGCCGTTCAACCGGACGCCCGAGGGCAAGATCGACCAGCGCCGGTTCGGCGGCCACACCCGCAACCACGGTGAAGCCGCCGTGCGCCGGGCGTGCTACGCGGCCGACCGCACCGGTCACATGATCCTCCAGACGCTGTACCAGAACTGCGTCAAGCACGGCATCGAGTTCTTCAACGAGTTCTACGTGCTCGACATCTGCCTGACCGAGACCGAGGACGGCCCGGTCTGCACCGGCGCCGTGGCCTACGAGCTCGCGACCGGCGAGATCCACGTCTTCCACGCCAAGTCCGTGGTCTTCGCGACGGGCGGTTTCGGCAAGGTCTTCAAGACCACGTCGAACGCGCACACGCTGACCGGCGACGGCATGGGCATCGTCTTCCGCAAGGGCCTTCCCTTGGAGGACATGGAGTTCTACCAGTTCCACCCGACCGGTCTGGCGGGTCTGGGCATCCTGCTCACCGAGGGCGCGCGCGGCGAGGGCGCGATCCTCCGCAACGCCTCGGGCGAGCGGTTCATGGAGCGGTACGCCCCGACCATCAAGGACCTGGCGCCCCGCGACATCGTGGCCCGCTCGATGGCGCTGGAGGTGCTCGAAGGCCGCGGCGCCGGTCCGAACAAGGACTACGTGCTGCTGGACTGCACGCACCTGGGCGCCGAGGTGCTCGAGACGAAGCTGCCCGACATCACCGAGTTCGCCCGCACGTACCTCGCGGTCGACCCGGTGAAGGAGCCGGTGCCGGTGTACCCGACCGCGCACTACGCGATGGGCGGCATCCCGACCAACATCCACGGCGAGGTGTTGCGGGACAACGACAACGTGGTCCCGGGCCTGTACGCGGCCGGCGAGTGCGCGTGCGTCTCGGTGCACGGCGCGAACCGGTTGGGCACCAACTCCCTGCTGGACATCAACGTGTTCGGCCGCCGGGCCGGCATCGCGGCCGCGGACTACGCGAACGCGCACGAGCACGTGGAGCTGCCGGAGAACCCGACCGCGTCGGTCGAGGCGCAGGTGGCGCTGGCGCTGTCCGAGCACGGCGAGGAGCGGGTCGCGGACATCCGCACCGAGCTCCAGGCCACGATGGACGCCAACGCGTCGGTCTACCGCACTGAGGACACGCTCAAGCAGGCGCTGCACGACGTGCAGGCGCTCAAGGAGCGGTACCAGCGGATCTCGGTGCAGGACAAGGGGAAGCGCTTCAACACGGACCTCCTGGAGGCCGTGGAGCTCGGCTTCCTGCTGGAGCTGGCCGAGGTCCTGGTGCACGGCGCGCTCGCGCGCAAGGAGTCCCGCGGCGGCCACGCGCGCGAGGACTACCCGAACCGCGACGACACGAACTTCATGCGCCACAGCATGTACTACAAGCAGGGTGACGGCCTGGCGGCGGACATCCGCCTCGACTACAAGCCCGTGACGTTCACCCGGTACCAGCCGATGGAGCGCAAGTACTGATGACCGCTACCGCTGAAGTCTCCACGGGATCGCGCGGCGCCCAGCCCCCGGTGCCGGACGGCGCGATCACCGTCACGCTGAAGATCCGCCGGTTCAACCCCGAGGTCGACCCGGAGCCGCGCTGGGACTCCTTCGAGATCCCCGCGCTGCGGTCGGACCGGGTGCTCAACCTGCTGCACTACGTGAAGTGGTACCTGGACGGCACGCTGACCTTCCGCCGGTCGTGCGCGCACGGCATCTGCGGCTCGGACGCGATGCGCATCAACGGGGTCAACCGGTTGGCGTGCAAGGTCCTGCTCAAGGACCTGCTCGCGGGCGGCGGCAAGCAGACCACGATCACCATCGAGCCCATCAAGGGCCTGCCGGTGAACAAGGACCTGCTGGTCGACATGGAGCCGTTCTTCGAGGCGTTCCGCGCGGTCAAGCCGTACCTCATCACCTACGGCAACGAGCCCACGCGCGAGCGCATCCAGTCGGCCGCCGACCGCGAGCGCTTCGACGACACGACGAAGTGCATCCTGTGCGCCTGCTGCACCACGTCGTGCCCGGTGTACTGGACCGAGGGCTCCTACTTCGGCCCGGCCGCGATCGTCAACGCGCACCGCTTCATCTTCGACAGCCGCGACGAGGGCTCCGAGGAGCGGCTGGACATCCTGAACGACATCGACGGCGTGTGGCGCTGCCGCACGACGTTCAACTGCACCGACGCGTGCCCCCGCGGCATCCAGGTGACCAAGGCGATCCAGGAGGTCAAGCGCGCGCTGCTGTTCAAGCGCGTCTGACCCGGCGAACCGCCCGCTCAGGCCTCCCGGACCACCGGTTCGGGAGGCCTGACGTCGTCAAAGGGGTGCCGCGCGGCGAACTCGTCCACGGTCAGCCCCAGCAGCACCACGTCGTGGTGCCTGCCGCCGAAGAACTCGTGGTCCCGCAACCGGCCCTCCACCCGGAACCCGAGCGACTCGTGCAGCGCGATCGACGGCTCGTTGAAACCGTAGACGCCCACCCCGCACTTGTGGAACCGGCGCTCGGAGAACATGAACCGCATCAGCAGCACCACGGCCTCGGACGCGTAGCCGAGCCTGCGGTGCTCGCGCCCGATCGCGATGCCGCACCGGAACCGACCGGCGCGCCGGTCGACCGCCTGCGTGCTGACCGAACCCACCAGCGCGCCGCCCGCCAGTTCCTCCACGGCCAGGAACAACTCGTCCTCGGACTCGTTGCGCGCCTGCGCCTCCGTCCACGCCCGGTAGCCCGCCGCGGACCGGGGCAGCCGCACGAGATCACCCGCGCGCACGTCCTCGGTGTGCTCGTCAAAACTCCGGAACGTCTCCCAGTCCTCCGGCTCGACCGCCCGCAGCCGAACCCTGTCACCAGCCCACATCGAGGTCATGCCCCCACCCTACCGAGCCGAAAACCGTTGGGGGAAAAGGGTTTTCGTCCTCCCAGTGGTGCGCGCGACCGTGCTGAGCAGCGACTACGTCGGTGCGCGCACCATCCCGTCGAACCCGCCGACGCCCACGACCGGGGCCGTGCACCCCGCACCACCGGAGCGCGCGATTTCCGCCGCCACAACGAGAACGGCACCCCGAACGCGAGGTTCGGGGTGCCGTAGTGGACTCGCCAGTGGCTAGCCGGCCTGCCGGGCGGCTCGACGGGCGCGGGCGGCCCGGGCGCGCTTGTTGCGCAGCACCATCATGAAGGCCAGCAGCAGGCCGACCGCGGCCACGCCGGTCACCGGCAGACCCACGGTGCCGAACGCCTTCTCCATCGCGGTGTTCTGCGTGGTCGGCGTGTCCCGGCCGGCCGCGGCGCCGGGCTGCGCGCTGGTTTCGGTCGGCTTGGCGGTCGGGGTCTTCTTCTCCGCCTGCGGCGCGCCCTTCACCAGCCTGCCGACCGGCTCGGTGTTCGCCGACGCGGGCAGCGCGAACCCGTAGTCCAGCAACCGGGCCGCCTGGTCGGTCATCCGCACCGGCTCCTGCGTGCCGCGCAGGAGCACCACCACGAGCCTCTTGCCGCCACGCTGGGCCGCTCCCACGTAGGTGTGCTGCGAATCGTCGGTGAAGCCGGACTTGCCGCCCAGCGCGCCCTCGTAGTTGGCCAGCAGCCGGTTGTCGTTGAACACCGGCACGGTCCCGGTGCCCGACGCCGCCGGGAAGTCGATCTGCCGCGCCTGCACGGCGTTGGCGAAGTCCGGGTACTCCATGGCCTTGCGGAAGATCAGCGCCACGTCGTAGGCGGACGTGCTGGTGCCCGGTGCGTCCAGTCCGGACGGGGTGATGGCCCGGGTGTCCAGCGCGCCGAGCTCGGCCGCGAGCGCGTTCATCTTGCGCAGCGCGCTCGGCAGGCCGCCGAGCCTGCGGGCGAGCAGGTGCGCGACGTCGTTGCCCGACGCCATCACCAGCGCCTGGAGCAGTTGCTCCACGGTGTACTCGCCGCCGTCGCGCAGGCCGACGCAGGTGCACTCCTGCGCCAGGTCCTCGGCGGACGCGGTGACCTTGCCGTCCAGCGGCAGCTCCTTGGCCACCACCATGGCCAGCAGCACCTTGATCACCGACGCCGGCCGCTGCCTGCCGTGCGGGTTGAACCCGGCCAGCACCGCGCCGCTGTCCATGTCGGCCACCAGCCACCCGGCGGCGCTCAGCTCGGGCGGCGTCGGCGCGCCGGTGGGCAGCACGGCACCGCACTCGCCCATCCGCTCACCGCCGACGGGGTTCTCCGGCACCGGCACCGGGCGCGGCGCCTGCTGACCCTCGGGCACCTGCTCGGAGGTGTCCACCGGCGGGGGCGGTGACTCGCGGTTCTCGCACGACGCCTGTCGCGCGGCCGCCACGGGCGCGGCGAACGCACCGGAGCCCATCAGCGTGCAGGCAGCCAGCACGAGGGCGACCAGGGGCCGTCGGGACGCAGTGGAACGCACGGTGCCCAGGCTAGCCACCCCGGTTGAGTGATGCGCACCCGCCACGGCCGATACTGGCGGCCGTGAAGCTCTCCCGAGGCATGGCCCTGTTCCTGGTCGCTTTCGGGGTGTGGTCGTGGGTGATCTGGCCGACCTTCTTGCGCAACATCTGGAAGGACCCGCGTTCGTGGGACTCCGGCCCCACGGCGTTCTTCACCGTGCACCTGCTGCTCGTGCTGGCGTCGCTGACCTTCGGCACGATCATCGGCGTGCTGGGCGCGCGAGGACTGCGCGCGCTCCGCAAGTAACCACCACACCTTGGAGGACCCCGCCGTGGACTTCGTGCGCTTGTTGCTGGTGTTCCTGCACCTGCTGGGCATGGGCATGCTCATCGCCATGTTCTTCGTCCAGCGCAGGGCGGGCGCCGACGCGCCGCTGAACAAGGGCTGGCTGCACGGCAGCGCCCTCCAGCTGCTGACGGGCATCGCCCTGGTCGCCCTGTCCCCGCTGACCGACAAGGACTACAACCACGTCAAGATCGGGGTGAAACTCCTGGTCCTGGTCGTGATCGGCGGCATCGTGGCGCTGAACCTGAACAAGAAGCCCGCCGCCTGGATCACCCCGGGCCTGGCCGGCCTGGTCGTGCTGAACGTCGCCATCGCCGTCTTCTGGACGTGACCGACCCGGTGCGGGCGAGGACCGGTACCCCTCGCCCGCACCCACGGGTTCGATCGTCCAACCCTAGAATCGTTCAACAATCCAACATCTCAACCTGCCAACACCTCACACCAGGACCGCGGCACTCGGAGCCACCCGCCACCCCGACCGCCGGTCGGATCACGCCCGGCGGCGAACCCGACGCTCGCGGCGCGCTCGGCAGCCACAGCGCGCTCGACAGCCACAGCAGGCTCGGCAACCTCGCGCATTCGCCGCCTCAGCGCCCGGCGACCGCAGCAGGCTCGGCAACCTCGCGCATTCGCCGCCTCAGCGCCCGGCGACCGCAGCAGGCTCGGCAACCTCGCGCATTCGCCGCCTCGGCGCCCGGCGACCGCAGGAGGCTCGGCAACCTCGCGCATTCGCCGCCTCAGCGCCCGGCGACCACAGCAGGCTCGGCGCGTTCACAACCCCAGCGCCGGGCCACCACAGCCGGCTCAACGCGTCCGAGAACCCGCCGCCACTCAGGACGAGCGCCCACCCCGGTGCCCCCACAGCGGTCCGAGCGCCAGGCCGCCCCTCGACCACCGGCGCCACCCCTCGACCACCGGCAAGATCACCGCCGGCAGCAGGGCCGGGAAACGCACTGGGCTTGGGACGCGCGCGCGAGAACCACTACCTCACGCCCCCGGCCCACGCCCACGGGTTCGATCGTCCGATCCTAGAATCGTTCAACAATCCAACATCTCAACCCGAGAACACGCGCCGGGCGTCAGGACGAGCGTCGACCCCGGTGCCGCCACAACGTCGCCAGCACCGCCCCGGCACCCACCAGAACCGCGGCGGTCCGGGCGGTCGGCCGGCCCGACACCTCGACCACCGGGCGGATCACCGCGGGCGGCGGAGGGGCGGGCAGGTCGCGGAGGGCGTTCTCCTTCGCCGTGGCCGTCCACGCGGTGATGAACAGCAGGAACTGCGCGACCAGGTTCGCGAACACCAGCACACCGATCACCGGCCCGAACGCCGCGCCGGCGGGCGACGACGTCACCGACGACAGGTAGATCGTCCCGACCTGCTTGAGGACCTCGAACCCGAACGCCGCCGCCGCCGCACCCCGGAACGCCGACCGCCACGTCACCGGCTTGCGCGGCAACTTCGCCAGCACCCACAGGAACACCAGCCAGTTCGCCGCGAGCGACAGCACGATCGTGCCCGCCTTCAGCAGCGCCTCGGCCCACCACACACCCGACAGCCCCACCCAGTCCAGCAGCAGGTGCGCGAACCCGGACCCGGCCGCCGTCAACCCGAACGACACCACCAGCGCCGCGCCGAGACCCAGCAGCGACAGCAGGTCCTTGAAGATCGTCTTGAGGAACGGCAGGTCCTCCTTGCCGTGCCCCCACTGCGCGGTCAACGCGTCGCGCAGGTTGCTCATCCACCCCAAACCGGAGTACGCCGCGCCCAGCAGACCGAAGACACCGACGGTGCCCTTCGACTCCACGGCCTGCTTCACCACGTCGTTGACCGTGTCGCCCAACGCGCCCGGCACCGCCTCGGCGATGCTGCTCTGCAACTCGGTCAGCAGGTCGGGCTGCGACGACAGCACGAAACCGGCGATCGCGAAGCCGATCATCAGCATCGGCACCAGCGACAGCACGCTGAAGTACGTCACCGCCGCCGCGTGCTGGGCGCCGTACCGCGAGGTGTACCGCTCGGCGGCGCGCAGGAGGTGGTCGAGCCACGGCTTGTCCCGCCGCAACTTCTCGATCTTGGAGGGCTCAGCAGGGTCGGCCACGCCCTAAAACTAGGCCCGCCGGTGATCAACCGCCACTCGGCAGGAACCCGATCCGGTCATACGCCCGCGCCAACGTCCGCGACGCGACCTCGCGGGCCTTCTCCGCGCCCCGCGCGAGGATCTTGTCCAGCTCCACCACGTCGTCCAGGTACCCGGCGACCGCGGCCTGCACGGGCGTGACGAACTCGGTGAACACCTCGCCGAGGTCCTTCTTCAGGTCCCCGTAGCCCTTGCCCTCGTAGTCCGCGACGAGCGAGTCGACCCCGCGCCCGGTCAACGCCGAGTAGATCACCAGCAGGTTCGACACACCGGGCTTCGCGGCCGGGTCGTAGGTGACCTCGCGGCCGGCGTCGGTCACCGCGGAACGGATCTTCTTGGCCGACCGCTTCGGGTCCTCCAGCAGCTCGACCACACCCGTCGGCACCGACTTCGACATCTTCGCCGTCGGCTCCTGGAGGTCGAAGATCTTCGCGGTGTCCTTGACGATGTAGGGCTCGGGCACCCGGAAAGCCTTGCCGTACCGGGAGTTGAACCGGGTCGCGAGGTCGCGGGTCAGCTCGAGGTGCTGCCGCTGGTCCTCGCCGACCGGCACGTGGTGAGCGTTGTAGAGCAGGATGTCCGCGGCCTGGAGGCTCGGGTAGGTGAACAGCCCGACGCCGACGGCCGTCTCCTGGCGCGCCGACTTGTCCTTGAACTGGGTCATCCGCGACGCCTCGCCGAAACCCGTCAGGCACTGCATGACCCAGCCCAGCTGGGCGTGCTCGGGCACCTGCGACTGCACGAACAGCGTCGACGTGTCCGGGTCGACGCCGAGCGCGAGCAGCTGCGCGACCGACACCCGCGTGTTGCGCCGCAACACCTTCGGGTCCTGCTCGACGGTGATCGCGTGCAGGTCCGCGATGAAGTAGAACGCGTCGTGCGTCTCCTGGAGCGCGATCCACTGCCGGATGGCGCCGAGGTAGTTGCCGAGGTGGAACGAATCGGCGGTCGGCTGGATGCCGGACAGCGAACGCGGACGGCTCACGGGCACGGGTTCGGACACACCCGCGATTGTCCCAGGCGGGTCACGCCTGGGTGGTGGCGGGTTCCACGTCCGGTGCCACGACCGGCACGACGGCGGCGACCGACGCGGTGGCCGTCGCGACGACCGCGGCGGCGGTCTCCTCGGCCCGGTCGGCGGCGGCCTTGCGGCGGCGCACGAGTCCGGTGACCAGACCCACGACGCCGAACGCCACGGCGGCGATGCCCACCGGCGCGTTCAACGACACCGAGCCCGCGGCGACCGTGGCCGTGGCGGCGTCGGCCACCCCGGTCACCACCAGCGGTGTCGCCAGTCCGACGAGCACACCCAGCGCTGCACCACGTCTGCGCACTGCCGAGCCTCCTTCACCCACACCGGGTCCCCACTACGGGTGAACCGGGTCGACGGATTGGCGGCAGACTAACCACGACGGCAGACGTGGGGTGTTCCGGGGGTCTATCCGACCACGTCGACTCGTCCGTACGTCGTAGTGCGCTGCCGGGCCCGGCGACCCGCGAGCGCGGCCGTGGCGTGCAGCTGCTCGACGGTGCGGTTGGAGCCGTGCTCGGAGCCCGCCATCCGGCTGATGGTCTCCTCCATCAGCGTGCCGCCCAGGTCGTTCGCGCCGCCCCGGAGCACCTCGGCGGTGCCCTCGTCGCCCAGCTTGACCCACGAGACCTGCACGTTGTCGACCCGACCGTGCAGGGCGAGCCGCGCGAACGCGTGGACGGCCCGGTTGTCCCGCCGGGTCGGACCGGGCCGCGCGACGCCCGCCAGGTAGATCGGGGCGTTGCGGTGCACGAACGGCAGCCCGACGAACTCGGTCAGCCCGCCGGTGCGGTCCTGGAGCGCGGCCAGCGCCCGGAAGTGGCCGAGCCAGTGCCCGGGGTGGTCGACGTGGCCGTACATCATCGTGGACGACGAGCGGATGCCCAGGTCGTGCGCGGTGGCGACGACGTCGAGCCAGGTCGCGGCGGGCAGCTTGCCCTTGGTCAGCACCCAGCGCACGTCGTCGTCGAGGATCTCGGCGGCGGTGCCCGGGATGGTGTCCAGACCCGCGTCGCGCAGGTCGGTCAACCACTCCCGCACGCTCACCCCGGCCTTGGCCGCGCCGCTGACGATCTCCATCGGGCTGAACGCGTGCACGTGCATGCCCGGCACCCGGGCCTTGATCGCGCGCACCACGTCGGCGTAGTAGGTGGTCGGCAGCTTGGGGTCGATGCCGCCCTGCATGCAGACCTCGGTCGCGCCCGCGTCCCACGCCTCCTGCGCGCGGTCGGCGACCTCGTCCAGGGACAGCCGGAACGCGTCGGCGTCGCGCTCGCGCTGGGCGAACGCGCAGAACCGGCAGCCGACGTAGCAGACGTTGGAGAAGTTGATGTTGCGGTTGACCACGTAGGTCACGTCGTCGCCCACGACCTGCGCGCGCAGCTCGTCGGCGAGCCGCGCCATGGTCTCCAGGGCGTCGCCGTCGGCGGTCAGCAGCGCCATGGCCGCGTCGGTGTCCTCCAGCAGGCGCGCCGGGTCGTCGGCGGCGATCCGCAGCGCGCGTGCCGCGTCCTCGGGCAGCCGTTCGACGGCCCGGGGGACGTTCAGGGACTTCCAGTCGCCGTAGACGGAGTCGAAATCGCCGCGGCGGTCCTCGGTGCGGCCCTCGGTGTCGATCGCGGTGTGCAGGTCGGCGCGACCGTAGGTGTCCAGGCCGCCGTCGGGCTCCTGCCACTCCCGGCCCACCACCGGCGCGTCCGGCTCGGCGAGGCCGTCCTCGCGGGCCAGCGCGGTCACGTGGGTGGTCAGCCGGGTGTCGATCCACTGGCCGGCCGCCGCGCGCACGTACCGGGGGTAGACGGCCAGCCGTTCGGCCAGCGCGAAACCGGCCTTGCGCGTCTCGCCCTCCAGGAGGTCGACCTGGGGCCACGGGCGTTCCGGGTTCACGTGGTCGGGCGTGACCGGCGAGACGCCGCCCCAGTCGTCGATGCCGGCGCGCAGCATCAGGTCGTACTCGCCGCCCACCAGGTTCGGCGGCGCCTGCACGCTCGTGGACGACGGCATCACCAGCCGGGCCACGGCGATCGTGGCGGCGAGTTCGTGCAGGTCGGCGTCGGGCATGCCGCGCATCGCGGTGTCCGGCTTGGCCCGGAAGTTCTGGATGATCACTTCCTGCACGTGCCCGTACTGGCGGGCCACGCCGCGCATCGCGAGCAGCGAGTCGGCGCGCTCGGTGATCGTCTCGCCGATGCCGATGAGGATTCCGGTCGTGAACGGAATGTTCACCCGACCGGCATCGGTCAGCACCCGCATCCGGACCGCGGGCTCCTTGTCGGGACTGCCGTAGTGCGGTTGGCCCTTCTCGCTCCACAACCGCTCGGACGTGGTCTCGAGCATCATCCCCATGCTGGCCGCGACCGGCCGGAGCCGCGTCAGCTCCTCCCAGCTCAGCACGCCGGGGTTGAGGTGCGGCAGCAGCCCGGTCTCCTCCAGCACCGCGATGGCGCACGCCCGCACGTAGTCGAGCGTCGACTCGTAGCCGCGCGCCTCGAGCCACTCCTTGGCCTGCGGCCAGCGGTCCTCCGGTCGGTCACCGAGGGTGAACAGCGCTTCCTTGCACCCCTGGGCGGCCGCGGCGCGGGCGATGTCGAGCACCTCGTCGCGCTCCAGGAACGCGGCGGGGAGCTTGTGCGGGACCGTCGCGAACGTGCAGTAGTGGCAACGGTCCCGGCACAACCTCGTGAGCGGGATGAACGCGTTCCGGCTGTAGGTGACGACGCCGGGCCTGCCCTCCGCGAGGAGGTGCGCGTCCCGGACCTTCCCGGCCGCCGCGAGCAGCGCCTCCAGGTCGTCGCCCCTGGCGTGGAGCAGCACGGACGCCTCGGTCACGTCCAGCGTCGCGCCGTCCGCGGCCCGGCGCAGCGCACGCCGCATGGCCGCCTGGCTGGGCTGTGCTTCCGGCGGGGTGATCGAGATGTCCACGGCCACGTCAACGACCCTAGCCGGCGGGTATTCCTCCAGCGCGCCCGACAGTGATCCGGCGCACTATCGCCGCTAGGCCCTGGCCGGACTCCGACCGGCCACCACGAGTTCGACGTTGCGGTCCTGGAGTTCACCCAGGGCCGCCGGGACCGTGTACGGCGTGTTGAACGAGAGTTCACGGGCGTGTGACGCCAGCCCCGTCGGAGAGAGATCGTCATAGGGTGCCGAATACGGAGCGTCACCCTCGATCAGGGTGGTGAACAGCGACAGCGTGCCGTCGCCGTTGTCCACGAGTTCGAGCACCCGGGCCACCTGCGGGTAGTCGATGTGCGAGGCGGTGTTGACCTCCCAGAACGCCCGTTCGCCCGCGCCGTGCGAGACGATCTTGTTCTCGTGGATGTGGCCGTTGACCCAGGCGACCACGTTCGGGTAGCGGGTGAGCAGGTCGACCAGCGCCTGACCGTTGAGCCGGAGGTCGAGCGGGCGGCGCGCGTCCGGGAGGGTGTTGTCCATGGTCCAGCTGGTGTGGTGGCTGAACAGGACGAACAGCTCGTCGGTCGCCTGCTGCGTCCTGAGCCGGCCGAACAGGTCGTAGTAGCGGGAGCTGCCGCGGCGCAGCACCTTCTCCAGCCACTGGTACTGGTGCAGGCCGATGGAGCCGTTGGCGAGGCCGGACGTGGTCGTGGTGTCCAGGCTGATCCCGGTGACGCCGGGCGCGATCGGGAACGTGTAGAACACGTCGACGCCGTCCGCGTTGTCGTCGGTGAACCCGTGCCCGCGCGGCCCCGGGCCGGTGTTGCGCGGGTCGAGGTGCGCCCGCACGAACTCCCCCGTGGTGAACGGTGTCCGCCTCGGGTCGGGCGTGACGCCCCGGACCACCCCGGTGCCGCTGGTGAGCACCGCGACGGCGTCGGCCAGGTAGGCCGGGTCCCGGAAGGCGCGGGCGATCCGGGCGGTGGCGGCGGCGTCGAACCCGTAGATCTTCGTGCCGCCGGTGTAGAGGGCGTTCACGAACGGGACGCCGTCGGGCAGGGCGCCGAGGACGCTGTCGTCGTGGTTGCCGAACGTGCAGTACCACGGGACGTGCAGGCCCGGGCTGTCGAACGGCCGGCGCGCGGCGTCGAGCAGGCCGGGGACGACCGGGTAGCCGCGGGCCTTGTAGTCGTCCTGTGCGGTGGAGTGCGGGTTCCAGAAGGTGGTCGACCCGGAGTCCTGGACACCCTCGTAGCGCGTGAGGTCGCCGGTGTCGGCGGTGACGCGACCGCCGTTGAGCACCTGGAAGAACCAGTCCAGCTCGACGTGCTCGTGGTTGTCGGTGTTGTCGCCGGTGGTGATCACGAAGTCGATCGGCCGCCCGGTGAACGGCCCGTCGCGCAGCGCGCCGACCTGCCTGACCAGCGAGGTGGCGGTGTGCTGGGCCAGCGTCTCGTGCGGCCGGAAAGCGCTGTTGTGCACCAAGGGGTGCGTGTACTCGAACCGGGCCGGACTCTGCGCGTCGACCATGTGCATGTCCGTGAACTGCACGAAGCACGCCACCGCCACCCGCCGCTCCTCCCGCCCGGCACCGGGCGTCGCGACGTCACCGCGCACCACCAACGGCCACCCGGCCCCGGCCGCGAACCTCCGGTACCCACCGGTCCCGACAGGCACCCCGGCCACGTCCAACGTCGTCCCTGCGGCGGAAACCGCCGCGTGCGCGGGCAACGTCGGCAACCCCAACGCCGCCGCGGCCCCACCCACCCCCGCGGCCCGAAGAAACCGCCGCCGAGTGATCCCAGCCATCGATTGGCCCCCCTCTCGATCACCGCGACCCTGCCACGCCGAATCCACCGCCGTCACGCCGAAAAAGAGGAATTCCCGCGACCCCCGAACCCTCGTCCCCCGCCGCCTACTCCCCCCGACCCCCCACCTCGTTCAATCGTTCAACAATCCCCACCCTCAACAATCCCCCAATCCCACTCGAGGCAATCGTTGAACAACGGGATCGTCCAATCATAGAATCGTTGAACAATCCCAACGCATGCGCCGCCCCCGAGCCGCCGAAAACGCGCTCCGACAACCCGTCCCCAGACTCAAGCCCGACCGAGCTCGGTTCGAGTCCGACCCGAGTCCGGCTCGAGGCGCGTCCACCCGCCGCCTCACCCCAGCCCCGCGGCGACTCCGAACCCCAGGCCGCCCGAACCTCCAGCGCTCAGGCGTCGCCGAACGTCACCGTCACCGGCGCGTGGTCGGACCACCGCTCGCCGTACGTCGCCGCCCTCTCCACCACCGCCGACACCGCCCGACCGGCCAACCCCTCGGTCGCCACGTGCAGATCGATCCGCCACCCCGAGTCGTTGTCGAACGCCTTGCCCCGGTACGACCACCACGTGTAGGGCCCGGTCACGTCCGGGTGCAACGACCGCACCACGTCCACGTACCGCGCCTCGCCGAACACCCGCCCCAGCCACTCCCGCTCCGCGGGCAGGAACCCGGACGACTTCTGGTTCGTCTTCCAGGCCTTCAGGTCCGCCTCCCGGTGCGCGATGTTCCAGTCACCGCACACCAGCACCTCCCGCCCGTCGGCCGCGGCCTTCTCCCGCAGTTCGACCAGGTACGGCAGGAACGCCGCCATGAAGCGCTCCTTCTCGTCCTGCCGGGGCGTGCCCACGTCACCGCTGGGCAGGTACAGCGACGCCACCACGACGTCGGCCAGCTCGACCTCCACGTACCGCCCGGACTCCTCGAACTCGGCGACACCGAACCCGACCCGCACGGCGAGCGGCTCGGCGCGGGTCAGCACGGCCACCCCGTTGCGCCCCTTCACCGACGAGTGCGCGGAGGCGACGTGCCACCCCGCGGGCGACCGCACCTCCTCGGTCAGCTGCCCGGGCTCGGCGCGGACCTCCTGGAGGCACACCACGTCGGCCGCCGTGGCGGAAAGCCATTCCAGGTAGCCCTTTTTGGCCGCCGCGCGCAGGCCGTTGACGTTGATCGAGGAAACCGTCAGCACGCCGCGCAGCCTAGTCGGCGACCGCCCACCCACCGCGGTACCGCGCCGCGCACCGCCCGCACACCGCGACCAACCCCAGCATCAGCACCATCGGGCTGCTCCCACCGGGCGAGGGCACCCCGCGCACCGGGTGCCCGTCCAACGACGACACCAACTCCGGCCACTCCGGCGTGCACGCGCACGTCGTCACCTCGGAACCACCGGACCTCCATCGGAAGAACACCGGTCCATGGTCCCAGCCCCGGTGGTCCCGAGCCTCAGCAGGAGCTGTCCGACGTCGGCGTCACGAACGCCTCGTTGACCCACTTCCCGTCGTCCAACCGGCGGAACCCGTTCTCCACCACGCGATCCGCCCGCACGACCGCGTCCCGCGCCATGGTCGACACGATCGGCAGCGTGTCGGCGGGCCCGGACCGCACGTTCAGCACGTCCGCCGTCACGGTCACCTCGCAGTCGGCGACCGTCTCGACCTTCGCGCCCCGCCCGACGTAGAGCACCCCGGCGACCGCGAACACCCCGATCACGACCATCCCGCGCGTGGGAATCCCGAACATGGCCTCCACCTCTCCACCGAATGGAGGTATAGCGCGGAAAACCCGCAGGCAGCAGACCCGGAACCCGACAACACCCGGTAGGGACACCGAAAGGGTGACCCCGACCAGGCAAAAAAAGGGGCCGCCCCCGAAGGGACGGCCCCGAAGGCGAACCGGTCGGACTCAGCCGGCCATCCGCTTCTGGAGGTTCTCGTCGAGCGTGCCGAGGAAGTCCTCGGTGGTCTGCCACTCCTGGTCCGGACCCACGAGCTGGGCCAGGTCCTTGGTCATCCGGCCGCTCTCGACGGTCGAGATGATGACCTGCTCCAACGTCTCCGCGAAACCGGTCACCTCCGGCGTGGAGTCGAGCTTGCCGCGGTGCTTCAGGCCACCGGTCCACGCGTAGATGGACGCGATCGGGTTGGTGGACGTCGGCTTGCCGGCCTGGTGCTGGCGGAAGTGCCTGGTCACCGTGCCGTGCGCGGCCTCGGCCTCGACGGTGCGGCCGTCCGGCGTCATCAGCACCGACGTCATCAGGCCCAGCGAGCCGAAGCCCTGCGCCACGGTGTCGGACTGCACGTCGCCGTCGTAGTTCTTGCAGGCCCAGACGTAGCCGCCCTCCCACTTGAGCGCCGCGGCGACCATGTCGTCGATCAGGCGGTGCTCGTAGGTGAGGCCGGCCGCGGCGAACTTGTCCTGGAACTCGGACTCGAACACGGCCTGGAAGATGTCCTTGAAGGCGCCGTCGTACGCCTTGAGGATGGTGTTCTTGGTCGACATGTACACCGGGTAGTTCCGCTGCAACCCGTAGGCGAACGAGGCGCGCGCGAAGTCCTCGATGGACTTGTTGAAGTTGTACATGCCCATCGCCACGCCGCCGTCGGCGCCGTAGTTGGCGACCACGTGCTTGATCGGCTCGGAGCCGTCCTGGGGCGTGAACGTGATGGTCAGTTCACCCGCGCCGGGCACCTTGAAGTTGGTGGCCTTGTACTGGTCGCCGTGCGCGTGACGGCCGATGATGATCGGCTTCGTCCAGCCCGGCACCAGCCGCGGGATGTTCGAGATGATGATCGGCTCGCGGAACACGACGCCGCCCAGGATGTTGCGGATCGTGCCGTTCGGCGAGACCCACATCTTCTTGAGGCCGAACTCCTCGACGCGCGCCTCGTCGGGGGTGATCGTGGCGCACTTCACACCCACGCCGTGCTTCTTGATGGCGTTGGCGGAGTCGATCGTGACCTGGTCGTCGGTCGCGTCCCGGTGCTCGATGCCCAGGTCGTAGTACTCGAGGTCGACGTCCAGGTACGGGTGGATCAACTTGTCCTTGATGAACTGCCAGATGATCCGGGTCATCTCGTCGCCGTCAAGCTCGACGACGGTCCCCTGAACCTTGATCTTGCCCATACTCAGGGCGCTCCTCTCGCGACAGTGCAAGCAAGACAAGCGTACTGCTATGTCCGGCTGCGTGTTCCCACCACGGCTGAAAAGGGAACGTCGTCACAATGCCCTAGCCTCCGTACACGATCTTGTGAGGGGGGGCACCATGTCGACCGGACCCACGCACGCCATGAGCGGTCTGCTGGCTTGGGCGGCGGTCACCGCGCTCGCGCACAACCATCCCATCGGCCAGCTCAGCCCGCAGAGCTGGGCCGTCGGCGGCGTGCTCGCCACGGGCGCCGCGCTGCTGCCCGACCTCGACCACCCCTCGTCCACCATCTCGCGCACGTTCGGACCGCTCAGCCAGGGCGTGTCCGGGCTGCTCAACACGGTCAGCTCGTTCGTCTACCGGACCACGCGCACCCGCCGCGACTCGAACCGGGACGGCGGGCACCGCGGGTTGACGCACACGCTCGTCTTCGCGCTCGCAGCCGCCGTCGGGACGACCGCGGTGGTCCAGACGTCGCAGAAATGGGCCCTCCCGGCGCTCATGTTCGTGTTCGCCGGCCTCGCCGTGCGCGGGATCATGAACGACTGGAGCCCGAAGAAGGACGCCCTTCTGATCACCGTCGTGTCGGCGGCGATCACCGGCGTGTGCCTGATGTGGACCACCCAGACCGACGCGAACGCGGCGGCGTGCGGCATCGCGGTCGGCGTCGGCTGTTTCGCGCACTACCTGGGCGACGCGATCACCGAGCAGGGCTGCCCGATCCTGTGGCCGATCCCGCTCGCGGGCAGGACGTGGTTCCCGGTGGCGCCGCCGAAGATCATGCGCATGCAGACCGGCGGCACGGTCGAGCTGATGATCGTGGGCCCGCTGATCACGATCCTGACCGTCTGGCTCTCGTTGGCCGCCCTCCAGAACGTCGGCGCGCTGCCGTTCCTCGACCAGTGGGACCTGTTGCCGATCTAGGTTCACGCCTCGGCCATTCAGCGGCTACCGCCACATCACCCGATCGGACTAGCCTCCACGCACCCCCAGCGTTCCGCCGAGGAGGACCCGTGCCCGATCACGTCCGCGACATCGCCGTCGAGGCGGCCGGATGACCACGTGGCTTGGCCTGGACGCGGGCCACACCGAGCCCGTCCAGGCCGACGAGACCGCGCTGTCCCTCTACGAGTCACTGCTCTTCCACGCCCAGGTCGTGTGCGTGCACGTGGTGGAGGACCACCACGCGATGTCGTTCCGACTGGTCGAGAGACCGTCCGAGAACACCGTCTCCACGCTGGTCGAACGGGGTTACGGGGTCGCCGTGCACGACGGCAACCTCCAGCGACTGGCCGGGCCCGAGGGGTTGGACCGGGGCGCACTGCGCGCGGCGTTGGCGCACCGCCAGCGACGCGAGGGCCGGGCGCTCAAGTTCCCGGGCCAGCGCGCCCTGCACGGCCGCTACGGCGTGTCGGACATCCTGGCGTTCAGCGCGATCGAGGAAGTCCTGCCGCACGGGGTGAAGAGCGTCGACGCGCGCGGCGACCTGCGGCCGTCGTTCGTGAACGGCAAGCTCACGCTGGTCCTCTAGCCGGGGTGCGCACCGACGGTGTCGCGGATCTGGGCGCCCAGGTCCTCGGCACTGCGGGCGCAGTGGGCGCAGCAGAAGAACCGCCCGGCCACCTCGACACCGTGGCCGAGGATCCGGCAGTCGCAGTGCTCGCACCGCGGCGCGAGCCGCTGGATCGCGCACTCGAAGCTGTCGAACGTGTGCACGTCGCCGCTGATCGTCCGCACCTCGAACGCCAGCCAGTAGTCGTTTCCGCAGACATCGCAGGTAGCCACGTCCGCAGCGTGCAAGCTCCCCGCGGGCTCGGCAACTCGATCCGACCGGACGCCCCGGGCCGAGGTGGCGCCCGCGCCCGAGTCCGTGCGCACGCCGGCCGAACTCACCAGGGAGTCGAACGCCACGACGCTGTGGCGGTGGCTGTCCGAAACCGCGCGGCCGGTCAGCCCTCGCGCGCGTCCAACAACGCCACCAGCCTCTTCGACGCCACGCAGCGGTAGGCGTCCGCCACCAGTTCGCCCAGCACGGCCTCGTCCACCGGCACGTCCAGGTACGCGCCGACCCAGCCGCGGTGGCCCACGTACGGCGGTCGGAAGTAGGAGGCGTCCGCCACCAACGCCTCCTGCACGCCGGGCCCGGCCGCGAGCCAGACCGCCACGCGGTCGTCGTGGTGGTGGTCGGCGTACATCGCGAACATCCGACCCGCGAACCACGCCGGTTCCCCGTGGCTCACCTTCTCCGTCGCCTCGGGCAACCCGAGGCACAGCGCCCGCACTCGTTCCAGCACGGGCACGAGCATGCCAAAAGAAGCGGACCAGGCCGGAGTCGAACCGGCTGCCCGCGCGCCGGAGGCACGTGGGCAACAGCCGCTGCAGGTCCCTGGCGAGCCGGGTCGGATTCGAACCGACGTCCTCCCCCACACGAATGGGGGCGCGACAACCACTGCGCTACCTGGCTCCCGAACACCACCCTAGCCACGACAACACTAGCCATGGCCGACAGCCGGCGGACAGTGCCGCTAAGGTCTGCCGGGTGCGCGGGGTCGACTACTACGAACTCCTCGGAGTGGGCCGCAACGCGTCCACGGCGGAGATCAAATCCGCCTACCGCTCCCTGGCGAAGGTCATGCACCCCGACGCGGGCGGCTCCTCCGGGACGTTCCGGATGATCCAGGAGGCGTACGACACCCTCCGCGACCCCGCCCGGCGGCGCGACTACGATCGCGGCTGGTCGTTCACCAGACCCGCGTCGCCGTCCGGCCCGACGAGACCGAGAACCGGTCGCACGGGCCGGTTGCGGAACTTCGGGGAGGATCCGGACTTCGTACCCCCGAAGCCGCGCGTCGACCTCGGCGACGTGCCGTGGTGGCACCTGGTCGACGTCGCCCAACGCGTCCGCTACACCCCGGCCGCCGGTCCCGGCCACGCACCGGCCCTGGCCGCCGTGCTCGGCTGGTTCCTCCTCGTCGTGGCGCTGACGGTGATCGACTTCTCCCCGCTGGCACTGGGCCTCTGGCTCCTGGTCGTCGCGGCCGCCGCGTTCGCCACGTTCCGCCTGGTCCGCCGCCACCTCACGGCCCTGCGCGCGGACCGCCGCTTCACCGCCGACGTCGACACCGCCCGCGTCCACGGCACCACCGACGACCGCCACTGCGAAATCCTGACCGCGGACGTCCTCTCCCAGTACCTGACCCGCCTCCCGGGCGCCCGCGTCTTCCACGGCCTGGCCTGGCCGGGCAGCGTCTTCGCCGACGTGGACCACGCCGTCCTGTGCGGCCGGCGGCTCGTGCTGATCGAGTCGAAGTCCTGGCTGCCCGGCCACTACGACGCCGAGGACGACGGCACCCTGTGGCGCAACGGCCACCCGTTCCGCGGCGGCGGCACGAGACTGCCGCGAAGCCTGGCCGTGTACCGGAAGCTGTTGCCCTGGTTGGACATCCGAGCCGTCCTGATCCTCCACCCGAGCCGCGCGGGCGAGGTGACGGCGGAGGAACCGGACGTCCTGATCCCCCCGATGACCCCGATGCAGTTCGTCGCGGAAATGGGCGACTGGCTGTCCGAGGACCCGGCCACCGTCGACCGCGAGGCCTACCGCCTGCTGCTGGACCAGGTCGTCCCGATCAAGCACAAACCCGGTTCCGACGCGGAGTAGCCGCGAACGGCGACAGCATCTCGCCATCTCCCGCCTCCACGATGAGGGCTTCGGCAAAACTCGCCCTCTCGGCATCAAGGCCGCCAAATCCACCTTCCACATCGGAAGGCACCTGGCGGCGGCCTCGCGACGCGCCCCTGAATCGATCTCGAGCAGGGACCACCCTGTCACTCTTTCGGGTTCAACCAACCTCACGTCTGAGGTACACGCGACCCGGACACCGCGCTTCGCGCCGACTCATGCCCCTTCGGGGAGATTTCGCATACATCGACATCCGGGACACACAGTCGCCGGCCCTCGTCGCCTTGTCCAACCCGCCGATACCGCATAGGACAGGCAGCCGAGCTGCCCTTTTACGCACCGAACACACTTTATTGCACACACAACAATCACCGCATTGATGCATATCGCGCGACTTAAACCCGATGCTAGAAGTGGTCGACCAGATGACCCAATCCGCAAAATTGTGGACACGCAGCCCACCCATGGAGCGCAGGGACGCATTCGACGTGCTCTAGCTGTGGTAGCGTTCCTTCGCCGACAGGCAGTCATCCGCACGACCAGCGATTCGGCTATAACCCCATGAATAGAAGGAAACACATTGGCAACAAACTTTCCGTCCCTCGAAGGACGTGAACTCAAATTTCTGTCCGGAGACGAGGAGATCATTTCCGGCGTGTACGTACTGACCCCCGAGGTTGCATCCGAGATCCTGGGACGCAATATCGAAAATCGCCGACTTGATCGGCACACGGTCGAGTTGTACGCGAGCGCCATGAACCGAGGGGAATGGAAGCTCTCCCACCAGGGCATCGCGGTGGACCACCGTGGCGTGCTGCTGGACGGCCAGCACCGACTGGCCGCAGTGGTCAAATCCGGCAAAGCCGTACCCATGCTGGTGGTCAGAGGAGTACAGCGCGACACGTTCAGCGTGGTGGACACCGGAAAGAAGAGAAGTGCAAGCGACGCTCTTCAACTCACCGGAGCACAGGACACGAACCACCTCGCCGCAGCGCTACGGTACCTGCACATGTACGAGACGCTCCCCAAAGACATCGGCAGCTGGAGCGGAGGTCGGACGAGGACGACAAACGAACAGATCCTCGAACTGCTCCGGACTCACCCCGGCATGCACGACTGCGTCCGAAGGGCGCGCCCCCTCTCCACCAACACCGGCATCATCGCCTCGGCATGCGCAACCGCGATCTACCTGACCGAACGCGCCGCGCCGAATGTCGACGCCACCGAGTGGTTCTCCGGAGTCCTGACGGGCGCAAATCTCGATCTCGGAGACCCGAGGCTCGCATTTAGGAACTTCTTCGTCAATGGTCGCGCACAGGCAGGTCGTCGACGTATGAACGCGCGCGAGCACATCGCGATCTACATCAAGGCGTGGAACGACTGGATGAACGGGGAATCCAGAAAACTGATCGCATTCCGCAAGGGCGAGTCGACGCCGACTCCGGTAGAGCGCCCATAGTAACCACAGGGGTGACGCCGAGTGGCAGCTCGGCGTCACCCCTGCCGGAGTCGCAAACGCCGAACAGGCAGTCATTCCAATTCGGCTTGCCCTCCACGCCGTACGCTACCACATTTTCCGGGCGCCACAAACCCTTCAAGAAAATTGCGTACACCACTCTTTTTGTACCACTTGCTTTACGCAGAGCTCGTACCGGATATACCGGAATTTCGCGGGCGGAGCCGATCAGGGAAGTCTCGGCCGGCTCCACTCAAGAGTGGAACTCATCCGCAGAATCGCGTATGCGAAATTTCCCGAGACCTGCAACGCTTCCGACGTCTAATTCAACCGATTTACGCACGTCAGCCGCGTGCCAGGTTGCCGATGTACGCGCCTGTCGGGAACAGCGACGTCGCCTCTTCGAAGTCGATCCGGCCCATACCGTGGCACACAGCCTTGCCATGCCTGACCGGTCGGCAGCGCGCCGCCTCGTCACAGCGCTCCACGACCCGTCGTGCCACCATGTCGCGCATGACGCGCAAGGTGTGCCTGGCCCAGAACCCCGAGGCCGACGAGCTGCTGGCCGACGACATGTTCGCGCTGCTCACCGGCATGCTGCTCGACCAGCAGATCCCCATGGAGAAGGCGTTCAGCGGGCCGAAGGTGATCTCCGACCGGCTCGGCGGGTTCACGCCCTCGCTCCTCGCCTCGACCGACGCCGAGGCGTTCGCGACCGTCATGGCCACACCCCCCGCCGTGCACCGGTTCCCCGGGTCGATGGGCAGGCGGGTGCAGGACCTGGCCGCCGCCGTGGTGGAGCAGTACGACGGTGACGTCACGCGGATCTGGGCCGACGGTGACGCGAAGGTCGTGCTCAAACGACTGCTCGGGTTGCCCGGGTTCGGCGAGCAGAAGGCGAAGATCTTCCTCGCGCTGCTGGGAAAGCAGTTCGACGTGCAGCCCGAGGGGTGGCGCGCGGCGGCCGGGGCGTACGGCGAGGACGGGTCCCGGCGCAGTGTCGCCGACGTCGTGGACGAAGGCACGTTGCAGGAGGTCCGGGCGTTCAAGAAGGCCGCGAAAGCCGCCGCCAAGAAGTAGCGCCGGGCACTCCCCGACCTGACCTCGGCAGGTGACCCGTTCGGGTTAGAGTCGCCGTCGTGCACTTGCCTGGGCTCACCGATCTCACGCCGTTGGGGCAGGGCGGGTTCGCGACGGTTTACCGCGCGCGCCAGGTCCAGCTCAACCGCGAGGTCGCCGTCAAGATCGACAACCGCGTGCTCCAGACCGAGCGCGACCGGCGGCGGTTCCTGCGCGAGGCGCACGCCGCGGCGCGGTTGTCCGGGCACCCGCACGTCGTGTCGGTGCACGACGCCGACTTCACCCCGTCGGGCACGCCCTACCTGGTGATGGAACTGTGCGCCGGCGGCTCGCTGGCCGACCTCATCCGCCGCGACGGTCCGCTGCCCGCGGAACGGGTGCGGCAGCTCGGGGTCCAGCTCGCGGACGCCCTCGCCGCCGCGCACGCGGAAGGGGTGCTGCACCGCGACATCAAGCCCGGCAACATCCTGCTCGACCGGTACGGCACGGCGAAGCTCGCGGACTTCGGGTTGGCCGCGCTGCTCGACGCCGAGGGCAGCTCGACCGTGACGCGGGACGCGCTGAGCCCGTCCTACGCGCCGCCCGAGGCGTTCGCGATGGCCCAGCCGACCCCGGCCGCCGATGTGTACGCGCTGGCCGCGACCCTGTACGACCTCCTCGCCGGCAAACCGCCGCGCCCCGTGCCGTGGCCGATCGACTCGTTCGACCACCTCGGCGAGGTGCTGCGGTCACCGGTGCCGCCGGTCGCGGGAGTGCCCGCCGAGCTGCACGCCGTCCTGGTGCGCGGCCTCCAACCCGAGGTCTCCCACCGCACCCCGTCGGCCGCCCGGCTGCGCGACGAGCTGAGCGGGGTCGCGGCGTTGCCGACCCCGGCCCAACCGCTCGCCCCGATCGTCGCGCCGGCCGTGCCGAACGCGCTGCCGGCACCCACCCAGTCCCGACCGTTCCCCCCGCAGGGTCACTATTCCGCGCCCCCGCAGGTCCCCCAGCAGGGTCACTATTCCGCCCCGCCGAATCCCTACCACTCCGGCCCGCCACCCCAGTACGCCTCGCAGCCGGTCCGCAGGCGCAACCCGCTGCCGATCGTGCTCGCGGTCGTGCTGCTGGTCGCCGTCACCGCGGTCGGCGGCTGGTGGTTCGTGTTGCGGGAGAAGAAGAAGGGCACGAACACGGCGGCCGGCCAGTCCACCACCAGGCAGGTCGACCAGCCGGCCGACGACCTGCCACCGCCGCGGCTCAAGGCGTGCGGACCGGCGTACTGCGTGGCCGAACCGTCGTGCTTCCACGGCATCACCACCATCGGCGGCACCGCGGCCACCGCCCGGCGCGCACCGGACTGCGCCACCGAGCACTACTGGGAGGCGTTCGCGGGCGGCTGGCTGTCCGGACCGGTGCCCAAGGTCGACGCCGACGCCCTCGCCACGTCCACCGAGGTCGTCGGCGTCTGCACCACCGCGGCGATGAAGGCCAACACCCGACCGAACGTGGACACCACCGGCTGGGAGATCACCGCCGTCGGCTTCGCGGAGGGCGACCGCAACTTCTTCTACTGCATGGCCGCGCCCGCCGAGGGCGGCGAGACGACGACCAGCGCGTTCGGCTCGTCCTGAGGCCCGTCGTCCGAGGAACCGCCAGCGGGCTCCTGCGGCTTGAGCGCGAACACCAGCAGCACCAGGGCGACGACCGCCAACAACGCCGCGATCGGCGGCAACGGCAGCAGACCCACCCAGCTGATCACCAGCCCGCCGAACACGCCGGACAGCCCGACGCCCAGGTAGATCGCGGACGCGTTCAGCGACAGCAGCAGACCGCTGTTGGCCGGCGCCAGTTCGATCAGCCAGCTCTGGATGGGCGGGTTCGCCGACCACGTCAACGCGCCCCACACGAACAGCGCGATCCCGGCGCTGACCGGCGTCACGGTGGTCAGCGGCAACGTCGCGAGCACCACGGTGAACCCGCTGAACAGCACGACCAGCAGCTTCCGCGTGTCGTACCGGTCGGACAGCCGGCCGGCCGCCCAGTTGCCCACGGCGCCGCCGAGGCCGTACGCGACGAGCAGCGCGCTGATCACCGCGCCGGACGCGTGCGCGGTTTCGGCGAGCAGCGGCGCGATGAAGTTGAACACCGCGAACACGGACAGGCACGCGAGCACGGTCAGCGCCAGGACCATCAGCACGCGCTTGTCGGCGGCGGGCGCGAACCGGTCGCGCAGTGCCACGGCCGGCGGCGCGTCGACCCTCGGCAGCCACAGCCGGACGGCCACCGCGGCGATCGCCGTGACGACCGCGATCAGCGCGAACACGCCCTGGTAGCCGAGCGGCCCGCCGAGCAGGTTGCCCGCCGGCACCCCGAACACCAGCGAGAACGTGAGCCCGCCGAACACCAGCGCGACCGCGCGACCGCGGTGCTCCGGCGGGGTGAGGACGGTCGCGACGAGGGTGGCGCCCGGGGTGTAGACGGCCGCGCCGAGGGCGCTGACCACCCGGGCGGCGAGCAGCAGCGGGTAGTTGGGGGCGAGTGCGGCCAGTGCGTTGCCGAGCGCGGAGACGCCGAGGGCGGTGACGAGCAGCGTGCGGCGCTCCCACCGGCCGGTGGCGGCGGCGAGCAGCGGGGAGGAGATCGCGTAGGCGATGGCGAACGCGGTCAGCAACTGGCCCGCCGTGGCGTGCGAGACGTGCAGTTCCTCGCTCACCGCGGGCAGTACGCCGGACACGATGTACCCACTGGTGCCGATGGCGAACGCCCCGGCGGCCAGCAGGTAGGTGCGGGCAGACATGTCGATTCCCCCAGTCGGGTACTGTTTCGATGAGTACCGTACTACGAGACTCATCAAATTTCGACGCATCTCGTAGGATGGGCGTTATGACGGTTCTGGCCCACCCCGCCCGCGACGAGATCCGGATCGCGGACGTGCTGCACGCCCTGGCGGACCCGGTGCGCCTGCGCATCGTCCGCGAACTGGCGACCCACGCCGAGGGCATGTCGTGCGGCCTGCTGGAACTGGGCATCACCGCCTCGACCCTGACCCACCACGTCCGCACCCTCCGCGAAGCCGGCGTCATCTGGGTCCGCCCGAAAGGCACCTCCCGGATCAGCCACCTGAGACGCGACGACCTGGACGCTCTCTATCCCGGCCTCCTCACCGGCGTCCTAGCCGCCCCCCGCTGACCCACCCTGGTAGAACCTTAGAATCGTTCAACAATCCTTCAATCCTCTCGTAGAGTCATCCCACAATCCCACAACCGCCACGAAGACCAACCGCGAAACGAATCGCCACCCGAACCGCGAAACGCGGCAGTGAAGCGCGGCGACGGACAGCGATGGCAGCAGAAACGCACGCAACGGCACCGAGACAGGTGGCGATCGCGATTGGCAACACCACCACCAAAACCACCGGCAGCAGCCGCGATGGCGACAACCGGCCGCGATCACGACGGGCGGGCGCCGAACAGCCGGCCAGCCGAAGAGTCCGGCTGACGGCTGACGGCTGACGGCTAGGCGGCGGGCGGCTGGGCGGCTGGGCAACTGGGCGACCGACGGCAGTCCGGCGGCGACAGTGCGGCGGGCGGCGGTAGGCGGCGGGCGGCCGCGGTCGCGGGCAGCGGTGGGCGGCGGCGGGCAGGCCAGCAGCGGCGGCGGTAGTCGTGGGCGGCGGCGGGCCGGCGAGGAAGCGCTGCGGTCGGGGGCGCGCTTGGCGGCGCGGCCCGGTTGTCCGGTGGCGCCTGGGGTTTGCGATCCCCAGGCAGGTTGGGTGCGGGTCTTTCGGTGTCGGCCGGCGGTCCCCCTCCGTCGAGCGCGACGAAGTGAGCCTCTACAGCAGGGTGTGCGGGTGGCGAGGATGTGAGGATTGTGGGGTTGTTGAACGACTCTACAAGTGGACGATCGGGGTGAGCGGCTAGGCGAAAAGTGGTTGTGGGGGTGCCTAGGGTTGGAAGACGTGCGCGCCTACGGCCGTCTCGCGTTGGCCGGGTTCCGGCGCTTCTCCACCTACCGACAGGCGATGTTCGCCGGCTTGGCCACGAACGTCGTGTTCGGGCTGCTCAGGTTCGCCATCCTCAGCACGGCCGTCGGCGGCGCAGGGGTGGTGGCCGGGTACGACGTGGCGGACGTCGGGGCCTACGTGTGGCTCGGCCAGGGAATCATGGCCTTCACCCTGCTCTGGGGCGACACCGCGCTCGCCGAGCGGATCAGGTCCGGTGACGTCGTGGTCGACCTCTACCGCCCCTGGCACCTCACCTTCGCGCTCTACGCCGAGGACCTCGGTCGCGCCGGCTACACGCTCCTCGCCCGCCTCGCCCCACCCGTCGCGTTCGGCGCGATCTTCTTCCCGTTCCCCTGGCCCGAACCCACGACCTGGCCCCTGTTCGCACTCAGCCTCCTCCTCGCCGACACGGTCAGCTTCGGCATCCGCTTCCTGCTCAACGCCTCCACCTTCTGGCTCCTGGACAACCGCGGCATCGTGAGCTGCTACAACGTCACCAGCCTCCTGCTCTGCGGCATGGGCGTCCCGATCGCCTTCTTCCCGACCTGGGCGCAGACCGCACTCGCGAGCACACCTTTTCCCTCCATGATCCAGTCACCCATCGACGTCTTCCTCGAGCACGGTCCACAATGGACAACCCTGGCGCACCAGGCGTTCTGGGCCGCGGCACTGCTCGCCCTCTGCCACCTCACCCTGACCAGGGCCGTCCGGAAGGTCGTGGTGCAGGGTGGCTGACCGCGTCTACCCCAGGATCATCCGCGCCAGGGTGCGTTCGCAGATGGCCTACCGCGGCTCGTTCGCCCTGGAGATCGCGGGCCAGGTGCTGAACCAGTTCGTCGAACTGGCCCTGATCCTGGTGCTGTTCGGCAAGGTCGACGCCCTCGGCGGCTTCTCCGTCCACGAGGTCGTCCTGATCTACGCCATCGCCGGCACGGGTTTCGGGATCGCGGACCTCTGCGCGGGCCAGCTGGACAACCTCTCCCGGCACATCCGCACCGGCACGTTCGACGTCCTGCTCCTGCGCCCGCTCGGCACCCTCCCGCAGATCATGACCTCCGACATCGCCCTGCGCCGCCTGGGCCGCATCGTCGCCGGCGTCGGCCTGATGGTCTACGCCTTGTCCCACAACGACATCGCGTGGTCACCGTGGACCGCCGCGCTCGCCGTCGTCGCGCCACTGGCCGGCGCGGTGATCTTCGGATCGGTCTGGGTGACGGCGGGCTCCGTCACGTTCTGGCTGATCGAGGGCCGCGAACTGGCGAACATGGTCACCTACGGCAGCAACGCCTTCACCGCCTACCCGGTCAACGTCTACGACGCCTGGCTGCGCGGGTTCATGGCGTTCGTCGTCCCCGGCGCGTTCGTCGCCTACTACCCGAGCCTGGCCCTGCTGAACCGCCCGGACCCGTTGGGCGGCCCCGCTTTCCTGGGCTGGATCTCCCCTCTCGTCGCCGCCGCGGCCGCCCTCGTGGCGGGCCTGGTGTGGCGGTTCGCCGTCCGTCACTACCGGGGGACCGGATCATGATCGAGGTACGCGACCTGCGCCGCGAGTTCACCGTCACCAGGAAAACCGGCCGGTTCCGCCGCGAGAAGCACACCGTCACCGCGGTCGAGGGCGTCAGCTTCGACGTGCGGGCGGGCGAAGCCGTCGGCTACGTCGGACCGAACGGCGCCGGCAAGTCCACCACCATCAAGATGCTCACCGGGATCCTGGTGCCGACCTCCGGCCACGTCCGGGTGTCCGGCCTCGACCCGTCCCGCGCGCGCAAGGACCTGGCCCGCCGCATCGGCGTCGTCTTCGGCCAGCGCAGCCAACTCTGGTGGGACCTGCCGCTGCGGGACAGCTTCGACCTGCTGCGCGCGATCTACCGGGTGCCCGCCGCCGACCACGCCCGCAGGCTCGCCGAGTGCGTCGGACTCCTCGACCTGGAGCCGTTCCTGGACACCCCTGTGCGGCAACTCTCGCTGGGCCAACGAATGCGCGGCGAGGTCACCGCGTCCCTGTTGCACGGACCGGAACTGCTGGTCCTGGACGAGCCGACCATCGGCCTGGACCTGGAGTCCAAGGAACGCCTGCGCGAGTTCCTCGCCGAGCTGAACACCGCGCGCGGCACCACGTTGCTGCTCACCACGCACGACCTGGACGACATCGAGCGGCTGTGCCCGCGACTGGTGGTCATCGACCGCGGCACGGTCCTCGCCGACGGGCCGCTGGACGTCCTGCGCGACGAGGTCGCGCCGGACCGGGTGCTCGTGGTGGACCTGGAGAAACCGGCCGCACCGCTGGACGACCTGCCCGGCGTGGTGGCCGCGCGGGTCGAGGCGGGCGGGCTGCGGCAGCACCTCACGTTCCGCCGCACCGAAACCACCGCGGCGGCCCTGATCTCGGCCGTTGCGGCCCGGGCCGAGGTGCACGACCTGGTGATCGGGGAACCGGAGATCGACGATGTGGTGCGGCGCCTTTACGCGCGTCGGTAGAGTCGGACGAAACAGACACCACCCGATCCCCCAGGAGAGTCGCCATGCGCGCAGGTCGTCCGGTCGCCACCATCGTCTTGGCCCTGGGTCTCGTCGGGGCGGTGTCGGGCTGCGAGGCCGTGCAGCAGGCGTCGGACACCGCGAACCAGGTCGGCCAGGCCGCGGACAAGGCGACGCTGTGCATCGACGCGTTGAAGCTCGCCGGTTTCACGCCGGACGCGACCGACCCGGCCAAGGCGGTCGAGGAGACCAAGAAGAAGGCCGAGGAACTGGACGCGCTCGCGAACAAGGCCGCCGACACCACGCTGCGGGACGCGATCCAGGGCGTGTCGGACAAGATGTCCAAGGTGACCCTGGACGACCTCAGCCCGGCGTCGATCGCGACCTGGACGCAGGCCAAGCTGGACACCGTGTCCACGCTGTCGAACGCGTGCGGCTGACGCCCGGCCGTGGGTGATCGATGAGCGGAAATGCCAGGCTGTCGATACCTTCGGAGGCGTCCTACGCTGGGACGCACCGGAGGTGTTGCAGATGCACGCTGCTATAGGCGACCGGTTGCACGTCCACAGCCGCACCGTGGGGCTCGCCGAGAACATCGGTGAAATCCTCGAGGTGCGCGGCTCGGAAGGTGCGCCGCCGTACCTGGTCCGCTTCCTCGACGGCCACGAAGGGCTGGTCTACCCAGGCCCGGACAGCGCCGTCGAGCACCCGGAGCGACCGATCCTGCCTCGTCAGTCGTCGATGAGGGAATCCAGCTCGGCGCGGTAGAGCAGCGCCGGGTCGAACCCCATCGGCCCGAATTGTCCGGACACCTCCAGGCTGAGCACGCCGTGCAGCCTGGTGAACGCCCGGACGGCCGACATGAGCACGGCGGGGGCCACGTCGCCCTCGCCGCGCGACCGCGCCCACCCCACCAGCTGACGATCCAATGTGGACTCCTGCCCGGTGGTGCCACCCGGCGCGTCCAGCATGCCCAGGAACGCGCTCGTCGTGCGGTGCGCGGCCATGATGGTGTCCTCCGGCGCGTGGTAGCCGGGCACCGGCGTGCCGAACAGCAGCAGGTACCGGTGCGGCTGGGCCAGCGCCCACGCGCGGAACTCCTCGCCGAATTCGCGCACGCGGTCCTTCGCGGACATCGACCGGGCGCGGTCCGCGCAGTCCTCCATGGCCTGGCCGAGGTCGTTCCACGCGTCGCGGATCAGCGCGTCCAGCAGGTCGTCGCGACCCTTGAAGTAGCGGTAGAGCGCCGGTCCCGTCACGCCCATGCGCTTGGCGATCGCGTTCACCGACACGCCTTCCAGGCCGTGCTCGGCCAGTTGCTCCAGGGCGATGCGCTTGGCCTCGTCCCGGGTTTCCTCGCGGTACCGCTCACGCCTGGTGGTCAACGCCGCACCTCCTTGACAAACTCTAACTTGTGTTAGAGGTTGTTACCACAGCGAGAGCTTGTTACTTCGGAGGTGTTCGGTCGTGACGGTCGTGGTGCTGGGCGCGGGGCGGGGAATCGGGCGGGAGATCACCCGGCAGTTGGTCGAGGCCGGGCGCGAGGTGCGGGGCGTGACGCGGTCCGGCGGGGTGCCCGAGGGCGCCGAGGACGTGCGGGCGGACCTGCTCGACCGGGACGCCGCGGTGCGCGCGGTCCGGGGCGCGACGGTGGTGCACCTGGCCGCCAACGTGCCTTACACCGACTGGGTGACAACACTGCCCACGTTGGTGGACAACGCGGTGTTCGCGGCCCGGGAGGCCGGGGCGAAGCTGGTGTTCGCGGACAACCTGTACGCCTACGGGCCCGTGTCGACGCCGCTGGTCGAGACGATGCCGGAGCGGCCGGTCGGGCCGAAGGAGAAGCTGCGGAGCGCGTTGGGGCGGCGGATCCGGGAGGCGGGGGTGCCGTTCGCGATCGGGCGGTCCAGCGACTACTACGGGCCGGGTGGGGTCGGGTCGTTGCCGGGTGAGCTGGTGCTGAAGCCGATGGCGACCGGGCGTGGCGCGATGTGGTTCGCGTCGGTGGACGTGCCGCAGACGTTCGCGTTCCTGGGCGACACGGCGCGGGCGCAGGTCGTGCTCGGCGACTCGGCGGCGGCGAACGGCGGGGTGTGGCACACACCGGCCGCACCCGTGGTGACGGTGCGTGAGTTCGCGGCGCTGGCGGGCACCGTGCTGGGGAGACCCGGGAAGGTGATGCGGTTGCCTTCGGTGACCGTGACGCTGGGTGCGTTGGTCGACAAGCGGCTGCGCGGGATGGGCGAGTTGGCGCACCAGCGGGCCAAGCCGTGGGTGGTGGACCACTCGGCGTTCCTGAAGGCGTTCGGGCCGTTCGACGTGACGCCGCACGCCGAGGCGATCGCCCGGACCGCCGAGTGGTACCGCGCCGCGCAAGCCGGGTCGTGAGCCCGGTCGGGTTCCGGTCGGGCGTGCGGCCGTGAGCGGAATTGTCCCCTAGCCGAGAACGGTGGCGATCAACTCGTCACCCAGTTCGGGCGTCGCCGCCGCGATGCCGGACCAGCGGCGGGACAGGTCGAGGTCGAACGTCAGCGGACGGCCGTGGAGGTCGAGCAGCACGCCGCCGGCCGCCGGGACGGTGACGAGCGCGGCGATGAGGTCCATCAGCCGGTGCGTGTCGGAACCGACGTCGGCGAAGGCGTCGACCGACCCCTCCGCGACCAGCATCGTCTCCAGGCAGGACGTGCACAGGACCCGGATCCGGTCGGCGACCCCGGCCACCCGAGCCCAGGCCTCCTCGGTGCCGCGCTTGGGGCGCATGAGGCAGATCGAGGCGCCGGCGAGGGTCGTGCGCCCGGACGTCCGGAACGGCGTGGACTGCCCGGCGCGCGCCCACCACGACCGCCCGGTGTCGAACCAGACGGTGAGCGCCTCGACCGGCTGATCGTCCACCACCACGGCGCCCGCGAAGCAGGACAGGGGCACCCCGAGCGCCGCGTTCGCGGACCCGTCGACGGGATCGACGCACAACGTGACGGCCGACCCGTGGTCGAGAAACCCGGCCTCCTCGGACAACAGGTTGACCCCGGCCCGCTTGGCCGCCTCGGCGATCGCCCCCTCGACGATCGCGTCGACCCGCATCGTCGGCGTCCCGTCCGCCCCCTGCCCCACCTCCTCCCGCAACTCGCGCCGCGTGTGCAACTGCCGCGCCTCCTGATAAGCCCGCGCCGCCGCCACCGCCGTGGCGCTCAACGCGGGATGGACGTCGACAGGCAACACGGGAACCGGAACAGGCCACTGGTTCTTGGTCACGCCACCCACCCTGCCATGCCCCGCGCTCTCGTTAGAATCGTTCAACAATCCCACAACACCACAATCCGACAATCCCCCACGCACATCGTTGAACAACTCAACACTCAAGCACGCGAAGCCCCCGAAGCCCGACGGCGACCAGCAGGCAGGAGGCAGGAGGCAGGAGGCAGGGCAGCAGCGGACTGACTCGAGCAGCAAACAGCGGGCGGGGACCAGAAGGCTGACGCGGACTGGGCGGCGAGCGGGGAGCGCCAATCAGCCGTCGGCGGGCGACAGGCAGTAGCCACCGGCGGGCGACGGGCGACGGCCAGCCCGGCAGACTTCGGGCAGATGGGCCGGGCGATCTGCGGACAAGAGGTCCGGCAAGCGGCAGGTGCGCGCGGACCTTGAGGCGGGCATCGCGCCAGATGCGCGCGGGACTTGGGCGGACCAAGGCGACAGATGCGCGGGATCCCGAGGCGGGGCAAGGCGACAGATGCGCGCGGGATCTTGAGGCGAGGGCAAGGCGGCAGATGCGCGTGGGCGCTCGATGCAGGCGAGGCAGTAGGAGTGCGGGGGCCTCAGGCAGCAAGACACAGGTGCGCGTGGGCCTTACAGGCGGGCGAGGCGACAGGGCGCGCGTGGAGGACTTCGGGCAGAGGCGATAGGCCTGCGCTCGGATGGGTCCATGGCGAGAGCGGGTGCACCCGTCGGCAGGTCGCCGACTGCCTGCCGGCGACTGCCCGCGATGGCTGCCGGCCGCCGGCGGGCGACAGGACGCGATGGCGGGCGACGGGGGTGACGAGGCGACAGGGGACGGCTGACCGCAGGCGACAGGCGACAGGCGACAGGCGTCAGGGCGGACGACGGCGGGCGGCTGACCGTACGCGGCGGGCGGCGGGCGGCAGGCGGCTTACCGCGGGCGTGGGGTGTGGGCAAATAGGAACGTCCCCTTGTCGGATTGTTGAACGATCCGACAAGGGGACGTGGGAACAGCTGGGGTCAGATCAGGCCGAGGGCCTGGACCGCGTCGCGCTCCTCGGTCAGTTCGGCGACCGAGGCGTCGATGCGGGCGCGGGAGAAGTCGTCGATCTCCAGACCCTGGACGATACTGTACTTGCCGTCCGTCACCGTCACCGGGAACGAGGAGATCAGGCCCTCCGGGACGCCGTACGAGCCGTCCGACGGGATCGCCATCGACACCCAGTCACCCTCGGCGGTGCCGTTCACCCAGTCGTGGATGTGGTCGATCGCCGCGTTCGCCGCCGACGCCGCCGACGAGGCGCCGCGGGCCTCGATGATCGCCGCGCCGCGCTTCGCCACGGTCGGGATGAAGTCGTTCTCCAGCCACTGCTGGTCGTTCACGACCTCGGCCGCGTTGCGACCGCCGACCTCGGCGTGGAACAGGTCCGGGTACTGGGTGGCCGAGTGGTTGCCCCAGATGGTCAGCTTCTTGATCTCGTTCACCGTCACGCCGAGCTTCTTCGCCAGCTGCGACAGCGCCCGGTTGTGGTCCAGCCGCGTCATCGCGGTGAACCGCTCGGCCGGCACGTCCGGCGCGTGCGACTGCGCGATCAGCGCGTTGGTGTTGGCCGGGTTGCCGACGACCAGCACGCGCACGTCCTCGGCCGCGCCCGCGTTGATCGCCTCACCCTGCGGCTTGAAGATGCCGCCGTTGGCGGACAGCAGGTCGCCGCGCTCCATGCCCTTGGTCCGCGGCCGGGCGCCGACGAGCAGCGCCACGTTCACGCCGTCGAACGCGGTCTTCGCGTCGTCGGTGATGTCGATGCCGGTCAACAGCGGGAAAGCGCAGTCGTCCAGCTCCATCGCGGTGCCCTCGGCGGCCTTGACCGCCTGCGGGATCTCGAGCAGACGCAGGCGGACGGGGACGTCGGCGCCCAGCAGGTGGCCGGAGGCGATGCGGAACAGCAGTGCGTAGCCGATCTGGCCGGCCGCACCGGTGACGGTGACGTTCACGGGCGTGCGGGTCATGAGCCTTCCCGAATGACGAACTGGGCTTCAGTCACCGGGTAACAACCACTAGGCAGGCTGACGACCTGTCAGCGGCGGTCTCTGCTCCGGGACCGCGCACCGGACTGGGTTGTCCGGCAGGTCGGAGGTTACCAACTGGCGAACGATGACAAGGTGTGACAGTGGACAACCTGGACTACGCCGACGCGGTGCTCTTCGGGCAGCGGTGGGAGGGCAAGGCGTTCGTGGGCGCCGACTTCACCGAGGCCGACATGCGCGGGATGGAAACCGTGAACTGCACCTTCACCGACTGCACGTTCGACCGCACGGACCTCGGCGACTCGAAACACCGCGCTTCGGCGTTCCGCTCGTGCAAGTTCGACCGCGCCGTGCTCAACGGCGCGACGTTCGACTCGTGCACCCTGCTCGGCTCGATGTTCGTGGAGTGCTCGATGCGCCCGATCCACCTCACCGAGACCGATCTCACGCTCGTCGGCTGGACCGGCGCCCGGGTGCCGAAGATCGACCTGACCGGCGCGCGGCTGCGCGAGGCCAACCTGGAGGGCGCGAACCTCAAGGACGCCACGCTGCGCGACGCCGACCTCACCGGCGCCCGGCTGCGCGAGGCGAACCTCACCGGCGCGGACCTGCGCGGCGCGCGGCTGGACGCGAACTCGCTCGTCGCCGCCACGCTCACCGGGGCCCGGGTCGACCTGGACACCGCCGTCGCGTTCGCCGCCGCGCACGGGCTGCGGGTCGGGTAGACCCGCAGCCCGGCCGACGTCAGTGCGTCGGCGCCTCCTGGTTTGCGACCTCCACCAGGACGCCGTCGGCGAGCATGTCGTCGATCGACTTCGGCATCAGGTAGGCCGTACCGCCGCCGGGCTGCTCGAACCACGGCACCGCGACGCCCGTCAACACCTCGACCTGCCGCCGCAACCGGTACACCCGGTACGGCCGGTTGATCCACGACGGCACCAGCGAGCGCTGCTGGAACGGCGTCCCGGCGGCGTAGACGAGGTTGCCCGAACCGTCGCCGAACCGGTCGATCTCCATGCCGGCGGGCAGTTCCACCATCTTCTTGTGCCGGAACAACGTCAGCGGCGGCTCACCGCCGAGCGGGTTGATCGGCCACGACCGCGGCGTCTTGTCGCCGCCCGACTGGTCGGCGGCACGCTCACCGCGCTGCTCGACCGGCCGCTGCTCGGGCGAGCGCTGGTCGGCACCGCGCTGGTCGGCGCCCCGCTGCTCCGGCGCGCGCTGCTCGACGGGGCGCTCCGGCGGTCGCCCGCCGAACTGGGTCGGCGCGCCCTCGTGCTCGCCGAACGCCCGGTTCGCCCCGCCGAACTGCGGCGGCGTGAACGGCTCCCGACCCTGGTGCTCGCCCGGACCGGTGAACGGACGCGGGTCCGCGGGCCGGTCCTGGCCGGTGAACTGGTGCTCGGCCGGGCGGTCCGGGCCGCCGAACTGGCGGTCGTGCCCGTTGAACCCGCGGTCCGCGCCGAACCGGTCACCCGGTGCGGGACGGTCCTGCGCCGGCCGCACCGGCGCGCCGAACTGGCCGGGGTGCTCGCCGAACCCGCGGTCCGGCGCGGTGAACCCGCGGTCCGGCGCCTGCTCCGGACGGCGTTCCGGCACGTCCGGCGTCGGCTCCGCGAAGGAGTGGCCGGGCTCCTGGCCGAACACCCGCTCGGGCGGCGGTTCCTGGCCGAAGGGGCGTTCCGGCGGCGCTTCCTGGCCGAACGGCCGTTCCGGGCGGCTCTCCTGGCCGAACACGCGTTCCGGCGGTGCCTCCTGGCCGAACGGGCGCTCGGCGGGCGGCTCGTGCCCGAAGGCCCGGTCCACCTGCTCGGGCGCGGCGAACTGCGGCTCCTGGGCGGCGAACCGTTCCCCGCCGCCGAACGCCTGCGTCTGCTGCTCGGGCGCGGCGAACTGCTCGGCGGGCGCGAACGACTGGTGCTCCGGCGTCTCGAACGGCTCCGCGCCGAACGCGGTCGGCGCGGGTTCCGGCGCGCCGAACGTGCGGTCGGCCAGGTGGTCCGCCCGGGCCTGCTCGGCGGAACGACCCTGGTCGGCGACCTCGACCCGCTCCGGCTCGGCCGCGTGCGCCGACTCCGCCGCGTGCGCGGGCTCGAACCCGGCGTGCTCCGACCGACCGTGCTCGGGCAGCGCGTGCTCGGACCTGCCGTGCTCGACCTGGGCGTGCTCCGACTGCTCCGGTTCGGGCTCGGCGAGACCGTGGTCCGCGAGTCCGTGCTCGTGCTCGTGCTCGGGGTGGGCGTGCTCGGGCGACCGCGCGAACTCCGGGTCGGCCGCGTAGTCGGGCGTGCCCGTCTCCGGCTGCGGCGACGGGCGGAACCCCGGCGCCGCGCGGCGCGGCTCGCGGTGACCGGTCAGCACGAGCTTGCCGATCAGGTAGGCCGCCGCGTCGTCCAGGCGCTCGAACCGCACCGGGTTGTGCGTGCCCTGCTCGTGCCACGCCACCTCCCAGTCCGCGCCGTCGGGCCGCAGCACCCACGTGTGCTCGGCGGGCTCGCCGAAGCGGTACGCCTCGGCCGGCACGTCCAGGTCCTCCAGCGCCCGGCGGGCACCGGCCAGCTCGCGCTCCTCGTCCTCCTCCAGCCCGCGCAGCGGCGGCGGCGCCGGGTACTGCTGGGTCGGCTGCCCGACGTACGGCGTGCCGTTGAACGGCGGCTCCGCGTACTGGGTGCGCTCCGAGTCGGTCTCGGCGCGCATCCGGTCCCGGTCGACCTCGAACTCCGTCGTGTCGTCCAGCTCCGGCTCCACCGCCGGCGGCTCGGCCGCGGGCTCGGGCTCCGGCTCGGCCGCCACCACCGGCACCGCGGGCTCGGCCAGGTCCGGACCGTCCTCGGCGACCGGCTCGACCGCCTCGGGCACGGCGTCGTCCTCGTCGTCGGCGAACGGGCTCCACGCCTGGGTGTCGTTCAGCTCCCGCTCCCGCTCGTACTCCGCCGGAGCGAACAGGTTCATGCCTTCGACGTACGTCTCGCGCCGGTACCGCTCGTCGATCACCGGACCGTCCTCGTCGAACGTCACCCGGTAGGGCGGACCGTTCACGGGAGGGGGACCCACCGGCGGCTCGGCCTCGACCGGCTCCGACCGCTGCTCGGACCGTACGGGCTCCGACCGCACCGGCAGCGGCGCGGCGACCGTCGCGCCCACGTCGGCCGGGCGCTCGTCACCCGGCACCTCGATCGGCGCCACGACCACGTTCGGCCGCGGCAGCGGGGTGTCGCGCGGCGCGGCGGGCGCGCCCAACGACGAGGCGGCCGCGACCCGGGCCTCCTCGGCCACGTCGGGCAGCACGAAGTCCTGCGACCGCGCCCGCTCGACCAGCTCCGCCTCCGGCGGCACGCCGTAGGTGCGCAGGTAGTAGGCCACCGCGGCGGGCCAGATCCACACGCCGTCGGTCTGGAACGCGACCGGCACCACCGACGGCGTGTCGTCGTGCAGCACGTCCGCGTCGAACCCGCGCCCGGCGATCACCACCGGCGCGCGGTCCAGGTAGCCCAGCAGCAGCTCCCGGTCGGGCTCGGGCACCGGCGGCCGGTTGACCGACGGCCGACCGCCCGGTCCCGCGCCGTCGAACACCCGGGTGGTGCGGAACCGCGGCGCGGACGCGAGCCTGCGGCGCAGCCAGTCGGGGACGTTCTCCTCGTTGCGCGGGAACATCCGCATCTCGTCCACGTACGCCTGCGGCGGCGGTGGCGACTGCCACGACGGCTCGGCGCGGTCGAAGTCGAGGTTGTAGCTGGACGGGTGGTCGAGCTGGTAGCGGGCGTTGGACCAGCTGCCGCGGCCCTCCCGGTACATCCCGGTGCGCAGGCGCGCGAACAGCCCGCCCACCTCCTGGGGCGGGTGCCACGCGCGCAGCGACCCGTCGGACGAGCGGACCTCGGCGGACAACTCCGAGTACCGCCCTGTCGCGCGGTACTCGGCGGTGACGTGCGCCCAGTCGTCCGGCGCGGCGCGCATCAGCGTCAAGCCGATCTGCTTGACCAGCGCGTCCTGCTCGGTCGGGTTCAACGGCTTCGGCTCGGACACGTGCACCATCTTCCCCCGCGACTCCCCGTGCACGCACGGGCCCCCGATGCGCCGAACGGAGGAACCCGTCGGCGCTACCGAGGTCAAACCCTGGGCGCGGGCGGTTCCGTGGTGACCTCGGGCACTTCGACCAGACTGCCGCTCGCGAGCAGCGCGCGCACCGATTCGGCCAAGAAGTAACCCGTGCCACCCCCGGGCTGTCCGAACCACGGGACGGCGACGCCCTTCAGCGCCGGAACGGGCTTGGCGACCCGGTACACGTGGTAACGGCGGTTCAGCCAGTCGGGTGGCAACGACCGGTTGCCGAACATGGTCCCGGCCGCGTAGACGAGGTTGCCCTCCTCCGGCCCGAACCGGTCCAGCTCGGCGCCCGGCTCCAGCACCACCGGCTCGCGGTCGCGGAACAGCGACAGCGGCGGCTCGTCGGGCATCGGCTGGATGTCCGACACCGGCTGCACGGGGATCGCCGCGGTCGGCGTCGCGCCCCGGTTGGCCGACCGGACCTGGTCCAGGTCGTCGCGCCACAGCAGGTCCGCGAGCAGCACCTTCGCCGCGTCCGCCGCGTTGGTGAACACGGTCGGGTGACCCGTGGGGCCGCGGTCGCCGTCCCAGAACTGCACCTGCCAACCCTCGCGACCGGGCGCGGGCTCGACCACGAGCGCGTCCCGCTTCGGCTCGACGATGCCGTACTCGTCCTCGCCGACGCCGTAGTACTCGAGCCGCTCGCGCAGTTTCTCCAGCGCCCGCCGGTCCGCGTCGGTGATCACCCGCGGCTCGTAGAGCGGCAACGGCGCGGACTGCGCCTGCCCGGTCGCCACCGCGGCCGCCGCGGTCTCGGCGGCCGGGTCGACCGCGGGCAGCGCGTAGCCGTTGTCCCGGATGTGCTGGACCAGCTGCGGGACGGGCGGCACCGCGTGCGTCCGCAGCTGGAACGGCACGCCGCCCTGCCACACGAACACACCGTCGGTGTGGAAGGTCTGCGGCACGGCGGGCGTGGCGTCCGGGTCCAGCGGGTCCGGCCCGTAGCTGCGCGCGGCCAGCACGACCGGCGCGCCCTCCAGGTACGCCAGCACCTCGTCGCGCTCCTGCGGGTGCACGGCGGGCCGGTCGTAGGTCGGCCGGCCGTTCGGGTCGGTGCCGTCGAACACCGGCGCGTCGTACAGCGGCACGTCCTGCGCCACCGGCTCGGCGGCGGGCGCGGGCGCCAGCCACTCGGGCGTCTGGTCCGCCGGACGCGGGTAGGCCGCCAGCTCCTCGTCGCGGTGGCGCGGCTCGGGCGGGCTCGTCCAGTCCGGCTCGCGGTCCCGGTTGAACTCCACCGAGTAGGTGTCCGGGTGGACCAGGTGGAGCTTCATCGAGTACCACGCGCCGCGGGTCGACGTGGCCATGCCGTCGCGCAGCTGGAGCAGGATCGGCAGCGCCTCGTCGGGCAGGTCCCAGGCGAACGCCCGACCGAAGATCGTGACGCCGTTGGACTCGACCTCCAGGTGGCTGCCGAGCAGCCGCAGGTCGACCCACAGCTGCTCCCAGTCGCCCGGCAGCCGCTGCACCAGCAGCGTCGTCACCGAGCCCAGGATCGCGTTCTGGTCCTCGATGGTGAGCACCGGCTCCGGCGCGGTCATGCGTTCTGCTCCTCGCTGCTCGCCTCGACGAGCCTGTCGCGCAGCCAGTCGGGTGTGTACGCCTCGTCGCGGGGGAAGACTTCCAGGTCACGCGCGAAGACCGACGCCGGCACGTCCGGCACGAACCTCGGGTCGTGGTCCAGGTTGTAGGTGATGTCGATCCGGGCGGGCGCGTTCACGACGCACCGCGCCGAGAACCAGGTGCCGCGACCGGGTTTGTTGACCACCTGCCGCAGCTCGGTGAACGCGGCGAGCAGCCCGTCCGGCGGCGCCACCTCGGGGGTGCTCCCGTCGGGCAGGTACACGGTCAGCGCCAGGTCCTGCACCGGCACCGTCAACCGCACCAGGACGTCGATCCGCCGGAAGTCGGCGGGCGCGGCGTCCAGCAGCAGGCCCCCGACGCGCTGGAGCAACTCGGCGTGCCGCTGCTCAGAAGTCGCTTGGCCAGAGGGCTGCGTTGTGCTCATTGGGGTAGCTCCTGACGTAGATCACGGTGGTGCCGTCCGGCTGGGTCACGCGCCAACGGGTCTGGTAGGTGTGCGGGTGGCGCTGGCCGGGATCGCGGAGCGCGAACGTGTCGACGGACTCGACGGTACCGAGGTTCCGGCTCGCGAACTCGGCGCGGTCCCGCTCCATGCGGTACCAGGTCTCGTCCGTGGTGAACGCGGGTCGCCGGTTGCCCTGGTTCTGGTCGCGCTGCTGGCTGGACTGGTTGGCCTCCTCGCCGGGGAAGCCCATCTCGTTGCCGCCGTGGTGGCCGCCGTCGGAGAGCTTCTTGCCGGTCGAGTCGACCTCGCCGTGGTTGCCGACCGCGAGCTGCGCCGCGCCGTCCCGGCGGATCTCGCCGCCCGAGCTGAAGTCCGGGCGACCGGTGGTGGCGGCCGTCTCGCCCTGGCCGTCGGTCCGGCCGCGCCACATGTCGTTGTCCGCGATCAGCGTGGCGTGGGGCAGCGGGTTGTTCAGGTCCGGGCTGAACGGGCGGAACGTGTGGACGTGCGAGGCCTGGCCGTTGTCACCCGTCTGGATGGTGCTGTAGCCGTGGCCCTTGACGTCCTCCAGCACGAACCGGGTGTTCGGCGGCAGGTTCTCCCGGCCGGAGAACGGGTCGGAGTTGCCGTAGACCCGCTCGACCGCCGCGCGCTGCTCCGGGGTCCAGCCGCCGGTGTCGCCGTCGATCGTGACGGAGTAGACGTTCCTGCCGTCCACCCGGTTGACCTCGACGCCGAGCCGGACCTCGCCCTGCGTCGGCGCGGGCCACGTGCTGGTGGCGTCGTGACCCCTGGGCAGGCCGTAGAAGCCGTCCGAGGTGACCTGGGCGTTCGCCGGTGCCCGGGTGATCTCGGCGTTGACCCGGCTGCGCTGGCCGCTGTGGGTCTCCTCGAAGACCACGTGGCCGTTCTCGTCGGTGACGAACCGGCCGCGGGTCTGGCCGTGCTCGTCGCTGACCAGGTACTCCGTGTTGCTGTCGTGCACCTGGTCGGGGCGGCTGAACGGCTGACCCTGCTTGAGGTCGTCCACCGTGCGCTGGGTCGCGGCCTGGGGCTCGTTGCGCGACACGGCGTCCTGCGGGTGGCCGTTGGCGTCGGTGCTGAACTCCTGGTGCAGCGGACCGCGGTCGATGTTGTAGTTGGCGCCCGCGATCGGGTGGGTGGTTTCCGGGTTGCGACCGCCGGGGTTGTCGCTCGTGCCCCAGAAGTCCGGCGCGGCGATCCACTTCGGAGTGCCCGTGCCGTCGGTCTGGACCGTGCCCCGGTAGTTGCCCTCCGTGTCGTAGACCTCCATCCGGGTGTCCGCCGGGAGGTCGGTGCGGGCCACGAAGGCTTCACCGGGTCGCGGGGACATCGGGTGGTCGTGGCCGATGACCTGGCGGCCGTTGGCCGGCTCCGGGATGGGCTCCACGATCGTGCGGCGTTCGACCTCGACCGTGCGGTTGCCGATCTTGATCTCTTCGGTGTGGGTCTGCCGGGTGCCGTCCGCGTTGCCGACGAAGGCGTCGTTGCGCTGACCGATCTCCACCCGGTACTGGGCGTTGGGCAGCGGGTGGCGCACCTCGGGGTTGTCCCGGTCGTTGGTCGCCCGCGCGTCCACGAACGCGTTGCCGTCCGCGTCGACGTGCACGATCGTGCGCACGTGCCCGTTCGGGTCACGCACGTCGATCGTGGTGTCGCGGGGCAGCTCGCGGCCGTCGAACAGGCTGTCGTGCTCGCCCAGGTGGACGGTTTCGCGGTGCTGCGTCTCCGGCGCCTCCCAGTGGGTCTGGACCTGCGGTTCCAGGTCCTGGTGACCGCGGTGGGCGCTGTCGTCGGCGGTGGTGGCCAGGTCGCCCTTGGGCTCGTGGCCGGGCGGCATGCCGTTCTCACCCGTCGGGGTGATCGTGCCGTCGGGGTCGAAGGCGTGCCAGCCGCCGTCCGGCGGGAGCTTCGGGCCGGGACCGGACTCGCTGGGCGAGCTCGAGTAGACGTTGCCGTCGCGGTCCGACCAGGCCAGGTTGTCCGGCGCGACGACCTGCTGCCCGGTCTCCCGGGCGACGTGCGCGGCCAGGCTGTTCTCGCCGCCGACGCCCGCGTCGCAGCCGACGAACACGATCGGGCGATTCGCCAGGTCGGGGTGGTTGTTGATCAGGTCGACCAGTTCGGCGCGGGTGTAGTGCGTGTCGCCGATCCGGACGCCGTCGCCGTCGGTGTGCACGTCCAGGACGGCGTGGGTGTCGCTCTGCGGGATGCGCGAGCTGAGGTCCTGGAGCCGCGGCTCGGTGTGCAGCGCCACGCCCGCGTCGGTGGGGCGGCTGTTGCGGATGGCCTGGTCGACGCGCTGCGACACCTCGCCGAGCGGGACCGGGCCTTGGTGCGCCACCGGGCCGAGGTCCGGGTTCGGGGTGAAGTCCGACGCGCCGTTCGTGGCCGGGGTGTAGTCGTCGAACGCGCCGTTGCGGGCGTCGTCGACCGAGACCACGTCCGGCGTGCGCACGTCGCCGTGCTCGTCGAAGGTGCCGAAGTCGGGCGGGAGCACCTTGCCGTCGGCCGGCGGGACGTCCACCTCGTGCAGGACGCCCAGCTCGGCCAGGTGCTCGACGTTGATCTTGCCCTTGGTGTCGCGCAGCTCGGGCAGGTCGACGGGCTGGAGCTGCCGCGCGCCGCCGTTCTGGTCGAACGCGGACGCGACCGGGGCCAGCTCGACCAGCATCGGCCGGTCGAGCACGTAGACGTGGTAGCCCTTGCCCATGGAGTCGGGCATGATCGCCCGCTCGCCGTAGCCGTAGGCCTGGCCGTCGGGGCGCAACGGGGACATGAAGTCGCCCTGGGGGCTGCCGAACCGGTCGAGGACGGTGCCGGCGGGCAGTTCCACGACCACCCGCGGGCCGCCCGCGCCCTGGTTCGGCGGCCAGGCGATGCTGCCGTCGGGGTTCGAGTGGGCCTGGATGAACGGGTCGTAGCTGCCGTGCGGGCCGTAGGGCTGGTAGGTCGGCTCGATGATGGCGGCGGCGCGCTGGTCGTAGGTGCCGACCTCGCGGTCCGTGGGGCCGGTGGAGTCGTGCGCCGAGTGGTAGGGGCCGTCGTGCGAGAACCCGGGCACCACGCCGGCGGGGTTCCCCCAGGCGTTCTTGTGCGGGAGGGCGCCGGGGTCGGTGGTCGCGCCCGGGTCGGTGCCTGTCGTGGTGCCGGTCGTGGTGCCGGTCGGGTCGGGCGTGGCCGTCGTGCCCGGGTCCGGGGTGGTGGTCGTCGGGTCGACGTCGGCGGGCCACTCGTGCGACGCGACCGGCGAGTGCTCGTCGCCCGGCGTGCCGGCGGTCGGGTCCGCGACGTGATCGCCCGCAGGCGTGCTCGTCGTGTCGCCGGCCGGATCGCCCGTCGGGTGGCTGTTCGTATCGCCGTTCGCACCGCCGGACTCGGGCGCACCGGTGTGCTCGGTCCCGCGCGAGGCGGGTCCGTCGTTCGGCGACTCGCCGCCCCGGGCCACCGGGCCGTCGGCGGGCGCTCCGGGCCTGGTCTCGGCCGCGTGCGCAGGGCCGTCCGGGCGCGGTTCGGTGCGCGAGCCGGGCACCTCGGCGCGGGGTTCGGCAGCGTGCGCCGGACCGTCGGCCCGAGTCTCGGAACCCCGCGACGCCGGCCCTTCCGAACCCGGCGCGGTCCGCGAACCCGGCACGTCGGCCGCGTGGGAGGGGGCATCGGTGCGCGAACCGGGCACCTCGGTCCTCGGGTCGGCCGCGTGGGTCGGGTCGGCGTTCCGCGAACCGGGCACTTCAGCCCTCGGCTCGGTGGAGTGCGCCGGACCGTCGGTGCGCGAGCCGGGCACCTCGGCCCTCGGCTCGGCCGCGTGCGTCGGGCCGTCCGTCCGCGAACCCGGAGTTCCGGCCCTCGGGTCGGCGGCGTGCGTCGGACCGTCCGGGCGGGTCCCCTCGATCGGGCGACCCTTCCCCGGCTCAGTGACACCCGTCCGGGGGTCATTCGTACGCGGAGTGGTGTCGGTGCGCGGGCCGGACTCGGGGCCGCGGGGCGTCGAGCCCTCGGTGCGGCCGGTCGACTCCGGGCTGCGCCAGGCCGGGTTGTCCGGGCGGGACGTCGTGTCCGAGCCGCGCGTGGCCGGGGCGTCCGGCCGGGTCGTGGTCGGCGCGCCGGCCTGTGGCGTGCGGGGCGGTTCGGTCGTGCGGGGTGCGGTGCCGGCGTCCGGGCGCGCGGTCGGCGGGCCGGGCTGCTGGTGCGGCGCGCCCGACTGCGGGCCGAAGCCACCCGGTTGGGGGCCGAATCCGGGCTGCGGGCCGAAACCACCCGATGGGGGAGCAACCGGAGACCGCTGTTCCGGCATGGAAGAAGTAGTGGGGTGTTGGGGCGCCGGGGCGAAGTCCTGGACCGGCATGCCGGTGACCGAGCTGGCGGTCACCGCGTCCGTGCCCCGGACGTTCCCGCCCGAGTGCTCTTCGGGCGAGAAGTACCCGCTCGCCGTGGGCGCCGTCGGACCCCGACCGCCGCCGCCCCCGCCGACTCCACCACCCGCACCACCGGCGGGCGGAGGCGCGAAACCGCCACCGCCCATCGGCCCCGCCGCACCCGACCCGGGTGCGGCCCCACCACCCGGCGAACCCGCCGAGGGAGGAGTTGCCGCTGGATCATGACCGGTCGCGTGCGCCGCGGGAGCGTGCTCGACGGCGGACGAGTGCCCACCCGGAACCGGACCACCCTGCACCGGCCCGGAGGGCACCGAACCGCCGCCGGGAGTGACCCCGTGCGTGCCGGCGCCGGTAACGGAACCGCCACCAGGCGTGCCGTGAGGCACCGCACCGGGAGTGGCACTCGGGGTGCTGCCGTGCGACGACCCACCGGGCGTCGACGCGGCCGACCCGGGCGTGCCCGAATGCGAGCCGGGAACGCCACCGGTGCCGACCCCGTTCGCGGAGCCGGTCGCCGAGCCGTTCGCGGAGCCCGGCGTGCCACCGGGCGTGCCGCCGCGCTCGGCGGGCGAGGTGCCGGGCGTCGTGCTGTGCGAGTCGGGCGAGGCACCCGGCGTCGAGCCGTGCGAGGTCCGCGAGTCGGGCGAGGTGCCGGGCGTCGAGCCGTGCGCGTCAGGCGAGGTGCCGTGCGAGCCGGTGCCGGTGCCGGGCGTCGAGCCGTGGGTGCCGGCGCCGGGCGTGGAGCCGTGCGTGTCGGGCGTCGCGCTGTGCGAGCCGGTGCTGCCGCCGGGCGTAGAGCTGTGTGCGCCGGCGCCGGGGGTGCCGCCGGGCGTGCCGTGTCCGGCGCCGTCCGGGGTGCCGTGCGAGCCCGGGTGGGACGTGCCGGGGGCCGTGTGTGGCGCGCCGTTCGCGGTGCCGGACGGGCCGCCGTGGGTGCTGCCCGGGGTGGTGCCGTGGGGTGCCGTGCCGGGCGAGCCCGCGTGGTGCTGGCCGGTGCCGGGTGCGGACGTGCCGGGCGTCGTGTGCGGCGCTCCGCCTGGGCTGGTGCCGTGGGTGCCGGTCGGGGTGCCGGCGTGCGCGCCGCCGGGCGTGGTGCCGGGGCTGCCGTGGGTGCCGGTGCCGGGCGTGCCGTGGGGCGTCGTGCCCGGGGTACCGCTGTGGGCGCCCGGTCCGGCGGAGCCGGGGGTGCCGGTGTGCGGTGCGGTGCTGCCGGGGGTGCCGTGCGGGACGGTGCTCGGCGCGCCGGGGGTGGCGTGCGGCGTGGAGCCGGTCGCGGGTGGGAAGCCTGCGGTCGGGGGGCGGCTGGTGCCCGGCGTGCCGGTGGCGCCGCCCGGGGTGGTGCCCGCGGTCGGCGTGTGGGTGCCGCCCGGGGTGGAGCCGGTCGGGGTGTGGGTGCCGCCGGGGGTGGGGCTGCTGCCGCCGGTGTAGCCCGTCGGGGGGCGGCTGGTGCTGCCCGCGCCGCCTGGTGCGGTGCTGCCGGTGCTGCCGGTGCCGGGGCTGCCGAGCCTGTTGCCGATGGTCGAGCCGCCGCCCTGGGTGCCGGGGCTGGTGGGCACGGTCGCTCCGCCCGGCCTCGGGGTCGGGGGTGCGCTCGTGTAGCCCGACGGCGACGAGGTCGGGCCGCCGGTCGCGCCGTGGTCTGGGCTGCCGCCGATCGTGGGCGGCGCGGTGGCGGTGTGGGTGGGTGCCGGGGGTGCGGCCACCGAGGACGCGGTGGTGGAGTCGGCGCCCCGGGGGAGGTTCAGGCCCTCGCGGTTGACCGTCGGGCCGCTCGGGGACGAGCCGTTCGGGGACGAGCCGTTGCCCGGCGCGGTCGACGGGGAGGGGCCTCCGGTCGGGGCTCCGGAGCCCGGCGCGCCCGGGGACGTCGGGGAGCCCGGCGCGCCCGAGGGCGGGCCGGCCGGGTGGCCTCCGGGCGGCGGGGTGGCCGACGGGTCGATGGTGGGCGGGCCGCCGTCGGGGCCGCCCGGGGTGATGTGGGGCGCCTCGACGGTCAGGCCTTCCTTCGCGCCGCCGATGCCGCCCGACACGGCGCCCGAGGTGGCGCCCAACAGCACGTCCTTGGCGCTGATGTCCTGACCCAGCACCGCGGCCGTGCCGACGGTCGAGACCGCGCCCTCCACCGCGCCGCGCGTGGCGCCGACGGCGACCTGGCCCGCCAGACCACCGCCCTGGAACTTGAGCCCGCCCGACACGCCGCCGACCAGGCCGGACACCGCGCCCGACACGGCCGCCTGGCCGGTTTTGCCCCAGTCCCAGTTCTTCCGGTCGCCGCGGATCATCTGGATGCCCTGGATGGCCGCGTCGATGCCGACCGAGATCGCGACCTCCTTGAGGATCGCGATGATCAACTGCCGGAAGGTGAACTGCACGACCAACCTGGTGGCCTGCTGCGCGATGGGGATGCCCGCCGTCGACGCGCCGAACGTGCCGAACGCCGCCGCGATCAGCGCCGCGATCTCGATCGCCAGCGCGATCAGCGAGGCGATGATCGACAACTTGGTGTACTCCACCTCCAACGCGGTGTTGTCGCAGCTCTCCGCCAACTGCTCGCAGATCTTCTGGAGCTTCGGCAGGTACGACTCGTCCCCGTCGGCGAACTTCTTCCAGTACTCCTCGAAGCGCAGCACCGCCTCGCCGGTCTGGCTGCTCATCACCGTGGACGCGGCGCCGTTCGCCTCGTCGATCACGGACTTCACGCCCTGCGCGGCGGTGCGGTAGGCGTCGGCCATGCGCCTCAGCGCAGTCTCGTCGCCCTCCGGCCAGCTCTGCCCGACCACGATCGGGAAGAGCCAGGTGACCTCGCTCGGGATCTCGATGCCCACCGCAATGCCCCTCAGTAAGTCCGGGAAATGCCGGACGCGTTGCCCTGGTCGGAACCCTCGTACGCGTCCGCGGTCTGGTCGACGCCGCCGCGGATGGCCTCCAGCGCCTCGGCGAGGCTCTGGAACGCCTGCAAGGTCGCCTGCGAGTTCGGCACGTACTCCTTGGCGAAGGCCTTACCCGACTCGTCACCGCCCCAGCACTGCCCCTCTGCGGCCAACGCGGAGTTCAACGCCTGGAAGACGCCGTCGAGCGAATCGCCCGCGGCGCTGAACTGCGCACCACCCCGGCGCAGGCCGGGAACGTCCGCCTGGAATCCGGTCACCAGCCACTCCTGTCCATGAAGCTGCCGCCCTCTTCGTCGTCGTCACGGGCCGGCGCGCGGCGCGGCCCGGCGGCCGCGGGATCCGGCACGGCGGGCGGCTTGGGGATGAGGTCGGCCAGCGAGGGCATGCCGGGCAGCATCTCCGACAGGTCGATCGAGCCGCCCTCCTGCGCGGGGGCCAGCACCTCGTTCAGCTCGGTCCGCGCCTTCGCGACGGCACGCAGCACCGTCTCGACGGCGAGCCGGGCGAGCTTGTCCGGGGTGGGGTGGCGGTCGTACGCGCCGGGCGCGAACTCCAGCGACGTGAGCGCGCCCGTCGAGTCGACCGACGCCTTCACCGTGCCGTCCGGCGAGACCGCGCTCGCGGTGATCGCCAACGCCCTGGCCTGGGTCTCGCGCAGCTCGGCGGTCTTCGCCTGCAACTCGCCGAGGAGGGAGTCGACCTGCTCGCGCATGGCGGCGTTGCGCGCCTCCAGCTCGGCCCTGCGGCCACTCGGATCGGTCACAGCTGTCCCCTCGCTATTCCTTCTCGTGGAGTGCTGACGCTAACGGAGGCCCGCAGGTTCCCGCCGACGTCGGACGTGAATTGTCGGTGGTCCGGTGCAGAGTGGACCTCGTGCTCCGGCCCTACCGCGAACTCGCGGGCATCCCCCACCTCCCGTCGACGCTGCTGTGGTCCCTGATCGGGCGCGCGCACCTGCCCGCCACGCCGCTCGCGGTGTCGTTCCTGGTGGTCGGGTGGACGGGGTCGTACGTGTCGGCGGGTGTCGTGGGCGGCGCGATCACGCTGGGCATGGGCGTGGCGAGCCCGTTGCGCGGCCGGGCCGCGGACCGGAGCCCGGCGAGCAGGCTGCTGCTGGTCACGTCCGCCTCGTACGCGGCGGGCGTGGGTCTGCTCGGGTTGCTGCCCTCGGTGGTGCCGCACGGCTGGTGGCCGGTCGCGGTGCTGGTGGGCTTCTTCACGGGCGTGTCGACGCCGCCGGTGACGGCGCTGAGCCGGGCGTCCTACCCGCGGTTGGCCACCGGCGCGGCGCAGCACGCGGTGTACACGGTGGAGGCCTCGATGCAGGAGGTCATGTACGTGGTGGGCCCCTCCCTCGCGGCGGTGGTCGTGGCGGTGGCGAACGCGCAGGTGGCGCTGTGGCTGTGCGGCGCGTCGGCGGTGCTGGGCGCGCTGGGCTTCCTGGCCGCGCTGCGCCGGGCCGGGCTCGACCGGCCGGTGCCGGGTGAGCGGACCGGCGGCCGGACGCTGGTGTCGGACGGGTCGCTGCTGCTGTCGTTCGCGACGGCCGGGTGCGTGGTGGCGGCGCTGGTGGCGGTCGACCTGGTGATCATCGCGTGGGCGCGGGCGGCCGGCAGTCCGGCGGCGGCGGCCGTGCTGACGGCGGTGTGGGGTGTCGGCTCGGTGGTCGGCGGTCTGGTGGTGGGCGGGTTCGCCGGCGCGCCGCGCTTCCCGCGGCGGATGGTGTTGCTGGCACTGGGTTTCGTGGCGCTGGTGCCCGTGCTGCCGCCGGTGGGCGGCGCGCCGGGGTGGGTGGTGGCGGCGGTGCTCGGCGTCGGCGGGTTGGCCATCGCGCCCGCGATCGCGGCCAACAACACGCGGATCAGCGAACTGGCGCCGGAGGGCCGCAAGGCCGAGGCGTTCGGCTGGATGGGCACGTTCACCACGGCCGGGCCGGCGCTGTACCTGCCGTTCGCGGGCTGGCTGCTCGACCACCTCGGCCCGGCGGCGACCGCGGGCGCGAGCGGCGTGGTCGCGCTGGTGGGCGCGGTGCTGGCGAGCCGGGTCCGCCGGTCGGAGCCCGCCGCGGTGGTGTGACCGCTCGTGGTGGAACAACGGTGAGGGGGCGTCGGTGGTCGAGGTCGAGGCGCGGCCGGGCGGTAGGACGGACGCGCGGGTGTCCGGTGTGGTCGCCGCGGTCGTCGGCGGGGTCGCGCTGGCGTTGGAGGGCTGGGCCAACGGCGAGTTGGGGCGGGTTTACCAAGACGGGTTCCTGGCCGCGCTGGTGTCGTTCCTCTGCGGACTGGTGGTGCTGCTGGCCGTCGTCGTGCCGACGCGCGCCGGGCGCGAGGGCTTCGGCCGGCTGCGGGTGGCGTTGCGCGAGCGGCGGATCCGGTGGTGGCAGTGCGTCGGCGGGTCGTGCGGCGCGTTCTTCGTGGCCACGCAGGGGTTGACGATCGCGGTGCTCGGTGTCGCGGTGTTCACCGTGGCGGTGGTCGCGGGGCAGGTCGTCGGGAGTCTGGTGGTGGACCGGGTCGGGGTCGGGTCGGCGGCGCGGCAGGCGTTCACCGCGCCGCGGCTGGTCGGCGCGGCGCTCGCGGTGGTGGCCGTGGTGGTGGCGGTGTCGGACGACCTCGACCGGCCGACGGCGCTGTGGCCCGCGGTGCTGCCGGCGCTCGCGGGCGCGGTGGTCGGGTGGCAGGCCGCGGTGAACGGGCTGGTCCGGGAAGCCTCGCGGAGCGCCGCGGTGACCACGACGGTCAACTTCGTCGTCGGCACGACGGTGCTGGCCGCGGTGTGCGCGGTGGAGTTGGCGGTGCGCGGGCTGCCGGACGCCGCGTGGGGTCGGCCGCTGTTCTACGTCGGTGGCGTGCTGGGCGTGGTGGCCATCGGCACGGCGGTGCTCGCGGTGCGCCGGATCGGGGTGCTGCTGGTCGGGTTGTGCCAGGTGTCGGGTCAGCTCGTGGGCGCCGTGGCGGTCGACGTGGCGGGTGGTCACCTCTCGGTCGCCACCCTCGCCGGCACCGCGCTGACGCTGGTCGCGGTGGTGGTCGCCGCGCTGCCCGGCCGGCGGTGATGCGAGAATGGGGCACGTGACGGCGACGATCCTCAACGGCAGGGCCACCCGCGACGCGATCTTCGAGGACCTGCGGGAGCGGGTCGCCGCGCTCGTGGAGCGGGGTGTGACACCGGGCCTCGCGACCGTCCTGGTCGGCGACGACCCGGGCTCGCACTCGTACGTCAAGGGCAAGCACACGGCGTGCGCGAAGGTCGGCATCACCTCGATCCGCCGCGACCTGCCCGCCGAGACGACGCAGGAGCAGCTCGAAGCCGTCATCGACGAGCTGAACGCGGACCCGGCCTGCACCGCGTACATCGTGCAACTGCCGCTGCCCAAGCACCTGGACGCGAACGCGATCCTCGAGCGCATCGACCCGCGCAAGGACGGCGACGGCCTGCACCCGGTCAACCTGGGCAAGCTGGTGCTCGGCGAACAGGCCGCGCTGCCCGCCACCCCGCGCGGGGTGATCGAGCTGCTGCGCCGCTACGACGTGCCGCTGGCCGGCGCGAACGTCACGGTCGTCGGCCGCGGTGTCACGGTCGGCCGCCCGATCGGGCTGCTGCTGACCCGCCGGTCGGAGAACGCGACGGTCACCCTGACCCACACCGGCACCAAGGACCTGGCCGCCGAGGTGCGCCGGGCCGACATCGTGATCGCGGGCGCGGGCAGCCCGGGTCTGATCACCGCGGACATGGTCAAGCCGGGCGCGGCGGTGGTCGACGTCGGCATCACCCGCACCGAGGCCGGCCTGGTCGGCGACGTGCACCCCGACGTGGCGGAGGTGGCGGGCTTCCTGGCCCCGATCCCGGGCGGCGCGGGTCCGATGACCATCGCGATGCTGCTGACCAACACGGTCGAGGCAGCCGAGAGGCAGTGACGGTGGAGCTCATGCCGGAACAGCGCTGGCGGTCCGCGGCGGGTCAGCACCTGCCGTTCGCGCTGGTGCTGGCCGTCGTCGGGTTGGGCGTGCTGCGGATCGCGCAGTACCACTGGCGGCAGGGCGCGGTGCTGATCGGCATCGCGCTGCTGATCGCGGCACTGCTGCGGATGCTCGTCACCGACGAGCAGGCGGGCCTGATCGCGATCCGCGGTCGCGGGATCGACGCCCTGCTCTACTCGGGTCTCGGCTTCTCGGTGATCGTGGTGGCGATGACGATCATCGGCGGCCCGTTCAGCCGGTAGGCAGTCGGTCGACCAGCGCGTCGACCAGCGCGTCCAGGTCCGGCAGCACGTCGGGCAGGGTCAGGTGTTCGACCAGCAGACCCGTCATGCCCAGGTACAGCAGCACGACGTCGGTCCTGTCGCCCGGCAGGCCCGCGTCGAGGTGGAACGCGACGTTCGCCTCGACGTTCGCGGTGATCATCCGGGTCAGCGTCGCGCGCAACCCGGGCCGCCGGGTGGCCTCCAGGCGCAGTTCGAGCAGCGCGAGGTAGCCGGTGCGGTCGTGCCGCACCCGGTCCAGCAACTCGTGCATGAAGCGGCGGACGAGGGTTTTGTCCCGGGGTGCCGCAAGCGTTTGCGCCACCACGTCCGGGTTCGGCGTCAACCGGACGTGCACGTGCTCGCCCGCCTGGTGCAGCAGGTCGTCCCGGCTCGGGAAGTAGTTGGACGCGGTGCCGCCGGGCACGCCCGCCTCCTGGTCGACGGCGCGGAAGGTCAACCCGCGCGCGCCGTCCCTCGCCAACACCTCGATCGCCGCGTCCACCAGGGCGGTGCGCCGCTCCACGTTCCGGACCACCAGAACCTCCCTTGACAACCACTACGGACATAGTACTACAGTCACCGTGGTTCTTCCGAGGAGGCTGCATGCGCAAGCTCGTGTACTACGTCGCCGTCACGCTGGACGGTTTCATCGCCGACGAGGACGGCGGGTTCGACTTCTTCCTGTTCGAGGGCGACCACATGGCGTGGCAGGCGGCCGAGTACCCGGACGCCCTGCCGACCGCGGCACGCGCCCACCTCGGGCTGGACGGCGTGCCGAACCGGCAGTTCGGCGCGGTGCTGATGGGTCGGGCGACCTACCAGGTGCCCGGCGGGCTGCCGAGCCCGTACGCGCACCTCGACCAGTACGTGGTCACGTCGGGTCCGCTCGAGGTCCCGGACGACGTCGAGGTGATCGCGGATGACGTCCTCGGCCGCGTTCGCGAGCTGAAAGCGTCGGAGGGCAAGGACATCTGGTTGTGCGGCGGCGGGACGCTGGCATCCTCGCTGCTGCCCGGGATCGACGAATTGCGACTGAAGGTGCACCCGGTCGTCCGCGGCACCGGCATCCCGCTGTTCGCGGGCTCCGCCCGGCCGGAGTACTTCAAGCTCCAGCACACCAAGGCGTTCGACAGCGGGGTGGTGTTCTCGACGTACTCAGCGGAAGTCCCGCGACCGTGACGGGATGCGCAGGTCGAGGTGCTGGAGTCGTTCGGCGCGCAGGCTGACCACGCCCTCGGCCGACTCCACCACCCCGCGCACCAGCAGCGCCGGGCTGGACCGGGCCACCCGGCGGTAGCGGGCCCACAACCCCTGGGAGCACACGACGTTCACCATGCCGGTCTCGTCCTCGATGTTGAGGAACGTGACGCCGCCCGCGGTCGCCGGCCGCTGCCGGTGGGTCACCGCGCCGCCGATCAGCACCCTGGTCCCGTTCGGCACGGACGCCAGCGCGGCCGTCGCCAGCGCGCCGAGCGAGGTCAGCCGCTCCCGGACGAACTGGGTGGGGAAGCTGTCCGGCGACAACCCCATCGCCCACACGTCCGCGACCGCCACCTCCACCTCGTCCATGCCGGGCAACGCGGGCGCGTCCACGCCGCTCTCGGTGCCGGGCAACCGGTCCGGCCGGATCCGGGCCACCGCGCCCGCCGCCCACAGCGCGCCGCGCCGGTCGACGCCGAAGCAGCCGAACGCACCGGCCGTCGCCAACGCCTCGACCTGCGCGGCGGTCAGTCGCACGCGGGCCCCGAAATCCGCCAGGTCGGTGAAAGGTCGTTGCGCGGCAATGCTTTCCGCGTCCTTCTCGCCGATGGTCCGGATACCGGCCAACCCGATCCGCACCGCCGCCGCGCCGTCCACCGACTCCAGGACGGCGTGCGGCAGTGACGCGTTCACGTCCGGCCCGAGCACCCGGACGCCGTGCCGGCGCGCGTCCGCGACCAGCGACTGCGGCGAGTAGAACCCCATCGGCTGCGCCCGCAGCAACGCCGCGCAGAACGCCGCCGGGTAGTACAGCTTGAACCACGCGCTGACGAACACCAGGTGCGCGAACGACAGCGCGTGGCTCTCCGGGAAGCCGAAGTTGGCGAACGCCAACAACTTCGCGTAGATCCGCCCGGACAGCTCGGCCGACAACCCGTTGGCCGCGGCGCCCTCGGCGAACCGGTCGCGCAGCCGTTCCATCCGGTGCGTCGACCGCTTGGCGCCCATGGCGCGCCGCAGCTCGTCGGCCTCGGCGGGGCTGAAGTCGGCCACGTCCACCGCGATCTGCATCAGCTGCTCCTGGAACAGCGGCACGCCCAACGTCTTGTCCAGCGCGTTCTCCAGCAACGGGTGGTCGTGCTCCCACGTCTCCTTCCCGTTGCGGCGCCTGATGTACGGGTGCACCGACCCGCCCTGGATCGGGCCGGGTCGGATCAGCGCGACCTCCACCACCAGGTCGTAGAACGTGCGCGGCTTCAGCCGGGGCAGCGTCGCCATCTGCGCCCGGCTCTCCACCTGGAACACGCCCACCGAGTCGGCCTTCTGCAACATCGCGTAGACGGCCTGGTCGTCCAGGTCCAGCGCGCCCATGTCGACCTCGACGCCGTGGTGCTCGCGCACCAGGTCGATCGCGTAGTGCAACGCCGACAGCATGCCGAGCCCGAGCAGGTCGAACTTGACCAGCCCGATCGCCGCGCAGTCGTCCTTGTCCCACTGGAGCACGGTCCGGTCGACCATCCGACCCTTCTCCACCGGGCACACCTCGCTGACCGGCCGGTCGCAGATCACCATGCCGCCGGAGTGGATCCCCAGGTGGCGCGGGAAGTTCTCCAGTTCGGCGGCCAGCTCCAGCACCGGTTTCGGTATCTCGTGATCCTCCACAGTGGACCGCAGCGGCCCCCACCGGTCGATCTGCCGGCTCCACGCGTCCTGCTGCCCCACCGAGTGCCCGAGCGCCCGCGCCACGTCCCGGACCGCCGACCGACCCCGGTAGCCGATCACGTTCGCCACCTGCGCGGCGTGCCGGCGGCCGTACTTGCGGTAGACGTACTGGATCGCCTCCTCGCGCCGGTCCGACTCGATGTCCAAGTCGATGTCCGGCGGCCCGTCCCGCGCGGGCGCGAGGAACCGCTCGAAGAGCAGGTCGAACCGCACCGCGTCGACGTTGGTGATGCCCAGCGCGTAGCAGACCGCCGAGTTCGCCGCCGAACCCCGGCCCTGGCACAGGATCCCGTTGCGCCGGCAGAAGTCCACGATGTCGTGCACCACCAGGAAGTAGCCGGGGAACCCCAGCCGTTCGATCACCCCCAGCTCGTGCGCGAGCTGCTCGTAGGCCCGGGGGTTCTCGCCGACCGACCGGTACCGCCGCGCCGCGCCCGCGTAGGTCAGCTCGCGCAGGTAGGAACTCTCGTCGTGACCGGCGGGCACGTCGAACGGCGGGAGCCGGGGCGCGACCAGCTTCAGGTCGAACTGGCACTGCATCCCCAGCACCGCCGACCGGTGCACCGCGCCGGGGAACCGGGCGAACCGCCTGGCCATCTCCGCACCCGACCGCAGGCACGCCGCTCGTGCGGGCGGCAGCCAGCCGTGCAGGTCGTCCAGGCTCCTCCGGGCGCGCACCGCCGCCATCGCCGCCGCCAGCCGACCCCGCGCGGGCGACGCGTAGTGCACCGCGTTCGTCGCCACGGTCGGCAGCCCCAGTTCCGCGGCCATGCCCCACAGCAGGTCGTTGCGCGGACCGTCCTCGGGCAGGCCGTGGTCGGTCAGCTCCACGAACACCCGGTCGTCGCCGTACAGCGCGACCAGCCGGCGCAGTTCGGCGAACGCCCGCTCCGGCCCTTCCAGCGCCAACGCCCGGCGCACCGCGCCCTTGCGGCACCCGGTCAGCACCACGCACCGGTCGCGGGTGTCGGCGACGACCTCCGCCAGGTCGTACACCGGCCGGCCCTTCTCGGCGTCCGCCGCGAGCTGACCGCTGGTGACCGTGCGGCACAACGAGTGGTAGCCGGTGACGTCGGTGGCCAGCAGCAGCAGGTGCTCGCCCTCCGGGTCCGGCACGCCGTTCTGCGGCTTGCCGAGGCCGAAGCTCAGCTCGGTGCCGAACACCGTGCGCATGCCGAGTTCCCTGGCCGCCTCGGCGAACCGGACCACGCCGTACATGCCGTCGTGGTCGGTGATCGCGATCGCGTCCAGGCCGAGCTGCTGCGCCGCCTCCACCAGTTCCTCGGGGTGGCTCGCGCCGTCCAGGAAGCTGAAGTTGGAGTGGCAGTGCAGTTCCACGTACGGCACGCGGCTCTGCGTGGCGGCCAGGTCGTCGACGCGCACCGCGAACCCGTCCGGCGCCGCGTACCGGTCGCGCTGCCGGGTCCACGCCGGACCGTCGCCGCCGTCGGGGAGCTGGGGTTTGCCCGACAGCGCCCGTTCCAGCTCCGACCAGCGGACCGGCGGGTTGTTCCAGCCCACGCTAGAACCACTCCTCCGGCGACCGGCGCGGCAGCGGCACCAGCGGCGGCACCCAGCCGAAGTGGTCGGGGTAGGCGGGTTCGCCGGTCGGCTCGGGCAGCTCGAAGTCGGTCAGCCAACCCTGGTAGTCGTCGGACATCTAGTCGTACACCCCTTCCACGGCCCACTTGCCGCGGGCGCGGATCAGCAGGAACGCCAGTTCACGACCGTGCGCGTCGGCGCCGAGCACCTGGAGCCGGGCGGCGCGCACCGAGTTCGGCTCGTCCCACCACCGCTCGTCCACCGGCCACGGCCCGGACCACGCGAGCACCCGGCGGGTGCGGCCCGCGTGCACGATCCGGTGCGGTCGCACCACGAGTTCGGCGGCGCCGGTGACCACGACGTCCGCGCCCCGGTCGTCCACCAGCACGGCGGGTTCCGGTCGGGCGAACACGGTGGCCGGGCTGGGCGCGGGCAGCCGGCCGGGCCACGGCCGGTCGGGGTCCAGCCCGGGGGTCCGCTCGTCGCCCCAGGGCACCAGCGTGACGCGTTCCGCCGGGCCCTTGCCGCCGCCGAGCACGGGCGTGAGCACGGCCTCCGGGCCCAGCAAACCCTGCACGTGCACCATGGCGCGGGCCGCCCGGCCGGCGGCGGCGTCCTGGTCCTCGCCCCACAGCGAACCCTGGAGCAGGGTCGCGTCGACCACCTCCTCCGGGTCCAGCCGCAGCGCGACGAGCGGTCCGGTGGGTCGGGCGCGGGTCAGCCAGCCGTCGAGCTGCCACCGCACCCGGTCCGCGATCCCTTGCGGCGTCAGGGGTTCCGCCGCGCGCCACACCCGGCGCAGCTCCTCGCCGCCGTCGGTGACGGCCTCGACGGCGAGCCTGGTGCAGGCCAACCCCCGGTCCGCGAGCACCGCGTGCAGCTGCTCGGCCAACGCCTTCGCCGCGAACGCGGCCGCGTCCACCCGGTCGACGGGCGGGTCGAAGACGTCGCGCACGGTCAGGTCGGCGGGCGGTCTGCGGCGGTCCCGCGGCCGTTCGTCCAGGCCGGAGGCGAGCCGGTGCGCGAGCACGGCGGCCGAGCCGAACCGGGTCGCGACATCGCGCTCGGGCACCGCCGCGAACGCGCCGAGCGTGCGCAACCCCAAGCGCCGCAACAGGTCCACGAGTTCGGCCCGACCCTGGCGGTGCTCGGCGGGCTGGTCGAGCTCGTGGATGCCCAGCTCGGCGAGGAACTCGGCGGACCGACCCGGCGGCACGATCAAACCGCGCTGGGCGGCCCTGGTCGCGGCGAACAACCCGTCGGCGAACCCGACCTGCGCCTCCACCCCGGCACCGGCGACGTGGTCCAGCAGCAGTTCCGCCACCCGTTCGGGCGAACCGTAGTAGCCGACGGGCCCGCGCGCGTCGAGCGCCACCAACCCCGGCCGCACCACCTCGATCCCGGGCGCGACCGCCTCGACCGCCGCCGCGACGGGTTCGAACACCCGGGCGTCCCGCGCGTCGTCGTGCTCGAACAGCACGAGTTCCGGACACCGCCCCTGCGCCGACCGCTTCCGCTCACCGCGCCGCACGCCCTCGGCGCGCGCGATCGCGGAACAGGCCACCACCGCACCCGCCCGGACCACCGCGGCGGGCACGTGCGCGGGCAGGGCGGCCTCGGCGCACGCCGCGACCACCGGCCAGTCCGGACACCAGAGCACGAGCGTGTGCACGGAGATCACCCGGCTTCCGCGAGTTCGAGGGGTGGGAACAGCTCGGACACGTCGAGGACCAGGGCTAACCGCCGGATCGGCACGACGGGGGCGGCGTCCGCGGGCAAGCCGACCTCCGCGGCGGCACCGGTTCCCGCGGACCGGAGGGCGGACCGCGCCTCGGTGCCCGGCACCTCGGGCAGGACGAGCGATTCGGGCCGGACGAGCACCTCGGACCAGCCAAGCGGTTCAGGCCGGCCCGGCACCTCAGGTCGGACGAGCGGTTCAGGCCGGCCGGGCACCTCGGGCAGGACGAGCGGTTCAGGCCGGACGAGCGGTTCCGCCGCGGTGATCCCCGGTTCGGCGAGCGGGCGAAGAGGGCTCGGCTCGGCATCGGGAGTCGCCGGGCGGAAGAGCGGCTCGGCGGCGGGCAGCGGGAACGTGGTGCGCTTCGGCCTGGTCGCCGCGCCACGACCCGCGACCACCACCGTCAGCTCGCGCGCCCGGAGCACGCCGAAGCCCTCACCGAGGCCGCTCCACGGGCCCGGTTCGGCGGTGAGCTCCAGGTCGACGCCCGGCCACTCCACGTCGAACGGCACCAGCACCGACCTGCGCTGACGTGCGCGATTGGTCAAGCGGCGGGCCGAGGAGGCGGTGACCGGTGTCGCCACGACCACCACGTCGAACCCGTCCAGCAGGGCCGCCACCACCCGGTCGACCTCGGTCCGGTCCCGACCGGGACTCGGTACCAGGGCGAGACGCCGGACGGCCACCCCCGTCTCGGCCGCCGCGAGCGCACCGCACCCCGGCAGGCCGACGATGGCCGCCCAGCTCCCTTCCGCCGTCGCCTCGGACAGCAGCGCGAGCAGCAACGATGTCGAACCGCGCACCGACACCGTGCTGCCCCGCCGCAGGCCGCCCCACGGGAGGACGGCCGCCAGTTCCCCGCGAACCGGCAGCACCCGGACCGGAGCCGCGGTCGACTCGCCCGTCGCGTCTACCCCGAGCGCGACCGACGACGCCGTTGTCGACCTGGACACCAGCCCTCCTCCCCGAAACGAATCCGCGCGCACCCCTGTGCGCGGACCGCCGTGGGAAGTTCCGGCGACCTGCATCGAACACCTGTTCGAACAACACGATGATCGTAGCGCGCCGCACCGACCCGCTGTCAATGCCCTGGATCGGGTGACTGGCACACTGCGCCCCGGACCGAGTTACGGGGGGAACCGTGAACGCACCGCAGAACTGGCCCCGGCAGGGCTACCCGCAACAGCAGCCGCCCTACGGCCCGCCGCCGCCCAGGAAGAAGCGCACCGGGCTGGTCGTCGGCATCCTGATCACCGTCGTGGTGCTGGTCGTCGGCGGCGTCGCGGCCGTGCTGTACCTGGACTACACCGCGCCGGCCGGCACCAGCGGCGCGGGCGAACAACCGCTGCCGCAGTGCGACATCGGCGCGGAAACCCGGAAGTCGGCCAAGGTCGGCAAGTTCCGGCTCGCGGGCAAGCCGACGGACAGCGGGCTGAAGATCAGCAACTGCTTCTGGGAGCAGGGCGACGAGGACGGCAAGGACAAGCGCGTCCTCCAGATCCAGGTCTACGACCACAGCGCGCAGACCAAGGACGAGGCGCGCAGTCGCAAGCTCGCCGAGGACGACTACGCGAACCTCGCGTCCGCGCCGTACGGCGGCGACCAGGCCAAGCCGCTGGACGGTCTCGGCGACCAGGCGACCTACGTGGCGCCCGGAACGAAGACCTACGCCACCGAGGTGGACCTGGTGGTGCGCAAGGGACTCGTGATCTACCGGGTCGCGTACTCGGGCGAGGACAAGGGTTTCTTCGGCAGCTCGGCGTTCCCGGTCGAGGACGCCGAGGCCGTGGTGCGCGAGGTCGCGGAGGACCTCGTCGCGAAGTGAGCGGAGGGCCTCCCCGTCCGGGACGGGGAGGCCCTCACCGCGTCAGTGCGCGAAGTGCCGCGTACCGGTCAGGTACACGGTCGCGCCGGCCGCCTCGGCCACCGCGATGACCTCCGCGTCCCGCACCGAGCCACCGGGCTGCACGATCGCCCGCACACCCGCGTGCACCAGCACCTCCAGCCCGTCCGGGAACGGGAAGTACGCGTCGGACGCCGCGATCGAGCCCTTGGCCCGGTCGCCCGCGCGGGTCACCGCGAGCCGCGCCGCGTCGATCCGGTTGACCTGGCCCATGCCCGCGCCGACCGTGGCGCCGCCGGAGGCCAGCAGGATCGCGTTCGACTTCACCGCGCGCACCGCGCGCCACACGAACGCCGCGTCCGCCAGGTCGTCCTCGGACAGCGGCGTGCCGCACGCCAGCGTCCAGTTCGCCGGGTCGTCGCCGTCGGCCTCGACCGCGTCCAGGGTCTGCACGAGCAGCCCGCCGGACACCGGCCGGAACTCGGTGCCGCCGCGGGCCGGCGGCTCCGCCACCAGGATGCGCACGTTCTTCTTGCGCGCCAACACGTCCACCGCGCCGTCGGCGTACGAGGGCGCGACGATCACCTCGGTGAAGATCTCCGCGATCTGCTCGGCCAGCTCCACGGTCACCTCGCGGTTGGCCGCGATCACGCCGCCGAACGCGCTCACCGGGTCGCACGCGTGCGCCTTGCGGTGCGCCTCGGCGATCGCGCCCGGACCATCCACAGTGGACACCGCGATGCCGCACGGGTTGGCGTGCTTGATGATCGCCACGCACGGCAGCTCGTGGTCCCACGCGGCGCGCCACGCGGCGTCGGAGTCGACGTAGTTGTTGTACGACATCTCCTTGCCGTGCAACTGCTCCGCCGTCGCGAGGCCCTGCCTGCCGTCACCGGCGGTGTACAGCGCGGCGCGCTGGTGCGGGTTCTCGCCGTAGCGCAGCACCTGCTTGCGGTCCCACGTGCCGGCGACCCACCCCGGGAAGCCCGAGCCCTCGTCGTCGGGCGCGACCACGTTGCCCAGCCACGAGGCCACCGCGACGTCGTAGGAGGCGGTGTGCCGGAACGCGTCCACGGCGAGCTTCTGCCGGTCCGCCAGCGTGAAACCGCCGGCCACGACCTCGTCCAGCACCCAGCCGTAGCGCGCCGGGTCCACCACGACCGCCACCGACGCGTGGTTCTTCGCCGACGCGCGCACCATCGCGGGCCCGCCGATGTCGATCTGCTCCACGCACTCGTCCGCCGACGCGCCGGAGGCCACCGTCTGCGTGAACGGGTACAGGTTCACCACCAGCAGGTCGAACGGCGCGATGCCCAACTCGTCCAGCTTGGCCACGTGCTCGGGCTTGCGGGTGTCCGCGAGCAGCCCGGCGTGCACGCCGGGGTGCAGCGTCTTGACCCGCCCGTCCAGCGCCTCGGGGAACCCGGTCACCCGCTCGACGGGCACCACCGGCACACCGGCGTCGGCCAGCGCCTTCGCGGTGCCGCCGGTGGAGACGATCTCGACACCGGCCGCGTGCAGACCCGCAGCGAGTTCCAGCAGGCCGGCCTTGTCGGACACCCCGATCAGGGCACGACGAACCGGTCGCCTCTCGGCAGGAGTGGTCACGGAATGCTCACCTTTCGTCCGTTCACGGTGCAGCCCTCGCGGGCCAGTCGGGCGACCACGTCGACGAGCAGCCGCCGCTCCACCACCTTGATGCGCTCGTGCAGGCTGTCGACGTCGTCGTCATCGCCGACGACGACCGCCTCCTGGGCCAGGATCGGCCCGCTGTCCACGCCGCCGTCCACCAGGTGCACGGTGGCGCCGCTGACCTTCGCGCCGTAGTCGACGGTGTCGCGGACCGGGTGCGCGCCCGGGAACGCGGGCAGCAGCGCGGGGTGGGTGTTGAGCATCCGGCCGCCGAAGCGGGCCAGGAAGACGGGTCCGGTGATCTTCATGAACCCGGCGGACACCACCAGGTCGGGCCGGTGCGCGTCGACGGCGTCGGTCAGCGCGGTGTCCCACGCGGCGCGGTCGGCGTGGTCGCGCAGCTTCACGGCGAAACCGGGCACACCCGCGCGGTCCGCGCGGGCCAAACCCTCGATGCCCTCCCGGTCCGCTCCGACCGCGACCACCTCGGCGGGGTAGCCGGGGTCGGCGGCGGCGTCCAACAACGCCTGGAGGAGGGTGCCGGAACCGGAAACCAGAACGACGACCCGCGCGGGGTTCGGAAGCCGGAGTGTGGTCGAGGCGCTCAGCGTGCTCTCCTTGCCCGTTACTGTCACAGCAGCTCAGCAGCAGCCTAGGCGTTGACTACCGGGCCTTGCCGGGCAGGTCCTCCTCGCCGGCCGCGGGCTCCTCGTCCTCGCCGGCCGACCCCTCCTCGTCGGGTTCCTCGTCGGGATCGTCCTCGGGATCGACGTCGCCGTCCTCGTCCTCGAGGTCGTCCTCGTCGTCCCCGTCCTCCTCGTACTCGTCGTCTTCCTCGTAGTACTCGTCCTCGTAGTCGAGGTCCTCTTCGGACTCCTCGTCCGACCCGTCGTCCGGGTCCTGCTCCGGCTCCGCGTCGGCGTCCTCGTCCACGACCTCCGGCCCGGCTTCCGGCTCCGCCACGACCGGCGCCCGACCGCCCGAGAACCACGCCACGATCGAGCCGGGCACCAGGATCCACCCGAACGTGAGCAGCGCGAGCAGCCCGGCCGGGATGGTGACCGGGTTGAACGCGCCACCGCCGAGGCTCCCGCCCGCGACCGCCGCGAGCACCAGCACGACCACCGCCGCCGCCACGGCCGCCACCAGCACCGCGCGCACCCGGGACGACGGCCGGGGCGCGGCGTCGCGCAGCGACAACCCCACCGCCACCCCGATCACACCCGGCAGCACGAGCACCAGCGGCGCCCAGGCCAGCTTCTCCTCGGGCAGCGCGGCCAGCAGCGGCACCGCGGGCACCGGACCGCCGGTGAACGCCAGCGGGCTCACCGCCACCGAGCCGATCGAGAACCCCGAGCCCACGACGTAGGACAACCCGCCGACCACCGCGTTCGGCAGGTAGCCCAGGCACAGCAGCCACAACCCGAGACCGCTGCCGACCGTGCCGCCCGCGGCGTCGAACAACCCGGACGTGGTCGACCAGGAAAACAGCAGGCCGAGCGCGAGCAGCAGCGCGCCGGCCGCGGTGAGCGCCGCCAACGCGAGCGCGCCCGCCTTCAGCCCGCGCTGCGCCACCGGGTCGACCCGCTCGAACAGCAGGTCCACCAGACCGCACCGCTGCGCGACACCCGCGACCGCCGCGACACCGGAGACGGCCGCGCAGCCGAAGAACGCGACCGCGGGCGTGGCCCGGACGCCGTCGCCCTCGTCGCCCATCAGGAACGCGATCAACCCGCCGACACCGGCGTGCGCGCCCGCGATGCTGAACACCACGGCCCGCGCCTGCAACGGCTCGAACAGGCCCAACCGGTCCGCCGCGCTCGCCGCGGCGCGGGACACCAGCAGCATCACCAGCGCGGTCGGCAGCAGCGGCAGCACGGCCAGCTGCCCGCCGTCGAACCGCAGCGGCACGTGGTGGGCCACCAGCCAGCCCGGCGCGGACGCGGCCAGCACCCCGGTCGTGGAGAACGAGGCGTGCGCGGCCGTCGAGGACACCAGCGCGAGCAGCGCGGCGACGGCGGCGTAGCCGACGACCACCGAGCCCGCCGCGGTCAGGGTGAGCACCCGCACGCGTTCCGCGCGGGAGAACTCGGGCGGGCGCACGGAGTCGGTCGCGGCGCCGTGCGAAGTCGTTTGCAGCACCGGCATCTTTCCACTGTGTCAGGCGGGGTGGGCCGTTCGGGTGAGGCACGCCGGGCACGCAGAGAGGGGTGGCACCCGACGGCGCCACCCCTCTCCCGAGCGGAAGTTGCTCAGCCCTGCTGACCGAATCCGCCGGGCGGAGTGCCCGGCGCCTGCTGGGGCGGTTGCTGCTGCTGGAACTGGCCCGGCTGCGACAGGTAGGACGTCGGGCCGGGCTGCTGGGTCGGCTGCTGCGGCTGGACCGGCTGCACGGGCTGGCCGAACTGGCCGGACGGCGGGCCGTACTGCTGCGGCTGCTGACCGGGCTGCGGGAACGCGCCGGACTGCGGGTTCCAGCCGCCGGGCTGCTGGTAGGGGTTCGCGGGCTTGGGCTCGAACTTCACGATGCCCGCGTCGAGCAGCAGCGCGACCACGATCGCCGCGCTCTCCAGCAGCGCGATGATCAGGAGCACGATCTGCATGCCCTTCACGTCGCCCTCGCCCTTGATGATGCTCTGGAGGAACAGGAGCGTGGGCACCGCGGCCAGCACGGCCGCGGCGGGCAGCAGCTTCAGGGCCTTGGGCAGCACCGACAACCCGGCCAGCGCGGCGGCGGCCAGCAGGTACTCGACGGTGCCGAACGACGGCACGTCGTCCGCGAACGCGAGCAGGTAGGCGATCACACCGAGCCCGGCGGCGCCGAGCGGGATGATCGTGTTCAGGTTCACGCCCACCGCCGGCTGCGCCGGACCCGGCTGCTGCTGAGGGGCGCCGTACGGCACGGACATGGTGAGGTCTCCTCCTCATACCGGAACGGACTCGCAAGCGACAACAGAACGCTAGCCGATGCGCACTCTCCGACGACGACCGGACTCCGATGGTTCCCCCGGACGCGCGAATCGAACCCCGTCGAGAGGCGGAAAGGCCACCTCCCGTGGAAGGTGGCCTTTCCGAAGTACCTCGTACGGGCGATCAGACCAGCTTCTGGATGATCTCCCGGGCGAGCGCGGCGGTTTCGCTCGGCGTCTTGCCGACCTTCACGCCCGCGGCCTCCAGGGCCTCCTTCTTGGCCTGCGCGGTGCCGGCCGAGCCGGACACGATCGCGCCGGCGTGGCCCATCGTCTTGCCCTCGGGGGCGGTGAAGCCCGCGACGTAGCCGACGACCGGCTTGGTCACGTGCTCCTTGATGTAGGCCGCGGCCCGCTCCTCGGCGTCGCCGCCGATCTCGCCGATCATCACGATCGCGGCGGTCTCGGGGTCGGCCTCGAACGCCTCGAGGGCGTCGATGTGCGTGGTGCCGATGATCGGGTCGCCGCCGATGCCGATGGCGGTGGAGAACCCGAAGTCGCGCAGCTCGTACATCATCTGGTAGGTCAGCGTGCCGGACTTCGACACCAGACCGATCTTGCCCGGGCCGGAGATGTTGGCCGGGATGATGCCCGCGTTCGACTGCCCGGGGCTGATCAGACCGGGGCAGTTCGGGCCGATGATCCGGGTCTTGTTGCCGGTCGCGACGGCGTGCGCCCAGAACGCGGCGGTGTCGTGCACCGGGATGCCCTCGGTGATCACGACGGCCAGGCCGATGCCGGAGTCGATCGCCTCGATCACGGCGGCCTTGGCGAACGCCGGCGGCACGAAGATCACGGTGACGTCCGCGCCGGTGGCCTCGATGGCCTCGGCGACGGTGCCGAACACGGGCAGCACGTGACCGTCGAAGTCGACCTTCTGGCCGGCCTTGCGCGGGTTCACACCGCCGACGATGTTCGTGCCGGACGCCAGCATCCGCTTGGTGTGCTTGGTGCCCTCGGCACCGGTGATGCCCTGGACGATGACCTTGCTGTCCTTGGTGATGAAGATAGCCATCGTCAGACCCCCGCAGCCGCGAGCTCGGCGGCCTTGTCGGCCGCGTTGTCCATAGTGTCCACCACGGTCACGAGCGGGTGGTTCGCCTCGGCCAGGATGCGCCGGCCCTCTTCGACGTTGTTGCCGTCGAGGCGGACGACGAGCGGCTTGTTCGCCTCGTCGCCCAGGGTCGCCAGCGCGGCGACGATGCCGTTGGCCACCGCGTCGCACGCGGTGATGCCGCCGAAGACGTTCACGAACACCGAGCGGACGTCCTGGTCGTTCAGGATGATGTCCAGGCCGTTGGCCATGACCTCGGCGGACGCGCCGCCGCCGATGTCGAGGAAGTTGGCCGGCTTGACGCCGCCGTGCTTCTCGCCCGCGTAGGCGACGACGTCCAGGGTGGACATCACGAGGCCGGCGCCGTTGCCGATGATGCCGACCTGGCCCTCGAGCTTGACGTAGTTGAGGCCCTTCTCCTTGGCCTTCGCCTCCAAGGGGTCCTCGGCCTGCTTGTCGACCAGCGCCTCGTGCGCGGGGTGGCGGAACGAGGCGTTCTCGTCCAGCGTCACCTTGCCGTCGAGGGCGACGATCTTGCCCTGCGGGTCGCGCACCAGCGGGTTGACCTCGACCAGCGTCGCGTCCTCGGAGACGAAGGTCTCCCAGAGCTTCACGATCACGTCGGCGACCTGGTCGGCCACCTCGGCCGGGAACTTCGCCAGGGCCACGATCTCGTCGGCCTTCGCGCGGTCGACGCCCTTGATCGCGTCCACCGGCACCTTGGCCAGGGCCTCGGGCTTGGTGGCGGCCACCTCTTCGATGTCCATGCCGCCCTCGACGGACGCCATCGCGAGGAAGGTGCGGTTGGCCCGGTCGAGCAGGAAGGAGAAGTAGTACTCCTCGGCGATGTCGGACGCCGGGGTCACCAGGACGCGGTGGACGATGTGGCCCTTGATGTCCAGACCGAGGATCGCCTCGGCCTTCGCCTCGGTCTCGTCGGGGGTCTCGGCGAGCTTGACGCCACCCGCCTTGCCCCGGCCGCCGGTCTTCACCTGCGCCTTGACGACGACGGTCGAACCGATGCCCTCGGCGATCGCCCTGGCCTCGGCGGGGGTGCTGGCCACGTCACCCGGAAGTACCGGGACGTCGTGGGCGGCGAAGAGGTCCTTCGCCTGGTACTCGTACAGGTCCACTCGGGTCTCCTGCGACGTCGGTGTCGGACACCGCGTCAGTCGTGCGGTCCTCTTGGTGGTCCGGCGCTCCAGGCGTTGGCCTGGTGCCTCACGTACCAGGCATCACCTGGAACGCCGGCTATCCGGCCGTGGTCGGACCGGCTCGACGCGGCTGGGAAGACACTATCGACCTGCCAGTACCTCGGCGCACGCCGTACCCGTGAGGTCTGTCATAACTGTGGTGAGGTCGATCACGACGGCCGCGGCGACCTCAGCGCGTGGTCCGCACGGCCGCCGCGACGAGCAGCGCGACGACCGCGCCGAGCGCCAACCAGAGCCCCGGTCCGGGAACCGACTCGGCGGCCCGCGCCTGGGTCAGCGGGTACTCCAGCGCCCGGGTGACGAGGACCGCCGCGCCACCCAGCAACAGCGCCGCGCCCCGCGCCGGACGGGCCCGCAGCGCCACGCCGGCCGCGACGAGGACGGCCGCGAGCGCCAGCAGCTGACCCCACGAGCCGAGCCGGAACCCGAACGCGGTGATCGGCGTGACGTCCGGCGCGCGCAGGACCGGCAGCGCGAACGCGCCGATCGCGAGCAGCCCGCCGATCAGGGACAGCGCGAGGAGCGGCAACGGGACCGGTCCGCCCGGCGGCGCCTCGGCCTCGTCGCGTTCCACCGCGCCCGCGACGGCGGCGGTCGTGGCGGCGGCCGCGGCGGCGACCACCGCGAGGGCGGTGAACACCGCGCCGGCACCGGGCTGGACGGCGTTGACCCGGGTGGCGTTGAAGACGGCGTCGAGGGCCTGCGCCGCGGCGAGCGGGACGGTGGCGGTCGCGACGACGAACGCCGGCCGCGCGCCCGCCCTGGCGAGCAGCGCGAGGGCCAGGACGCCGGTCAGCACGGCGGCGGGCCACAGCGAGCGGGACGCGTAGTCGGTCGGCGCGGGCAGTCCGGCGGGCAGCACCAGTTGGTCGGTCAGCGCGCCCACGACGGCGAAGGCCGCGGCCACCAGCCCGAGCACCGCGGCGGCCACGTGCAGCCGCCGTCGTCCGGGCAGCACGGGGTCGGCCCGCTCGGCCCGGGCCTCCCGGCGCGGCCAGGCGAACGCGAGCCCGCCGACCAGGACGACGAAAGGACCGGCCGAGAGCGACAGCCCGTCGGTCGCGAGCGCGGTCGTGATCCGCACCAGCGCGATACCGACCAGCACCGCCGCGGCCGCGCGGAGCGCACCGGTCGGCGCGGCCGAACTGGCGGCCAGCACGGCGACCAGCGGCGCGGCGAGCACCAGCAGCAGTCCGCCGACGAGCGCGGCGGCGGGCTCGTCCGGCACGGAGTGCGCGGGCAGCAGGGAGACGGTGGAGGAGAAGGGGGCCATGAACAGCCCGATGCCCGCGACGACGCCGGCGGTGGCGACGACGCCGAACCCGCGGCGGTCGGCGGGCTCGTCGTCGCGCAGCGCCGGCACCGCCAGCACGCCGGCGACGATCGTGAGCAGGTGCCCGGCGAGCAGCACCCACAGCCCGGCACCGACGGCCGGCGTCACGAGCGTGGTGGCCCGGAACAACTCGGGCCGCGACGCCAGCCCGGCGTCGACGAGCACCTGGAGGTCGGCGACCAGCGTCCCGACCGAGAACACCGCGGCCACGACGAGCGCGCCGCCCACCGCGCCCACGTCGCCCCGCCGGAGGAAGGAGAACGCCACCCCGACCGGCAGCAGCGCGGCGAGCAGCACCACGACCCAGGAGAAGGAGAAGGAGGGCGGCACGTCCACCACCCCGACGAGCACCCCACCGCCGACGAGCAGCGCGCCGACAACAGCGACCACGAACGCGACCCGCACGACCACAGGGGAAGGCGACCGCAACTCCTCGACCCGGCTCATCGCCACCGAAACTAGCAACCCCACCCCACCCGACCCCCGCCAACCCGCGCTCCACCGACGGCGAGGCCCGGGACACCGCGACCCGGCACCACGTGGGCGACCGCCCGCCGCGCCGGGTGATCAGCCACGATCGCCGCCCGACCTCCGACACCGCGCCGACCACGAGGCCCGGGGGAGTTCAGGGCCTACCTCTATTACGACCGAACCGGCCGGCCGTTCGACGCGCCGGGTAGCCAGCCGCGACCGACTCCGACCCTCGACACCGCGCCACGCCGACCGCGGATCCGGGATGTCGGCGGGGCGCCCGGCCGGCACGAAGCAAAGGTGGCACCTCCACACGACCGAACGTGCCCATGCGGCCGGCCGTTCGGCGCTCCGGGTGATCAGCCGCGATCGACTCCGACCCCCGACACAGCGCCGCACCGCGCCACGCCGACCGCGGGATCCGGGGCGCCGACAGGGCGCCCGGCCGGCACGAAGCAAAGGTGGCACCTCCATACGACCGAACGGGCTCATGAGGTCGGCCGTTCGCCACCTCGGGTGATCAGCCGTGATCGAGGGCGAGGTTTCAACCGGGCCGCGCCGGCCACCTCGGGTTCACCGCGCGGCGAGGCCCGCGCCGCCCGCCGTTCCCACCAGGCGACTCCGCCCGGACCCCGCCCGGGCCGGCGGAACCACCGCGCCGACCCTCCCGCGCCCCGCCCCGTCCCCGACGATGCCGGGCGGGAGCCGCCGGATGGTCGGGGCGCGGCGAAACATCCGCTTGGCGCACTCCGGGTTGGTCGGACCAGAGCAGCAGATACGTGATTCAGGTCACGATTACTGCCCGGTTGACAGGAGGGGTGGTCACGTGGTTGTGACTGCCGTCACTCGAATGGATGAACCTGAAGATGACTACATCTTCCCTGCACGCGCCAGGTCTGGTGACCGATTCACGACGGAACGTCACCACCCTCGGTCCAAACCCGGAGACCGACCCCGACCCGGTGGACCCCAACCCCGGGGATTGCCCTTAGGGCTTCCGCCCCGTTACTGTCCCCCGGTCCGTTGTCACGGTCTGGTCACAAGCAGGACAACGAGCTGATTCCCCGATCAGCTCACCGGGATCCCCCGCCCGGCGGTCCGACCGGACTCCCCGAAAGCGGAAGGCCAGGTCTTGTCCCAACACCGCTCCCCCGGCGGCCATCCGAGCGCTGACGTGCTCGACACCGCGATCGACCGCGCGTCCACGAAGAACGTGAACTCGCACCGGCTACCCCCGCCGCCCTCGGCGCTGCGAGGCCGGATCGTGGTGGCCGCAGTCGCGGTCGGCGCGTTCGCCGCCGCCGGCGCAGGTCAAACCCTGCACGCGCTCGGCTCCTCACCGCAGCAGGACGAGGTCACCCCCCTCGCCAACAGCGCCGCCGAAGGCGCGGCCGCGTTCGGCGTCGGAGGCCCGGCACCGGCCGCGCCGCAGATCATCCCGGTCGCGAAGACCGTGGACCCGGCGGCCGAGGCCCAGAAGCTCACCAAGTCCCAGAAGATCACCGAGGACCGCGAGGCCGCCGACGCGGAGGCCAAGCGCGTCAAGTACGCCCGCCCCGCCGAAGGTGTCTTCAGCTCCGGCTACGGCGGCCGGTGGGGCGAGATGCACTACGGCATCGACATCGCCAACGCCATCGGCACCCCCATCTACTCCGCCGCGGATGGTGTCGTGATCGACGCCGGTCCGGCAAGCGGTTTCGGGCTCTGGATCCGCGTGCAGCACCAGGACGGCTCCATCACCGTCTACGGCCACGTCGACAGCTACAACGTCGAGAAGGGCCAGCAGGTCAAGGCGGGCGAGCAGATCGGCCGCATGGGCAACCGCGGCTTCTCCACCGGCCCGCACCTCCACTTCGAGGTCTGGAACCCGGCCGGCCAGAAGATCAACCCGCTCCCCTGGCTCAACGCCAACGGCGTCACCATCTGACCGCACCGCGCACCTCCCCCGTCGCCTCTGCGGGGAAGCAAACACCAGGGGTACGACAATTTTCGGGCGCACCGCGCCCCACCTGCGCAAAAGGGAGGGCCGGGTCGCCATCGCGACCCGGCCCTCCCGTGGATCAACCCCCCTGTCGATCCTCCCCCGACCAGGACCCCGCCCCCGACGCGCGGTCCCGTCCCCCCGGGACGTCGGCCGCCCGAGATGACCGGATCACCCCATATGCCCCGGTCATCCTGCTTCCGACAACCCTAAAGACGCCCACCCGGCCCGGGGGTTGCGCCGATCACGAGAATTTCCCCCGAACCGGGAACACCCGCTCAGCGCCCCGTGACGCGACCGCGCGCCGAACCCGCGCCCACCACCCCGGAAACACGTCCGGCCCGCCCAGGCGAACGCTGGGCGGGCCGGACGCACGTCGTGCCGGACGACGTCAGAGCTTCACGATCGGCACCCCGCCGATCAGCATCAGCCGCACCGTGCCGGAGCCGCCGAAGTCGATCGTCGCGGTCGCCCGCGGCCCGGAGCCGTCCACCGCGACCACCCGGCCGAGGCCGTACTTGTCGTGGTTCACCCGGTCGCCCACGTCCAGCTTCAGCGCGGGCGTGTCCTTCCAGTTCTGGTTCGCGGGCGCGGGGCGCGGCGAGTCGCCGGAACGCCGCCACGTCGTCGGCGCGGACGGCGCGGTCCGCTTCGGCTCCACCCGCCGCCAGTCCAGGAGGTCGGCCGGGATCTCGTCCAGGAACCGGGACGCCGGGTTCGCCGCCGGCTGACCCCACGCCGAGCGCACCAGCGCCCGCGACAGGTACAGCCGCTGCTGCGCGCGCGTGATGCCGACGTAGGCCAGCCGGCGCTCCTCGGCCAGCTCGGTCGGGTCGCCCAGCGCGCGCAGGTGCGGGAAGACCCCGTCCTCCCACCCGGTCGAGAAGACCACCGGGTACTCCAGGCCCTTCGCGGTGTGCAGCGTCATCAGCGTGACCACGCCGTCGGACTCCGCGTCCGGCACCGAGTCCGCGTCCGCCACCAGCGACACCCGCTCCAGGAACGCCGCCAGCGAACCCTCCGCCGGCTGCCCCTCCTCGGGCTCGACCGGCGCCGCGCCGCCCAGGTCGGTGAACTCGCGCGCCACCGTCACCAGTTCGTTCAGGTTCTCCACGCGGGTGTGGTCCTGCGGGTCCTCGGAGGCCTCCAGCTCGGAGCGGTACGCCGTCTTCTCCAGCACCGCCTCGAGGACGTCGGCCACGTCGTCGCCGCGCTCCACCAGCTCGCCCAGCTCGTCCATCAGCTCGACGAACCCGGCGATCGCCTTCTGCGAGCGGGGGTTCAGCAGCGGCACCCGACCTTCCACGGCCGCCCGCAACGCCTTCGCGAAGCTGATCCGCTCCCGCTCGGCGTAGGTCGACACGCACGCCTCGGCCCGGTCGCCGATGCCGCGCTTGGGCACGTTGAGGATGCGCCGCAACGACACCGTGTCGTCCGGGTTGGCCAGCGCGCGCAGGTACGCCAGCGCGTCCCGCACCTCGCGCCGCTCGTAGAACCGCACCCCGCCGACGACCTTGTAGGGCAGACCGAGCCGGATGAAGATCTCCTCGAACACCCGGGACTGGTTGTTCGTCCGGTAGAACACCGCGATCTCGCTGTTGTTCGCCTCGCCCGAGTCGACCAGCCGGTCGATCTCGCCCGCCACGAACGACGCCTCGTCGTGCTCGTTGTCCGCGACGTAGCCGACGACCTTCTCGCCGTCGCCCAGGTCGCTCCACAGCCTCTTGTCGCGGCGGCCGGGGTTGCGCGAGATCACCGCGTTGGCCGCGGTGAGGATCGTCTGCGTCGACCGGTAGTTCTGCTCCAGCAGCACCGTCGTCGCGTCCGGGTAGTCCCGCTCGAACTCCACGATGTTGCGGATCGTCGCGCCGCGGAACGCGTAGATCGACTGGTCCGCGTCGCCCACCACGCACAGCTCGGCGGGCGGCACGCCGTCGCGGCCGTCGCCGACCAGCTCGCGGACCAGCGTGTACTGCGCGTGGTTGGTGTCCTGGTACTCGTCCACCAGCACGTGCTTGAACCGGCGGTGGTAGTACTCGGCCACGTCCGGGAAGTGCTGGAGCAGCTCGACCGTGCGCATGATCAGGTCGTCGAAGTCGAGCGAGTTCGACTCGGTCAGCCGGCGTTGGTAGGAGGCGTAGACCTCGGCGACCCGGCGCTCCAGGTCGTTGCCCGCCCGCTCCTGCGCGGTCTCGACGTCGACCAGCTCGTTCTTGAGGTTGGAGATGTGGATCGCGAGCGTCCGGGCCGGGTACCGCTTCGGGTCCAGGTCGAGGTCGCGGGCCACCAGGGTGATCAACCGCCGGGTGTCGTCCGAGTCGTAGATGGAGAAGTTGGACGACAGACCGAGGGTTTTGCCCTCGCGGCGCATGACGCGCACGCACATCGAGTGGAACGTGGACACCCACATCGAGCGGGCGCGGGCGCCGACCAGGTCGGCCACCCGCTCCTTCATCTCGGCGGCGGCCTTGTTGGTGAACGTGATCGCCATGATCTCGCCGGGGTGCACGTCCCGTTCGGCGAGGAGGTAGGCGATGCGACGGGTCAGCACGCGCGTCTTGCCCGAGCCCGCGCCGGCGACCACGAGCAGCGACGAGCCGGCGTGCTCGACCGCCCTGCGCTGGGCCGGGTTGAGGTCGTCGAGCAGCCGCGCGGACCGGGAGGCGGGGGGACTTGAGGGCAAGTCGAACAAGGCGCTCATCGTTCGTCCACGTTACCGGGTACCCCCGACAGTTCCGCGCCTGTGGCATGATGGGCGCATGCGCGCGGTTCACTTCGAGTTTTTCTACGGGATCCGGACTCCGGCTCCCGTGGACCGCTGACGCTGCAAAGCCACCCACGAAGCCCCGGAGTCCTCGGACCCCGGGGCTTCGCTGCTGCCGGGCCAAGGGACTCCACCCGAAGAGTCGAGAGGTCGTCATGAACAGCACCGAAGCCGCACCCGACATCGACGCGCTGCGGTCCGAGATCGACCACCTGGACGCCGAACTCCTCCGGCTGGTCAAGCGCCGGGTCGAGGTGTCGCAGCTGATCGGCGCCGCGCGGATGGCCGCCGGCGGCACCCGGATCGTGCACAACCGCGAGATCGACGTGCTCAACCGCTACCGGGAACTCGGCCCCGAGGGCCGCGACCTGGCGATGATCCTGCTCAAGCTCGGCCGGGGCCCGATGGGTCGCTGACGAACCGCCAGTGCGGCCGGAGCGCGGCGCGGACCCGGTCGAGGTCGGCGCCGTCCTCCTGGTCGGGCAGGTAGGCCAGCGGGTCGGCCAGCAGGTCCAGCCCCAGCAACCCCTCCACCAGCGAGTGCAGGCACAGCGCCGCGTAACCGCGCAGGTACCCGCCCTCCTGGGTGAGCACGGTGGGCAGGCCCAGCCCCGACACCAGCCGGCCGATCGTCCGGTACCCGCCGCCGGTCAGGTTGTGCCTGCCGTTGGGGTCGAACGCCGAGCCGTCGAACCCCGAGGCGCACACGAGGAAGTCCGCGCCGAACTCCGCCACGGCCGGAAGCGCCACCTCGGTCAGCGCCCGCTCGTAGGACCGGTCGCCGGCGCCCAGCGACAGCTCGACGTTGACGTTCGTCGCGTCGGACTCGTCGGGGGCGCCGGTCTGCCGGTGGTTCGCGCCCCACGCGCCGTGCCGCATGTGCACCGACACGGTCAGCACGTCGGCGCCCGCGAAGATCTCCTGCGTCCCGTTGCCGTGGTGCACGTCCCAGTCCAGGACGGCGACCCGGCGACCGGCGCGGCGGGCCGTCTCGGCGACCAGCGCGGCGTTGTTCACCAGGCAGTACCCGTCCGGCAGCCCGGGCTGGGCGTGGTGGCCCGGCGGTCGCACGAGGGCGTAGGCGAGCCGGGTCCGCCCGGACGCGACCGCCTCGTACGCGGCCAGCGCGGTGCCCGCCGCCGCCCGCACCGCGTCCCACGAGCCGGGTCCCACGACGGTGTTGGTCTCCAGCCGGACCCGGTCGCCGCCGGTGCACGCCGCGCGCAGGTCGCGCAGGTAGTCGGCGGTGTGCACGCGCGCCAACTCCTCGCCGGTGGCGAACCGGCCCTCGTGCCAGGTGAGGTGGCCGGCCACCGGGCCGTGCCGCAGCGCGTGCCGGAAGGTGCGCAGCCGGGCCGCGCTCTCCGGGTGCGGCTCGGGTTCGTCCAACCAGGACGGGGTCTCCGGCAGCTCCCAGAAACCGGCGCCGGTGTCGTGCTCGAGGCAGGCGTCGTGCCAGAACAGTTCCACCCCGGGGGCATATCAGGGCGATCACGGATGGTCCAGCCGCTCATCCGACGGGCACACTGTGGACATGAGTGGAGTCATCGGTCTCATCATGGGTCTCGTCGCGATCGTGGGTGTGCTCGCGACGTTCGCGCACGACGGCTACCTCGCCATGCTGGGCTCGGCGGCCCGGAAGAAGGGCGCGGCGGGCGCGCCCATCGGCACCTACGTCCGCAGCCGCTGGACGATCGCGGGCGTGACGACGGCGATCGCCCTCATCGGCCTGCTGATCACCACCGGCGAGAGCGTGTCGGGCGACATCATCGGCGCCCTGATCGCGGGAGGCAGCGGCCTCGCCGCCACCAACGCGTTGCAGGGCGCTCGCAAGCGGTTGAACAGCGGACACTGAAACTTCACTCTTACGTGTGTCGCCTCGTGTCACAAGGCTGACCTGGGCGGATTCCCGTACTCGCGCCACCTAGTCTGACCTCAAGGTGGGAGTTGCAGAGGGGTCCGCGCAGACATGCACAACGGAGTCGACGGGGAACGGTCGGGGCGCCATCGACTGGACGACGGTCCGTCGCCGTGGCAGTCCATGGGCGGCGAGCTTGACGACCCGCTGCCGGCACGGCGCGACCCCGAGCCCGAGCCGGACCTGACGGGTCTACGTGGGTTCAACATCGGTCTGGTGCCCGCGTCGGTGACGCCGCCGCGCACGTGGCGGCGCGCGGCGTGGTTCGCCGTGCTGTCCTCGGCGGGCGTGCTGGTCGGGCTGGCGGTGGTGGCCTCGCAGCTGGTCGGCACCAGCCGGCCGAGCGAGCACGTGGCGCTGCCGAACTACCCGACGGACGTGCCGCTGCTGACGAACTTCGCACCGGCCACCTCGGCCGCGCCGGCCGCGTCGTCGACCGTCGTCGCACCGCCCTCCACCGCCGTGGTGCCCCAGGTCCTCGCGGGCGGTGACGCGGGCGAGCGCGGTGGTGCCGCCGTCGAGCGAACACCCGGCGAGGTCGTGCCGCCGGGCGCGGGCACGACCGTCCCGAAGGTCACCACAGTGCCCAACACCGTGCCGCCGGTCGTGGACGGCGCGGCCATCGCGTCGCGCACCGAGCGGTTCTACGAGCAGCTGGCGACCAACAGCGGCACCGCGTTCGCGCTGACGACCGACGTGTTCCGGTCGACCGCCGAGCCGCTGCTGGCCGGCCGGTTCGGCGACGTGTCGCTGATCGAGGTGAAGTCGATCGCGGTGGACCCGGTGCAGGGCATCACCGTGTCGACGCTCGAGGTCACCCGCAAGGACGGCACGACGAGCACCCAGCGCCGGGAGCTGATCTTCACCACCACCGGCGACCCGTTGATCAACGCCGAGCGGTTGACCGGCGGAACGTGAGCGCGTCTCGGCCGAATTTCACCCGGACGTGCGACATGACCGACCGCTGGTCGCCACGAAGGAGTGAACTCCCCGGTTGAGCTGGCTCAGCCCGGACGGAGCACGGTACTCGTTCTGCCTGACGACGCAGGCACGAGGGAGTCGCCAGTGCGCCCTACCCGGAGTGGCCGTCGGCACAACCGTGCCGGATCGGTCTCGGTGGCCGAGCTGATCCGCAAACAACCGGCGCCGCTGCGCATCGCGTCGCGGGAGGAGACCGAACGGCACAGGTTCGTGGCCGACCTGCTCGGCGACCCCGAGCCGACCGGACCGCCGTCCAGGCGCACCGCGCGCATCGCCGGGTTGTCGACCGGCGCCCTGGTGTTCGTCGCCACGGTGCTCGCGGCGGCCCTGCTGGCCGGGCACCGCGACCCGGGTCCGGCGCACCCGCACGTGTCGCCGCCCGCCGAGATCAGCGGATCGGAGGCGTTGCGGCCGGACCTGCTGTGGGCCGAACTCGGCGGGTCGGTGGACGTGCTGCCGGCGTCGGTGACGCCACTGGCCGCCGACTCGGCCGACGTCGTCCCGCCGGACGCGCTCGCGACCGGCCCGCGACCGCAGGTGGACGTGGTGCGCCGGTTCTACGAACTGCTGCCGGCCAAGCCCGCGGCGGCGGCCCGGCTGCTGGCCGGCGAGCTCGTCGGCGGGCAGGGCGACTTCGCGACCGCGTGGTCGGCGATCCAGTCGATCACGATCGAGTCCACCACCCTCCAGCCGGACGGCACGGTGCGCGCCGCGGTGTCGATGCAGGAGCGCTCGGGGCAGTGGCTGCGGGTCGAGCAGGTGTTCTGGCTGACCGACACCCGCACACCTCGGATCATCGGGACACGCGTCCTTTCGGCCCAACGGAGTTGACGCTCCGTGTCCGGGCTGGGACCAGGGCGCACGGACGGTGGCCACTTTCGGTGCTTGCAGCGGAAACTTCGCCCAAAGGGGTTACGGATTCGGTCACGATTCGGTATCCATGTTCCCGGTCAGTTGCTTTTCGGTTGTTCCGGGAAGGGTGAAGCGCGGTGTCGAACGACGACAAACGCCGTCGGTTGGACGGGTCGACGGAGCGGTTGTCCGTCGCCGACCTGATCGCTCGCCGTGAAGCCGAGACGATCGAGTTCCCCCGGATCACCGACGACGTGCTCGACACCGTGCCGGTGCCGCACCACGCGACGAACCTGTCCGGGCGCGAGCTGCACGTGACCGAGCTGCTCCGGCGCGAGGGCCGGGCAGGCGAGGAGGAGCGCGGCGGCGGGTTCTCCGTGCCGAAGCTCGTGGCGATGGCCAGTGGCGGCGTGGTGCTGTGCGGCACGGTCGCGTTCGGCGCGTCCCAGTGGCTGTCCTCGCCCGACGAGCGCCCGCTGGCGGAGGTGCGCTTCGACACCCGCCCGGCCGCCCGCAGCACCGAGTCCCTCGGCGCCGACCTGGCGGGCGCCGCCAAGGACAAGCCCGCGCCCGAGAGCACCACCTCCGCGCCGGAGACGACCACCGAGGCGCCGGCCACCCAGGACGCGCCGCCGCCCGTGGTGAACCAGCCGCAGCAGCCCCAGCAGCCGCAGCCGACGACCACCACCCAGGCGCCGCCGACCACCACCACCGAGGCGCCCCCGCCGCCCCGCGACACGACCACGCCGCCGTCGACCACCACCCCGGCGCCGACCACGACCACCCAGGCACCGCCGCCGCCCACGACCCGCTCCGTGGTCCCCACGTCGAGCGTCGTGGCGCAGCCGAGCTCCTCCGTGCTCCCCACCACCACCGTGAGCCTGAGCACGTCGATCGAGCCCCTGGGCGCCTTCGACTTCTTCGCGCCCGCGTAACCACCGGCGCTCCTCGCGCACCGGGCGGCCACCGGCCCGGACGCGCGCCGCCGGCCGAATCCCGTTGTCCGGTCCCAGGACGCGCGGCACGTTCGGCCGGATGGACCCAGTTTGGTGGATCTTCACCCGAACCGGTGACTTGACCGGACGTGATCGGGTATCACCTGCCGGGTCGGACGGATCGGCGCGAGCGGGGCCACGGGCCTGCGGGCGTCGGCTCGGGCCGACCGGCCACCGAGGTAGGCTCTGCGGGCGAGCGCCCGCCAACGCCGAACCGAGACCCCGTACGACGAGGAGCCCGAGCGTGAGACCTGCCGCACCAGCGCCGGTCACGCAGCGCCCCACCGGGGAGGCACGGTGAGCACGGACGGTCGGTTGATCGCCGAGCGCTACCGCTTCCTGGACCGCATCGGCAGCGGAGCGATGGGCATCGTGTGGCGCGCCCAGGACGAGCGGCTCGGCCGGATCGTCGCGGTCAAGCAGCTGCTGCTCCAACCCAGCCTCGACGCCACCGAGCAGGACGAGGCGATCCAGCGCGCCATGCGCGAGGGCCGCATCGCCGCCAAGCTGCACCACCCGAACGCCATCGCGGTGTACGACGTGGTGGAGGAGAACGGCGCTCCGTGCCTGGTCATGGAGTACCTCCAGTCCTTCAGCCTGGCGGACACGCTCGCCGAGCACGGACCGCTCGACCCGGTCGAGGTCGCCCAGATCGGCTACCAGGCCGCCGCCGCGCTGGCCGCCGCCCACGCCGCGGGCATCGTGCACCGGGACGTGAAGCCCGGCAACGTGCTGATCGCGGACAGCGGCTTGGTGAAGATCACCGACTTCGGCATCTCCCGGGCCACCGACGACGTGACGGTCACCAAGACGGGTCTCATCGCCGGCACGCCCGCGTACCTGGCGCCGGAGATCGCCCGCGGCCAGGACCCGTCCGCGGCCTCGGACGTCTTCTCGCTCGGCTCCACGCTGTACGCCGCGCACGAGGGCGAGCCGCCGTTCGGCCTGTCCGAGAACACGCTGGGCGTGCTGCACGCGGTCGCCGCCGGCCGGATCAACCCTCCCACCCAGGAGGGCCCGCTCACCGACGTGCTGCTGCGGCTGCTCAACTACGACCCCGCGGAACGGCCGACCATGGCCCAGGCCCGCGACCTGCTGCACGCGGTGGCCACCGGTCGTCCGCCCACGCTCACCGGGTTGCGCCCGGCGAGCACACCCGGCGTGCTGCCGGTGGGCGTGCCGAACACGGCGGTCATGGACGCCGAGCGCACCCACGTGGTGCGGCCGCGCGCCGACCCGCGCACGACGCACCCGCGCACCAACCCGCGCACGGTGCCGCCGGTCGCGCCGCCGTCGTCGAACAACCGGCCGCTGATCGTCACCGCGGTGGTGCTCGGCCTGCTGCTGCTCATCGGCGTGCTGATGGTGGCGCTGGGCGCGTTCGACTCGAAGCCGCAGGTCACGCCGGTCACGACGAGCAGTTCCTCGACGCCGGTGACGACCACGACCACGGCGAAGCCGACGCCGACGACCACCGTCGAGGCGCCGCGGACGACGGAGGAGCAGGTCACCACCACGACCCAGCCGACGACGACCACGACCGAGCCGACCACGACGACGACCACCACGACCACCACGACGACGACCACCACCACCACGACCAAGGCCCCGGTGACGACCACCGTGCCGACGACGACGACGCAGCCGCCGGCCGGTGGGTGAACCTCGTAAGGTGGACCCCGAACCCGATCGGGTGATGCAACGTTCTTGTCCACGTGGCGATGTCTCCGGTGTTCGCCACTGAAGAAGCAACCGCACTGGGAGCAGCCGTGACCGACGATGGCCGCCTGGTCGCTGGCCGCTACCGACTGGGCCAGCGAATCGGCAGCGGTGCCATGGGCATCGTCTGGACGGCACACGACGAGCGCCTGCACCGCACGGTCGCCGTGAAGCAGCTGCTGCTCCAGCCGGGGCTCGCGGAGTCCGACACGGACGAGGCCAAGCGCCGCGCCATGCGCGAGGGCCGCATCGCCGCCCGGCTCCAGCACCCGCACGCGATCGCGGTCTACGACGTGGCCGACCACGACGGCCAGCCGTGGCTGGTCATGGAGTACCTGCCGTCGCGCAGCCTGTCCTCGGTGCTGTCCGAGCGCGGCACGCTGAGCCCGCGCGACGTGGCGTCGATCGGCTCCCAGGTCGCCTCGGCGCTGGCCGCCGCGCACACCGCGGGCATCGTGCACCGGGACATCAAGCCCGGCAACGTGCTGCTGGGCAACGAGGGCACGGTCAAGATCACCGACTTCGGCATCTCCCGGGCGACCGGCGACGTGACGGTCACCGCGACGGGCATGCTCGCCGGCACCCCCGCGTACCTCGCGCCCGAGGTCGCCAAGGGCTACGACCCGGGCCCGCCGTCGGACGTCTTCTCGCTGGGCTCGACGCTGTACGCGGCGATCGAGGGCGCGCCGCCGTTCGGCCTGAACGAGAACACCATCGCGCTGCTGCACCAGGTCGCGTCGGGCAAGGTCACGCCGCCCAAGCAGGCGGGCCCGCTGACCGCGCTGCTGATGCGCCTGCTGCGCGCGGAGCCCGAGGACCGGCCGACGATGGCCGAGGCGCGCGAGGCGCTGGCCGCCGTCGCCGCCGGTCGGGCCGCGCCCGAGTTCCCGGTGGCCGTGCCGCCGACGAGCCCGCCGTCGTGGCAGGGTTCGCCCGCCAACGCGCCCACCCGCCCGGTGCCGAACCAGGCGAGGCCCGCGAAGCCCGCGCCGCAGGCCACCCGGATCGGCGCCCCCGTGCAGCCGGTCGCGGCGCACCAGCCGCCGCCGGACCACCGCCCGCCGCCCCGTCCCGCGGCGGCGCGCCCGGCCGCGAAGCCGGCGTCCCGGGGTCCGGGTCGGAACAAGAAGACGACGGTGGTGACCGCGCTCGCGATCGCCGCGGCGGCGGTCGTGGGCATCCTGCTGGCGAGCACGCTCACCGGCGGTGGCGGCGCCCAGAACCAGGCGGGCGCGGACACCTCCACGACCCAGCCGGCCGCCGGCGGCGACGACAAGCCGACGACGACCACCAAGAAGTCCGTCCCGCCGCCCGCGAAGATCACCGCGGACCCGACGCCCGCGCAGCTGGAGCAGACGGTCCGGGACTACTTCGCCCTGCTGCCGGACAACGTCAAGGAGGGCTTCTCCCGGTTGTCGCCCGGCTACCAGAGCTCGTCGGGCGGCTACGCCACGTACGAGGGCTTCTGGGAGGACGTCGACTCGGTGAAGCTGGACGCGGTCAAGGAGAACTCGGCGTACGCCTACGAGGTCGACATCGCGTTCACCATGAAGGACAAGTCGGTCGAGAAGGAACGCCGGCTGGTCGTCCTCCAGTGGACCGACTCGGCGCTGTTCATCTCGCGCGAGGAAACCCTGAGCAAGGGCTACTGAGCTACCGGGCGGCCGCGGCCTTCAGCGCGGCCAGCAGGCTGTGCACCGAGGACAGGCCGACGGCCTCCTGCCGGATCGCGGCGCAGATGGTGCGGGTCGGTTGCGGGCGGCGCAGTCGGCGCACCGCCACGCCCTGGTGCCCGACGCCCAGGCCGAGCTTGGGCACGATGGTCACGCCGAGCCCGGCCGCGACGAAACCCTGCGACGTCGGGTAGTCGTCCGCCTCGACCACCACGTTCGGCGTGAACCCGGCGCCCGCGCACGCGTCGACCACGATGTCCCGGCACGTGCCGGGCAGGTTGACCGCGTCCACCCACGGCTGGTCGGCGAGGTCGGACAGGTCGAGCACCCGCTTGCGGGTCAGCTCGTGCCCGCGCGGCAGCACGGCCAGGTACGGGTCGTCGAGCAGGTGCTCGAGGTGCACCCCGCGCGGCGGCTCGGACTCCGGCGGCACGACCACGATCGCCACGTCCGCGCGACCGGCCTCGACCTCGACCATCGGGTCGTCGGGCTCGGTGAGCTTGAGGTCGAGCCGCACCTCGGGGTGCTCGGCCCGGAACCGGGCGACGGCGGGCGGCAGCAGGGCCGCGCCGGCGGTGGCGAAGTAGCGCAGCCGGAGCCTGCCGGTGCGCCCGGCGCGCAGGTCGGACAGCGCGGCCTCGGCCTCCACCAGGCGTTCGGTGATCAGCGCCGCGTGCTCGGTGAGCAGCCGGCCCGCCACGGTGGGCCGCACGCCGCGGCCGACCCGGTCCAGCAGCGGCAACCCGGCCTGCTTCTCCAGCGCGGCCACCTGCTGGCTCACCGCCGACGGGGTGTAGCCGAGGTTCACCGCGGCGGCGGTGATGGAGCCGGTGGTGACCACGGCCCGGAGCACCTGGAGTCGTCGCACGTCCAACATGCCCGCCGACCTTACAGCGTTGCTTAAAGGTTGTGCAGTTCTCTTAACTTGTGCTGATGCTTCGTCAGGGCGCAGGGTATCCGGTGTGAACAGACCAGGCACGCTGATCAGGATGGGCGTCCTCGCCCTGCTGTGGGGTTCGAGCTTCCTGTGGATCAAGATCGCGCTCACCGGCTTCTCCCCGGTGCAGCTCGCGTTCGTCCGCACGGTGCTCGGCGCGGTCGTCCTGGTGGCCATGGTCCACACCCGCGGTCAGCGGCTGCCCGGCGACCGGAAGGTGTGGGGTCACCTCGTCATCGCGGCCGCGTTCGGCAACGTGATCCCGTTCGTGCTGTTCGCGGTGGGCGAGCAGACCGTGGACTCGGGCGTGGCCGGCGTGCTGAACGCCACCACCCCGCTGTGGACGCTGGCGTTCGGCCTGGTGCTGGGCTATGAGCGCAACCGGGGCGCGACCAGGATCGCCGGCCTGCTGCTCGGGTTCGTCGGCACGCTGCTGATCTTCGCGCCGTGGGAGAAGGCCGGGCTGGCCGGCTGGGGCGCGCTCGCCTGCCTCGCGGCGGCCGCCTGCTACGCGGTCAGCTACACCTACATCGGCCGCACCCTGTCCGGGCGCGGGCTCACGTCGATCCAGCTCGCCTCGGCGCAACTCGTGACGGCGTCCGGGCTGAGCCTGCTGGTGCTGCCGGCCGGCGGGCTCGGGGAGCCCCACCTCACGTGGCAGGCACTGGTCGCGATCGCGGTCCTGGGCGTGCTCGGCACCGGCGTCGCGTTCGTCATCAACTACCGGCTGATCGAGGACGAGGGTCCGACCAACACCACGTCGGTCGGCTACCTGCTGCCCGTGGTCTCCGTGCTGCTCGGCGCGGTGTTCCTCGGGGAGGGCCTGAACCTCCGCGTGGTGGCGGGCATGGTGGTCGTCCTGGTGGGCGTCGCGCTGTCCCGGAAGCAGCCGGCGACGGCCGTGGTGCCGATCAAGGAGCCCGCGACTACGCTCAAGTGACCTGCGATAACGCACGGTTACTCGCCGGTACGGCCATCTGAGACGTCCCACCTGGGCAAACGGGTGCACTTGAGAGCCAGGTCTCCCCCGATAGCGTGGTGTTCGCGGGATCCACGTCCCGAACGGCGTTCGCGGACGTCTCCTCTCGTGAGAGCGAAGTTCGAACGGGAAGGTCCGAGGGACATGAGCCACGAGAGCATCACCACCAGCACCACGTTCCACCTCCTGGTGCCCGGCGTCGCGCCGGCGCCGGTCGAGGCCGAGCTGCACTACGAGCCCGAGGACCCGTACGCGGTCGCCGTCCTGTTCCACACCGGGCAGGGCAAGGTCGAGTGGATCTTCGCCCGCGACCTGCTCGCGGACGGCCTGCTGACGCCGTCCGGCGAGGGCGACATCCTGGTCCGGCCGGCGGCCGACGACCCGGAGCGGGTGCTGGTCGAGCTGAACGCGCCGACCGGGTTCGCGATCCTGTCCGCCGAGGCCGAGCACATCGCCGAGTTCCTGGACCTCACCTACGACGTGGTCCAGCCCGGCGAGGAGGACCTGTGGATCGACTTCGACCGGGAGCTCGCGAAGCTCGTCTCGACCAACTGATGGCCTAGCCTTCGGACATGACGTCCGGGGGGATCATCGGCGGTCGGTACGCGCTGGACGAGCACGTCGGCAGCGGCGCCATGGGCGTCGTCTGGCGGGCTCGGGACACACTGCTCGACCGGGTGGTGGCGGTGAAGCAGCTCCGGTTGCCCGACCTCGCGCCTTCCGAGGTCGAGCAGGCCAGGGCGAGGGCGATGCGCGAGGCACGCATCGCCGCCCGGCTCCACCACCCCGACGCGATCACGGTGTTCGACGTGGTCGTCGCCGACGGCAGCCCCTGGTTGATCATGGAGTACCTGCCTTCGCGCAGCCTCGCCGAGGTGCTGGCCGAGCGGGTGGCGACACCCGCGGAAGCGGCGGCGGTCGGCGTGCACGTGGCCGCGGCACTGGCGGCGGCGCACGCGGTGGGCGTGGTGCACCGCGACGTGAAGCCGTCGAACGTGCTGATCGGCACCGCGGGCACGGTCAAGCTCACCGACTTCGGCATTTCCCGTGCGCTCGACGACGGCACGGTGACCGACACCGGCGTGATCGCCGGCACCCCCGCCTTCCTGGCGCCCGAGGTGGCGCGCGGCGACCAGCCCGGCGCGGCCTCCGACGTGTTCGCGCTGGGTGCGACCCTGTACGCGGCGGTCGAGGGCCGACCTCCGGTCGGCGACGCCGACAACAGCCTCGGCCTGCTGTACCGCGCCTCGCGCGGCGAGTTCGACCCGCCACGCGGCGCGGGCGAGCTGACCGCCGTGCTGACCCGGCTGCTCGCCGTGGAACCCGCCGACCGACCCACCGCCGCCGAGGCGGGCGCGCTGCTCGCGCCACTGGCCTCCGCGCCGCCCGCGATCGTGCTGCCGGAACGGCTACCCGCGCCCGAACCCCGGAACCCGACGCTGCTGATGGTGTCCGGCGCCGAACCCCGACCCGCCGAACCCGCCACCCAGGTCGTGGCCCGGCCCGCCGCGCGGTTCCCGGCACGGCGGCTCGTGGCGTTCGGCGTGGCGGCGGTGCTGCTGGTCGCGGTGGGCGTGGTCGCGCTGACAGTGCCCTGGCCGTCGTCCGACGGCACGGCCGGGCCGACCACCTCGACCTCGGAGCAGCGGTTCGACACCGAGCACGTGCGCGGGTTCCTGATCGGGCACTACGACCTGCTGCCCGCCCAGCCCGAGCGGGCGTGGCTCGACCTCGCGCCGGAGGGCAGGCCCGAGCTGGACGAGTACACCGCGTTCTGGGAGGGGTACGCCGACGTCCGGGTGGACTCGATCGACGTGCGGGACGACGGCGACGGCACGTTCACCGCGTACGTGACGCTGAAGTTCCGCGAGCACGACGGCCGGAGCGAGGGTCGCTACCGGCACACCCTGTCCACCGAGGACGGCGGGATGCGCATCACCGACACCGCCGAGGCCTAGACCAGGCGGCGGTCGGAGGCCCAGCGGGACAGCTCGTAGCGGTTGGAGAGCTGGGTCTTGCGCAGCACGCTCGACACGTGCGTCTCGACCGTCTTCACCGAGATGAACAGCTCCGACGCGATCTCCTTGTACGCGTAGCCGCGCGCCAGCAGGCGCAGCACGTCGCGTTCGCGCGGGGTCAGCAGGTCGAGCTCGGGGTCGCTGATCGGGGCCGCGCCGGGGCGGTCCGCGAAGGCGTCCAGCACGAAACCGGCCAGCCGGGGGCTGAACACCGCGTCGCCCTCGGACACCCGGACCACCGCGCGTACCAGCTCCTGGCTGGAGATCGTCTTGGTCACGTAGCCGCGCGCGCCGGCCCGGATGACCGCGATCACGTCCTCGGCCGCGTCCGAGACCGACAGCGCCAGGAAGACGACCTCGGGCAGGCTCGTGCGGATCTGCCGGAGCACCTCCGCGCCGCCGCCGTCGGGCATGTGGACGTCCAGCAGCACCACGTCCGGCCGGTGGTGGCCGATGCCGGCGACCGCCTCGCCGACCGAGCCGGCCTCGCCGACCACCTCGATCTCGTCGGTGATCGAGTCCAGCTCCGCGCGCACCCCGGCGCGGAACAGGGCGTGGTCGTCCACCAGGAATACCCGCACCGTCATGTCCTGGCCTCCGCTTTTCTCGGCATCATCAACTGCACCTCGGTGCCCTCGCCGGGGCTCGTGCGCAGCTTCACCTCGCCACCGTGCCTGCCCATCCTCCCCCGGATCGAGTCGGCGAGGCCATGCCGGTCCTCCGGAACCTCCTCGGGATCGAATCCCTTGCCCCGATCGCGGACGAACACCGCCACCTTCTCGGGCTCGACCTCGGCGTACACGCTGATCTCGCCGACGCCCGCGTGCTTGGCCGCGTTGACCATCGCCTCGCGGGCCGCGTTCATCAGCGCGATGAGGTTGTGGTCGAGGTCGCAGTCGCCGACGACGACCTGCTGCACGGTCAGCGCGAAGTGGTCCTCCACCTCGCCCGCCGCGGCCGCGATCGACGCGGACACCGTGGTCGGGCGCGCGGAGCCGTCGACGCCGTCGCGGCCGTAGAGCCAGTCCCGCAGCTGCCGCTCCTGGCCGCGCGCCAGGCGCTTGACCTCGCGCGGCTGCTCGGCCTGCTTCTGGATCAGCGCGAGCGTCTGGAGCACCGAGTCGTGCAGGTGCGCCGCGATCTCGGCGCGTTCCTCGGTGCGGATGCGGACCCGGCGCTCCTCGCCCAGGTCGTTGATCAGCTTGAGCCACAGGGGGATCGTCAGCACCGCGACGCCGCCCAGGGTCGCGACCACGGCCACGAGCGCGAACTGGAGCTGGTCCAGGCCGTAGTTGTTGATCAGCAGCACGGTGATGCCGATGGCGACCAGCGCCACGCCCGCGATCACCCGGAACAGCGCCGAGCGGCCCGAGCCGAGCAGGCCCGACCGGGCGCCGTCGCGCCACCTCCTGCGCTGCGCCTCGTCCGCCTCGCGCCACACCACCGCCGCGCCGACCAGCGCCACCGCGAGCGGACCGGCGATCCAGCCGCTGACCGGGCCGGACAGCAGTCCGGTGAGGACCGCCGCGCCGATGCCCAGCGCGAGCAGACCCATGGCCTGCTGCTTCTCCTTGGGGCCCTCCGCGCGTTCCGGTGTGCCCGCGGGCGGTTGCGGCACGAACAGCCACAGCAGCCCGTACGCGACGACGCCGACGCCGTTGAGCGCGGTCAACGCCGCGAACACCGCGCGCACCCAGAACACCTCGACGCCGAGGTGGTCCGCGATGCCGCCCGCCACACCGGCGACCACGCGTGCGGTGCGGCGCCTGCGCACGGGTTCCGCCGGGGCGCGCTTGGTCTCCACCTGCGAACTCACGGGGTGAATCGTCACACGCCGCCGGGTGCGAGGCATCAGGGTTCCACCCGATGCCCGGTTCAGGGTGGGTCCCGGATGTGCGGTGGGGCCTGCCCCACCAAGCTGGTCACCGTGAGCGGGAACCTGAGCACAGCCGGCGTCGAGGAGACGCTGAAGGACTTCTGGGTCAGCAGGCCCAGGCGGCCACACGACGGGCGCAAGATCGCGGGTGTCGCCGCCGGCATCGCCGAGCGCTACCGGGTCGACCCGGTGATCGTCCGGGTGGCGTTCGTCGCCATGGCGCTGTGCAACGGCGCGGGCTTCCTCATCTACCTCCTGGGCTGGCTGTGGCTGGCGCAGAGCGACGACGAGGTGTCGCCGGCGGAGGCGCTGATCGGCCGCGGCCGCAGCTCCACGCCGGTGCCGCTCACGGTGCTGCTCGGGCTCGCCGTGCTGCCCGCCACCGGTTTCTTCGTGGACGGCGGGTTCACCATGGTCGGCGGCGTGCTGCTGTCGGTCGGCGGCATCTACCTGCTGCACCGCAACCGCGGCCACCTCAACCGGCCCGCACCCCGCGACCCGGTGACGACCTCGGTGTCGGACCCGGGCCTCCCGATCACGGAGCAGGTGATGATGAACCAGGAGACGTCCCGGGTGACGACGCCGCCGGCGTGGGACCCCCTCGGCGCCGCGCCGTTCGCGTGGGACCTGCCGGAACCGACACCCGACCCCGTGCCGCCGCCCGTACCGGTGGTCCGGCGGCGCAAGTCGCGGGTGGGCTCGGCGACGTTCGGCCTCGCGATGATCACCCTGGCCGGCTCGGTGGTGGCGTCCGGGTACAGCCCGTGGTTCTCGCCGCAGCACGTCGTCGGGCTCGTGGTGGCGGTGCTGGGGCTCGGCATGCTGGTCGGCGCGTTCCGCGGTGGCGGGCGCGGCCTGATCTGGCTGGTGGTGCCGCTGAGCGTGGTGGGCGTGGGGATGACGTCGGTGCACCTGGACTCGTTCGGCGGGTCGGACCGGGTCGGCGACTACACGGCGCGGCCGGTGAACGTGGAGCAGGTCGAGGCGCGGTACGACACGAACGCCGGGACCGTGACGCTGGACCTGACCGCGCTGCCCGCGACCGGGTCGGTGAAGACGGTCGTGGAGGCGGGCGTGGGTTCGGCGGAGGTGCTGCTGCCGCCGACCGCGGACGTGACGGTGACGTGCTCGACCGAACTCGGGTCGGTGAAGTGCCTCGGTCACGAGGCGGACGGGCGCGGCAAGACGCAGCGGGTGGTGGACAACGGCACGGACGGGCCCGGCGGCCTGCACGTGGAACTGGAAGTGAAGAGCAGCGTGGGAGAGGTCGTGGTGAGCCGTGGCTGACCAGGAAGTGAGCCGTGGGGTCGACGTGGTCGGCCTGGTCTTCGGGGCGGCGGCCCTGGTGGCGGCGGCGTACATGTTGTCGGACGGCCGGTCCTGGCCCGCCTTCCTGGACCTCCGCTGGGTCCTGGCGGGCGGCGCCATGATCATCGGCCTGGGCCTGCTCCTCGGCTCCCGCCGCCGCCGCTAGTCCGCGCTCACCAGCGAAGCAGGGCCGCACCCGGGGGGCGGCCCTGCTTCTTTTTGCGTGCCGGGTCCGCCGCGGTCTACTCGTTCGTTCCCGCGCCGGTCTCGTGGCCGGTCTGCTCGCCGACGGCCGCGGTCAGCTTCGCGGCGACCTTGCCCGCCGCCTCGCGGGTGAACACGAGGTCGAGGTTCGCGCCGAAGGAGAGTTCCACCTCCTCCGCGGAAGTCCGGCACTCGAACGGGGCGTCCCCGTGGATCTTGACCCAGGACGTGACAACTGCCCCACTGGCGAGGTTCATCGGTCGATCGACTCCTTTGGGTATCGTGGCCGCACACGGCCTTTCGCCGTATTTCCTACCGGCCGGCGGTGGCGTTCAGGCGATTGGACGCGTTGACAAACGTTGACAACGGGGGCGACATGTCCGAACTCGGTCGTGCAATGAAAAGTGCCCGCGAACATTCGGGTTACAGCCTCACCCGGATGGCTCAGGTTTCGCATTACAGCGCGGCATATCTGAGCCTGATCGAAAACGGCAAACGGCGTGCGGCACCCGGAGTGGTGACGGCCTACGAGCAGGCGCTCGGGGTGTCGATCGGCGACGACCCGGTGCGGCGGGCGCACGAGTGGCTGGTCGCGGAGTCGCCGGTGGTCGAGCACCGGCGGGCCGGGCGGCGGATCGGGGTGGGGACGGTCGAGGTGGTGGAGGCTCGGGTGGTCGAGCTTCGGCGTCTGGACGATGTGGTGGCCGGTGGCGAACTGCTGCCTGTCGTGCTGCGGGAATGGGACTCGGCGGTCGGACTGGTGCGGGAGGCCGCGTTCTCCTCGGTGGTTCGGCGGCGGTTGTTGGTCGCGGTGGCGGAATTGGCCCAGTTGGCCGGGTGGGTTTCCGGGGATGTCGGGCGGCGGGCGGAGGCCGAGCGGTTGTTCCTCGGTGGGGTGGGTGCGGCGGAGGAGGCCGGTGATCGGGTTCTCGGGGCGCAGTTGTTCTCGTCGTTGGGGTATCAATGCACGAATTCCGGGCGGCACCGGGACGGGGTGTTGTTGGCGCGTACCGCCGTTCAGGGTGGAATTCCGGCCACGCCGGTGGTCCGGGCGCTGTTCCTCGACCGGCTCGCCTGGGCCTGTGCGAAATCCGGGGACCGGGACGGGGCGAGGCGGGCGTTGGACGGCGTTGAGGCCGCGTACGAGCGGCGGTCGCCCGATCTCGTGGAACCCGAGTGGGTGTACTGGTTCGATCGGAACGAGATCGACGTGATGGCCGGGCGGTGCCTGATCGAACTCGGGATGCCGGGAGTGGCGGGGCCGTTGGTGGAGGCGGCCGTCGCGCGGTACCCGGTGGAGCGGTCGCGGGAGGTGGCGTTCTACCTCACCTGGCTCGCCGAGGCGCACGCGCGCAACGGGGAGCGGGACGCGGCCGCGGACGTGTTCGCGCGGGCCGTCGAGCACGCCGCGCGGATGCCCTCCGCGCGCAGCGACGAGCGGCTGCGCGCGGTGGGCGAGGTCATCCGGTGAGGGTCACTCCCACTCGATGGTGCCCGGCGGCTTGCTCGTGACGTCCAGGACCACCCGGTTGACCTCGTTCACCTCGTTGGTGATCCGGGTCGAGATGCGTTCCAGGACCTCGTACGGCAGGCGGGTCCAGTCGGCCGTCATGGCGTCCTCGCTGGACACCGGGCGCAGCACGATCGGGTGACCGTAGGTCCGGCCGTCACCCTGCACGCCCACGCTGCGCACGTCCGCCAGCAGCACCACCGGGCACTGCCAGATCGACCGGTCGAGGCCCGCGGCGGTGAGTTCCTCGCGGGCGATCGCGTCCGCGCGGCGGAGGATCTCCAGGCGGTCCGCGGTCACCTCGCCGATGATCCGGATGCCCAGGCCCGGGCCGGGGAACGGTTGGCGCTGCACGATCGTCTCCGGCAGGCCCAGCTCGGTGCCGACCCGCCGCACCTCGTCCTTGAACAGCGCGCGCAGCGGTTCGACCAGGGTGAACTGGAGGTCGTCCGGCAGACCGCCGACGTTGTGGTGGCTCTTGATGTTCGCGGTGCCGGCGCCGCCGCCGGATTCCACCACGTCCGGGTAGAGCGTCCCCTGAACGAGGAACTGGTAGTCACCCTCGGCCTTCAGGTCCCGCTCCGCCTGCTCGAACACGCGGATGAACTCGCGGCCGATGATCTTGCGCTTCTCCTCCGGGTCCGTGACGCCCGCCAGCGCGCCCAGGAACCGCTCGCGCGCGTCCACGGTCACCAGCTTCACGCCGGTCGCCGCCACGTAGTCCCGCTCGACCTGCGCCCGCTCGCCCGCGCGCAGCAGCCCGTGGTCGACGAACACGCAGGTCAGCCGGTCGCCGATGGCCCGCTGCACGAGCGCCGCCGCGACCGCCGAGTCGACGCCGCCGGACAGGCCGCAGATCGCGTTGCCGGAGCCGACCTGCTCGCGGATCCGCGCGACCTGCTCGTCCACGATCGAGGACGTGGTCCACTGCGGCCGGATGCCCGCGATGTCGTGCAGGAACCGCCGCAGCACCTCCTGGCCGTGCGGCGAGTGGCCGACCTCCGGGTGGTACTGCACGCCCGCGAACCGCCGCTCGCGGTCCTCGAACGCGGCCACCGGCGCGCCCTCGCTGGTCGCCGTCACGGTGAAGCCCTCGGGCGCCTCCGTCACGCAGTCGCCGTGGCTCATCCACACCGGGTGGGTGCCGGGCAGCTCCTCGTGCAGCACGCCGCCCTCGGAGCGGACGCCCAGCTCGGTGCGGCCGTACTCGCGGGTGCCGGTGTGCTCGACCGTGCCGCCCAGCGCGCCCGCCATGGCCTGGAAGCCGTAGCAGATGCCGAAGACGGGGACGCCGAGCTCGAACAGCTTCGGGTCGACCTGGGGCGCGCCCGACTCGTAGACGCTGGACGGTCCGCCGGACAGCACGATCGCGGCCGGGTCCTTGGCCAGCAACTCGTCGACCGAGGCGGTGTGCGGCACGACCTCGGAGTACACCTGCGCCTCGCGGACGCGTCGGGCGATCAGCTGCGCGTACTGCGCGCCGAAGTCGACCACCAGAACGGGGCGGTTGCTGCTGTCGGACACTGGGTGAGGACCTTCCGTCGGGCGAATCCGCGCAGGTGAAGGATGTCAGACGTGACCGAGGAACCGCTCACCGGAGGCGGCATGAACGCGGTGGCACGGGTCGGCGACACGGTGCGCCGGCCGGTGGGGCCGTGGACGCCGAACGTGCACCGACTACTGGACCTCCTTGCCCCGCTTGGCCTTTCGCCGGTCGTGCGGGGCTTCGACGGGCAGGGCCGGGAGGTGCTGTCGTACCTGGAGGGTGAAGTCGGCCACCCGCCGATCCCGCCCGGACTGCGCGGCGACGACACCCTGGTGGCCCTGGCCCGCGTGGTCCGCGCGCTGCACGACGCGAGCGTGCCGCTGGTGGGGCTCCGCGAGGGGTGGCGGTTCCCCCCGGTCGAACCGGTGGAGGTGATCTGCCACAACGACCTCGCGCCGTACAACGTGGTGTTCCGCGACGGGGTCCCGAAGGGAGTGATCGACTTCGACACGGCCCGGCCGGGGCCGCGGTGGTGGGACGTCGCCTACACGGCCTACTGCCTGGTGCCGTTCTCGCCCGAGTTCGGCACCGTGCCGGAGCAGCGCCGGCGGGCCGCGTTGTTCTGCGCGGCGTACGGGATCACCGCCGACGACCTGCCGCACCGGGTGCTGCTCCGGCTGGACGACATGGTCCGGATGATCCGCGAACAGCCCGAGTTCGCGCGGCAGCGGGAAGAACGGCACGACGAGTACTACTTGCGCCACGCGGGTTACGTGCGCGCGCACTTCCTCGACCACTAGCGCCATCGGGCGCGCGGCGGAATACGGTGTCGGACATGGACGCGACCACCCCCGAGCCCCGGCCCTGCTGGATCGCCGGTCGTCCCGAACAGGGCACCCAGGCGATCACCGTCTACCACCCGTTCGACGGCACGGAGGTGGCCTCGGTCGCCGTGCCCGGACCGGACCAGGTGGAACGGGCGGTGGCGGCGGCCGCCGCGGTGGCCAGGGAGTTCCGGCGAACCCCGGCGCACGTGCGGGCGAAGGCGCTGCTGCACGTGTCGCAGGCGATCGCCGACCGCGCCGAGGAGATCGCCGAGACCATCACCGCCGAGAACGGCAAGCCCCTGAAGTGGGCGAACGTCGAGGTGCAGCGGGCGGTGAACACGTTCCGGTTCGCGGCCGAGGAGGCGCGGCGGTACACCGGCGACCTCCAGCGGTTGGACACCGACGCGGGCGGCGAGGGCCGGTTGGCCGTGGTGCGCCGGGTGCCGCGCGGGCCGGTGCTCGCGGTGGCGCCGTTCAACTTCCCGCTGAACCTGGTGGCGCACAAGGTCGCGCCCGCGCTGGCGGTGGGCGCGCCGGTGATCGTGAAACCCGCCTCCGCCACGCCGCTGTCGGCGTTGCTGCTGGGTGAGCTGCTGGCCGAGACGGACCTGCCCGAGGGTGTGTTCTCGGTGCTGCCGGTGCGCGGGCGGGACATGAAGTCGCTGGTCACCGACGAGCGGCTGCCGATCATCTCGTTCACCGGGTCCACCGACGTCGGCCGGTCGCTCACCGACGCCGCGCCGCGCAAGCACGTGCTGATGGAACTGGGCAGCAACAGCGCGGCCATCGTGTGCCCGGACTGGCCGGACCTCGACTGGGCGGCGTCGCGGATCGCCACGTTCGGCAACTACCAGGCCGGGCAGTCGTGCATCGCGGTGCAGCGGGTGATCGTGCACCGCGACGTGGCCGAGGAGTTCGTGCCGAAGCTGGTGGCGGCGGTGTCGGCGTTGCGCACCGGCGACCCGCACGACCCCGAGGTCGAGGTCGGACCGCTGATCGACGAGGACAACGCGCGCCGGGTCGAGGAGTGGGTGGCCGAGGCGGTGTCGGGTGGCGCGGTGCTGCACGTCGGCGGTGGTCGGTCGGGGTCCACTGTGGAGCCGACGGTGTTGCAGGACGTGCCGGCGGACGCCCGGGTGTGGGGGCAGGAGGTGTTCGGGCCGGTGCTGGCGGTGTCCGTGGTGGACGACGTGCCGGCGGCGTTCGCGGCGGCCAACGCCACCGACTACGGGTTGCAGGCGGGTGTGTTCACCCGCGACGTGACGATCGCGTTCGAGGCGGCGGCGGAGTTGGAGGTCGGCGGCGTGATCGTCGGCGACGTGCCGTCGTACCGGGCGGACCAGATGCCGTACGGCGGGGTGAAGGGCTCGGGCACGGGGAGGGAAGGGGTGAGGTCGGCGATGGACGACTTCACCGAGCAACGCACCCTGGTCCTGACCGGCATCAGCCTCTAGCCGCCCGCGCCTGCCGCGCTCACGACCGGCCCCGCCGCGAGCGCGCCGAACGGGCTCGCGGCGCCGGTCGTGCGGGCGTACCCGGAGGCGGTGTCGGGCGAGGCGCGCCCGACGCTGGGCCACGCGCCGGTGACGACGACCCAGGTTCACGCACCGGAGGCGGTGTCGGGAGAGGCTCCCGACGCTGGGCCACGCATCGGTGACGACGGCCCAGGTTCACGTGCCTAGGGCGGTGTCGGGAGAGGCGCGCCCGGCCCTGGCTCGCGTTGGATTGTTGAACAATTGAACGTGAGGCTGGGGGGATTGTTCAACAATTCTTACCGAGGGTGCGGGGATTGTTGAACAATCTGATTGTTGAACAAGAGGAATTACGCAGGAGGTACCGGTCAGAAGCCCTTCGCGCGGGCGAGAGCTCGGGGCAGGTCGGTGACGGGGTGGGCGGCCACGTGGCCGTCGGGGCGGACCAGGGTGTCGCCCTGCACGGTGAAGGTCGGGCCGTATTCGCGGCTGTTCGGGAGCATTCGGCCGTCCGAGGTGGTCAGCGGGGACGTCCGGTACGAGTTCGGGGCGAACAGCGTGCCCGAGTCGATGCCCCGGCCGGTCGCCAGAGCCGCCTCGCGGGCGGCGTGTTCGGCGGCGGTGCGGGGTACCAGGAAGCGCATGGTCCGGGTGGTCACGGCCAGGTTCTCGTCGGCCGCCCCGCCGCGTTCGACCTCGTAGGACGCCAGGAGGCCCGGGCCCGCGGCACCCTCCCGGTCCAGGGCGATCTTCCACGCCGCGTTGTCCGCGTCGCAGATCCCCGAGTTCAACCCCCGCGCGCCGAACGGGCTCATCACGTGGGCCGCGTCGCCGACCAGCAGCACCCGCCCCTCCCGGAACCGCCGGGCGCGGCGCTGGTGGAAGCGGTACGTCGACTGCCACAGGACCTCGTACGGGCGATCACCCGTCACCGCCCGGACGTGCGCCTCGGTGAGCACGAAACCCGGCGGCACCTGCCAGTCGACGCGCACCACCCCACCGGGCTGCGGGTGCAGCAGCACCTGACGGCCAGGGTGCCACGGCGGGTCGAAGTGGAACAGGCGCTCGGGTTCGGCGTGCCCCAGGTCGACCCGGATGTCCGCGATCACGAACAGGTCCTCGAACGAGTGCCCGTCGAACGGCACCCCGAGCAGCTCCCGCACCGTCGACCGCGCGCCGTCCGCCGCCACGCAGTGCGTGCCCTCGACCACGGAGTCCACAGTGGACACCCGAACGCCGGCACCCTGCTCCAGGCCCACAACCCGTTGCCCGCGACGGAGATCGATCAGCGGTGAGGCGAGGACGCGCTCCTCCAGGAGCTCCTCCACCACCGTCTGCGGCGTGTTCACGAACGGCGGAAAGCCCTCCACGAAGGGAAGTTCCGTCGTCAGCACCTCGCGACCGCGGTGGAACGTCCGCCCCCGGTACCACGTCACGCCCGCGTCGACCACGGCCTGACCGGCACCGACCCGCTCCAGCACCTCCAGCACGTCCCGCTGCACGCAGATGGACCGGCTGCCCACGGCCTCCCGCCGCCGCGCCGCCTCCAGCAGCACGGTCGGCACCCCGGCACGCGCCAGCAACAACGCGGCGGTCATGCCGACCGGGCCGGCGCCGACCACCACGACGGGTGTCACCGCAGCGCGTCCCACACCGCCCGGTCCCGCTCGGCGGTCCAGATGTGCGGCCACTCCACGCCGTCCAACTCGTCCCAGTACCGCTGCACGTCGAACGGCAGGCAGTGCTCGAAGATCGGCCACCGGCCGTAGCGCGGCTCCAGCGCGGCGTGCGCGGCGGCGAAGGCGCGGGCGAGCGTGCCACCGGACCGGTGCACGGTGCCGACCGTGCGGCGGAGTTCGTCCAGGAAGTGCCGGGACTGCGCGACCGCCGCGTCCACCTCGTCCCGACCGCGCGCCACCGCGCCGCGCCCGCCGACCAGCACCTCCGCGCCCAGCGCCGCCACGTTGTCCAAAGTGGACGAAGCCCACTCGTCGTGGAACGCGTCGCCGGTGTACAGCGCGGCCCGCGACTCGACCAGGTCGCCCGCGAAGAGGATCCGCTGCTGCGGCAACCAGAGCACGATGTCGCCCGCCGTGTGCCCGCGCCCGAGGTGCCGCAGTTCGAGGTCGCCGCGGTCACCGCCGAGCGGGATGGTGAGCCGGTCCGAGAACGTCACCGTGGGCCAGGTCAACCCCGGGATGGACGACGGCTCCTCGAACAGCCGCGGCATCCGGCCGAACTCGCTCTCCCAGTCCTGCGCGCCGCGTTCCGCGATCAGCGCCCTGGTCGCCTCGTGCGCGATCACCGCGTCCGCGTCGAAAGCACTGGCGCCCAACGTGCGCACCGCGTGGTAGTGGCTCAACACCAGGTACCGCACGGGTTTCCCGGTGTGCCGGCGCAGCACGTCCAACCACCGGCGCGCGGCGACGGGCGTGGCGCGGGCCTCGAAGCAGACGAGGAAGTCCTCGCCCTCCACCGCGCCCACGTTGGGGTCACCCTCGGCGGTGAGCGCGTACACCCCGGGCGCGAGTTCGACGAACTCCTCGTCCTTGGGCGTCAGGTCGGCACTGGACGCGAACGGCTTCGTTGCCACGCCTCCACCATAGGGCGACTACGACACCTTGACGATCGGGAGCCGCAGCGCGCCCGGCGCGTCCGACGGCACGGCCGGCACGACCGGGACGACGGCCGCCACCCGCCGGTACGGCGCCGACTGCTCCGGTCGGCCGTCCGACTCACCCTTGTTGGGCCACAAGGAGAACGCCCGCTCGGCCTGCGCCGCGATGGTCAGCGACGGGTTCACGCCGAGGTTCGCCGAGATCGCCGCGCCGTCGACCACGGACAGCCCGGGGTAGCCGTGCACCCGGTGGTACGGGTCGATCACGCCGCTGTCCGCGTCGACGCCGATCGGGCAGCCGCCGATGAAGTGCGCGGTGAGCGGGATGTTGAACAACTCGCCCCACGTGCCGCCCGCGATGCCGTCGATGTGCTTGGCCGCCAACGTGTTCGCCTCGTGCCCGAGCGGGATGAACGCCGGGTTCGGCTCGCCGTGCCCCTGCTTCGAGCCGAGCCCGCGCCCGAACAGACCCCTGCGGCTGAACGTGGTGATCGAGTTGTCCAGGCTTTGCATCACCAGCAGGATCACCGTGCGCTCGCTCCACCGGTGCACCGACAGCAACCGCGCCAGCCGCACCGGGTGCCGCACCGCCTGAACCAGGAACTGGAGCAGCCGCGGCGTGCTCTTCGCCCCGTCGGTGGCCAGCGTTTGCAGCAACCCCATGGCGTTGCTGCCCTTGCCGTACCGCACGGGCTCGATGTGCGTCTGCTCGTCGGGGTGGAACGACGACGTGATCGCCACGCCCCGGCTGAAGTTCCGGCTCTCGTCCACGCTGAACCGACCGGCCCCGATGATCGACTCGGAGTTGGTCCGGGTCAGCTCGCCCAGCCGCGGCGACAACGCGGGCAGCACGCCGTCGGCCTTCATCCGGTGCAACAGCTGCTGGGTACCCCACGTGCCGGCGGCCAGCACGACCTGGCCCGCGGTGATCGTCCGCCGACCGCGCCGCAGCCGGCCGCCGGTCCGCCGGGTGCCGACGTGCCACGTGCCGTCGGGCGCCTGCCGCAGGTCGGTGACGGTGGTCAGCGGCAGCACCTGCGCGCCGTTGCGCTCGGCGAGGTACAGGTAGTTCTTGACCAGGGTGTTCTTCGCGCCGACCCGGCAGCCGGACATGCACGCGCCGCACTCCGTGCAGCCGGTCCGCTCCGGTCCCGCGCCGCCGAAGAACGGGTCGGCCGCGGGTCGGCCGGGTTCGCCGAAGTACACGCCGACGGGCGTCGGGTGATAGGTGTCGGCCACGCCCATGTCCGCCGCCACCTGCCGGATCACCCGGTCCGACGGCGTGGTCGTCGGGTTCTCCACCACGCCGAGCATCCGGCTCGCCTGGTCGTAGAACGGTGCCAGCTCGGCTTCCCAGTCGGTGATGTGCGCCCACTGCCGGTCGGTGAAGAACGGCTTGAGCGGCCGGTACAGGGTGTTCGCGTAGACCAGCGACCCGCCGCCGACCCCGGCGCCCGCCAGCACCATGACGTTGCGCAGCGCGTGGATCCGCTGGATCCCGTAGCAGCCGAGCGCCGGCGCCCAGAGGTAGCGCCGCAGGTCCCAGGACGTCCTGGCGAACTCGTCGTCGGCGAACCGGCGGCCGGCCTCCAGCACGGCGACCCGGTAGCCCTTCTCGGTCAACCGCAGCGCGGCGACGCTGCCGCCGAACCCCGACCCGACGACCACGACGTCGTAGTCCGTCTTGTTACCGGCGAGTTCACCCATGGCAGCGAGGTTAGGCGTTACCTCCGGTAACAGCTAGTTCCCGATCGATTCAGCACGCAAAAGGCCCCCGCCGGGGCGGGGGCCTTCCGAGCCGTCCTGAACGCGGTCAGCCCCGGATGGTCAGGCCGACCTTCTGGAACTCCTTCAGGTCCGAGTAGCCCGTCTTGGCCATGGCGCGGCGCAGCGAGCCGAAGAGGTTCGTGACGCCGCGCGGGTCCACCGACGGCCCGAACAGCAGGCTGCGCAGGTCCACGACCTGGTCCACGCCGGTCGACACGTGCGAGCGCGGCACCGACGGGTGGGCCGACGCCGCGGTCCAGTACAGGCCCTGGGCGGGCGCCTCGGACGCGGCGGCCAGCGGCTCGCCGAGCATCACCGCGTCCGCGCCGCACGCGATCGACTTGGCGATGTCACCGCTGGTCAGCACGCCGCCGTCGGCGATCACGTGCACGTACCGGCCACCGGTCTCGTCCAGGTAGTCGCGCCGCGCGGCGGCGGCGTCGGCGATCGCGGTCGCCATCGGCACGCCGATGCCCAGCACCGCGTCGGTCGTCGTCACGCCCGGCGTGTAGCCGTAGCCGACGATCACGCCCGCCGCGCCGGTGCGCATCAGGTGCATCGCCGTGCGGTAGTCGCCGACGCCGCCCGCGATGACCGGGATGTCCAGGTCCGCGATGAACGACTTCAGGTTCAGCGGCTCGCCGTCGCGCGACACGTGCTCGGCCGAGATGATCGTGCCCTGCACGACCAGGATCTCCACGCCCGCCGCGAGCAGGTCCGGCGCGAGCTCGGCCGCGCGCTGCGGGCTGACCCGCACCGCCACCGTCACGCCGGACTCGCGGACCTGCTTGATCGCCTCGGCGACCAGGTCCATCCGCACCGGCGCCGAGTGCAGCTCCTGGAGGACGCGGACCGGCGCGGCCGGGTCGTCGGTGTCCTCCACCGACTGCACCAGCCGGAACAGCGCCTCCTCCACGTCACCGTGCCGGGCCCACAGGCCCTCCGCGTTGAGGACGCCCAAACCGCCCAGTTCGCCGACGGCCACCGCCGTGCCCGGCGACACGATCGCGTCGGTCGGGTGGGTGATCAGCGGGATCTCGAACCGGTAGGCGTCGATCTGCCACGCCGTCGAGACGTCCTTCGAGGACCGGGTCCTCCGGGACGGGATGATCTCGACGTCGTCCAGCTCGTAGGCCCGCCTCGCGGTCCGGCCCATGCCGATCTCGACCAGATCGCGCACCTTGTTCGTCCTCTCGTGGAACCGACTAGCGGGTCGTGTAGTTCGGGGCTTCGACGGTCATGGTGATGTCGTGCGGGTGGCTCTCCTTCAGACCGGCCGCGGTGATCCGCACCAGCTGCTTGGTCTGGAGGTCGACGATGGTCTTGGAACCCGTGTAGCCCATGGCCATCCGCAGCCCGCCGACCAGCTGGTAGGCCACCTGCGAGAGCGGGCCGCGGAACGGCGTGCGCCCCTCGATGCCCTCCGGCACCAGCTTGTCCTCGGACAGCACGTCGTCCTGGAAGTAGCGGTCCTTGGAGTAGGACTTGCTGTTGTCGCCCCGACCGCGCAACGCGGCGAGCGAGCCCATGCCGCGGTAGGTCTTGAACTGCTTGCCGTTGACCAGCACGACCTCGCCCGGCGCCTCGGCGGTGCCCGCGACCAGGCTGCCCAGCATCACCACGCTCGCGCCGGCCGCGACGGCCTTCGCGATGTCGCCGGAGTACTGGATGCCGCCGTCGCCGATCACCGGCACGCCCGCCGGCGCGCACGCCAGGTTCGCCTCGTAGATCGCGGTGATCTGCGGGACGCCGACACCGGCCACCACGCGGGTCGTGCAGATCGAGCCCGGGCCGACGCCGACCTTCACGCCGTCCGCGCCCGCGTCCACCAGCGCCTGCGCGCCGAGCCTGGTCGCCACGTTGCCGCCGACCACGTCGACCGCGTCGCCGAGTTCCTTCTTGATCCGCGACACCATCTCCAGCACGTTGCGCTGGTGGCCGTGCGCGGTGTCCACCATCAGCACGTCGACGCCCGCGTCGGCCAGCGCCATCGCGCGGGCGAACGCGTCCTCGCCGACACCGATCGCGGCGGCGCACAGCAGCCGGCCGTCCGGGTCCTTGGACGCGTTCGGGTACTGCTCGGTCTTGACGAAGTCCTTGACCGTGATCAGGCCCTTGAGCTTGCCGTCACCGTCCACGATCGGCAGCTTCTCGATCTTGTGCCGGCGCAGCAGGCCCAGCGCGGCCTCGGCCGACACACCGACCTGGGCGGTCACCAGCGGGCCGTTGGTCATGACCTCGCTGACCTTGCGGTTGTGGTCGACCTCGAAGCGCATGTCGCGGTTGGTGATGATGCCGACGAGCTTGCCGGTCCCGTCGGTCACCGGCACGCCGGAGATCCGGTAGCGCGCGCACAGGTCGTCCACGTGCTTGATCGTGTCGTCGGGCGAGCACGTGATCGGGTCGGACACCATCCCGGCCTCGGAGCGCTTGACCGTCTCCACCTGGCGGGCCTGGTCCTCGATCGACAGGTTGCGGTGCAGCACGCCGATGCCGCCCTGGCGGGCCATCGCGATGGCCATCCGCGACTCGGTCACCGTGTCCATCGCGGCCGAGGCCAGCGGGATGCCCAGGGTGACGTTGCGGGAGATCCGGGTGGTCGTGTCCACCGCGCTCGGGATGATCTCCGACTCGGCGGGCAGCAGCAGTACGTCGTCGAAGGTCAGTCCCAGCATCGCGAACTTGCTCGGGACTCCGTCAGCGTTGAGCTCGCTGGTCATGGCGGCTTGCTTGCCTTCCGTCGTGCGGTGATCCCGCCGGCCGCGGGTGGGTATTCCGCAGGCGGCGATGGGTTCAGCCCATGGTATCTGGACGCGGTCGGGGGTCCTGCCGGTACCGTGCGGGGTCGTGCCGCACGACGCGTTGCCCCCAGACCCGTTCGCGGGCGATCCCGAGGACCCGGCCAGGGACCTCGCGGAGACGCCCGACGACCACGACCACCCGCCGATGGACGACGTCGAGCGGGCCGAACTGGTAGGCGACATCAGCGACCTCGCCGTCTACCAGGCGCTGCTGGAACACCGCGGTGTCAGGGGGATCGTGGTCGACTGCGGCGAGTGCGACGAGCCGCACTACCACGACTGGGCGCTGCTGCGGTCCTCGCTGGAGCAGCTGCTGGCCGACGGCCGGATGCGCCCGCACGAGCCCGCGTTCGACCCTGACCCGGCGGCGTACGTGAGCTGGGAGTACTGCCGCGGTTACGCGGACGGGGTCACGGCGAGCGAAACCGCGCGCTGACCCGTGTGACCGACGGGACACTTGATCCCGACCACAGCCCCGACCACAGCGTCCCCCGAACCACGAGGAACCCGCCCCCGGCGGACCGGGAGCGGGTTCCTGTTTCGTCACTTCGGCGTCAGCCGCCGGTCGGGACTTCACCCGTCTGGACATCACCGCGCGTCTCGCCGCGCGACTCGCCCGCGGGGGGCTGCTCGCTCGGCGGCGGTGGCGTGACCGTGGTCGTCGTCGGGTCCACCGTGGTGGTGGTCGGCGACGTGGTCGTCGTCGGCTCCTGGGTCGGAACCGTCGACGTCGTGGTCGGCGGGTTGGTCGCCGACGTGGTCGTCGGCTTGGTCGGCCTCGTCGGTTTGGCCGGGCTGTTGGTGGTCCCCGTGCCTGGCGCGGGCGGCGTGGTGCTCGTCAACTCCTGCATGAGCGAGTTGTGCGTCTGCGTCAGGTCCGCCTTGCCGTCGTCGGCGGACACCGACGGCAGCGAGGCACCGGCCTTCTCCAGCAGGTTGCGTGCATCCTCGACCCGACCGTCGCGCAACGCGGCGCGAGCGGTGTCCAGATCGGTGCGCACCGCCACGGCGGCTTCCACCGATCGGGCGTGCTCCGAGTAGAGGACCCTGGTCAGTCCCCAGAGCGCGTCACCCGGTTGGGCGTCGCGCGCGACCAGGCTCACTCCGGTGAACGCGATCGCCAGCACTGCGGCGGCACTCGCGAGCGGGATGAGGAAGCGCCGGCCCCGCTGTTCGGGGCGTGCGGCGGCGATGGTCGCCACCGCGGTGTCCGTGTCGACCAGTTCGCCCACCGGGCGGCTGTCGACGTCGCGCCGCCAGGCGAGCAGCAGCGCGTTCAGCTCGTCGTCGACGAGCGGGTTGTCCTGATCGAGGTCGCGCCCGCCCAGCGCGTCCAGCAGGGCGTCGTCAGCCCGGATGCCCGCGAGGTCGTCCTCCGGCTCGTCATCCGAAGTGAGCGGGTGTCTCTCATCTTGTCCGCGCACGTCTTTCCCGTTGCCCTTCTCGTGCTGGTCGGCCACTCAGACCACCTCCTCGGCTGCCAACGTCCGGCGGAGGCGGGCGAGCGCGCGGTGTTGCGCGACCCGGACCGCTCCCGGCGTGGAGCCGACAGCGTCGGCGGTCTCCTCGGCCGACAGACCCACGACGACACGAAGCAGGAGGATTTCCCGCTGCTTCTCCGGAAGGACCTTCAGGAGTTTGGCCATTCGCCCGGTGAGTTCGCCCTGCATGGCCCGCTGTTCGGGGCCTGCCTCGGTCTCCGGGGCGTCGGGCACCTCCGGAACCGGCTCCGACCGGTTCCGCGCGGCCGACCGATGAGCGTCGGCCACCTTGTGCGCCGCGATGCCGTACACGAACGCCAAGAACGGCCGACCCTGGTCGCGATAGCTGGGCAAGGCCGTCAGCACCGCGAGACACACCTCCTGGGCCACGTCGTCCGCCGAGGCGAACGACCTCTCCTGCCTTCCGACTCGGGCGCGGCAGTACCGCACCACGAGAGGACGTATGGATGCCAGCAGCCGTTCGATCGCGTGGCGGTCGCCATCGACGGCTGCGCCCACTTCGGCGTCCAGTCCGTCCCCCAAGTTGGTCATCGCAGACAACAGCCCTGGTGTTACGCGTAGGCGTACCGACAACGAACAGCACAAGACGACCGACGTCGCCCGTACCGGTGACCATCACCGTACCGGTCCACCCCCTCGGGCTTCCGCGACGGGTGCGCCCGGAAGCCCGCCGAAGTGGACCTGACGTGGACAACGAACCAGCCCGGCGACGGTGACGTCACCGGGCTGAGTCGGGGTCGGTAGGGGTCGGCCGGACCCGGCTCAGGACACGAGACCGCGGCGGAAGCCGTGGGCGACCGCCTGCGCGCGGTCCCGGACGCCGAGCTTGCGGAAGAGCCGGCGCGCGTGCGTCTTGACCGTGTCCTCCGACAGGTACAGCTCGCGGCCGATCTGCCCGTTGCTCTTGCCCTGGCTCATGCCGCGCAGGACCTGGAGTTCCCGCTCGGTGAGCTGGACGCCCGGGTCCGACGGTTGCCTGGGCGCGGGCACGCTCGTGCTCGCCAGCGTGTGCGCCAGCGCGGCCACCAGCTCGGGGCGCGAGGCGTCCCAGCGGAGGTAGCCGCGGGCTCCACCCGCGATGGCGGCGGCGATGCTGCCCGCGTCGTCGGGCGCGCCGAAGACGATGACGTTGGCCTGCGGGTTGGCCGAGACGAGTCGCCGGGTCGCTTCGACCCCGGTCGGGACGGCGCGCTGGGTTCCCACCAGCACCACGTCGACCGGCTGCCGCGAGAAGCGGGCCAACAACTCGTCACCGTGCGCTACGCAGTCGATGCGGCTGACCCCTGGGACAGCCGACATCACACGGGTAAGACCCTCCCGCACACTGCGACGGTCGTCGCAAATAAGGACCGTGGTCACGGGGACTCCTTCCTGCAGCCGAGTGACGTTCCACTTCCCCTATCGGACGCTAGGGCCCGAACCTTGACACGATCCGGTGCTTAATCCGTCAAGAAGTTCGCCCCGGGGTCTGCGTTCGGGGGTTCCCCGGAACGGAGCAGCGCCGTCGGGACCCACGGCGAAGCGGAGGCCGCTCGCCGGCTCCGATGATCAGCTCTGCGTAACACGCAGCTCAGAGCGGTTGCGGCGATTTTCGCCAGGTTTTCACCTTCCGCAGTATTGCGGAAAGTGACGACCCCTGACAGGACGTGCGCCGTCGGCCAGCTCAACGAAATCAGGCCTCTCCGGTTGATGTGATTTAAGTCACACAGTAGCAGATCGACCCCTCTGGCGACGCTTTCGGGTGTCCCCCACACCACCAACGCGGTCCCCAGGACGAGGTCGGACTTGAGGAGGTGTCGCGTCCCGCCGGCCGCCCGGCTCACCTCGGCGGCGGCTTCCGCCTCCGGCACCGCTCGCTCAGCGTGACCTCCGGCCAGGTGGATCTCGGCGCCGACCCAACGATGGCGCACCTCGCTGCGCCAGGTGGTGGGCCGCACCCGGGCGTGCAGCCGGCGGGCCTCGTCGAGCCTGCCGCGACCGACCGCGTCGGCCGCCAACCCGAGCAGCGCGTCCGCCCGCGCCTCCGCGAACGCGTGCCCCGCGGCGCCGGAACGGAGGACCGCGGGCGCCGGACCGGACGACTCGCGCAGGGCGCGCGCGTCGAGGGTGCGCGCGGTCGCGTGGTCGCCCAGTTGGCGGTGGTGGGAGGCCAGCGTCGAGGCGGCCAGGGAGGCGTACGGGGCGGGCGCGGCCAGCAGGTGGGTCAGCGCGGTGGCGGCGGCCGCGTAGTGCCCCTGTGCGCCCAGCACGACCGCGGCGAGCCAGCGCGACCTCGGGTCCGGCGAGGTCAGGGCGGACCCGACGGCGGCCTCGGGGTGCGCGCCGAACGCGGCGTCCTCTACGTCCACACCCCGATTGTTCAGCAGACCGCGCGCTCCACGGCGTCCACGGCGCCCTCCAGGGTGCTCAGGCGCTCGGCGGGCGCCGGCACGACGCCGCGCTCCCAACCCGGTCCGCCGACGAACAGCCGGACCTGCTGGCGGGTGCGCGGCAGCGAGGTGATCACGCCCGGATCGGCGTAGCGGGGCAGCTGGGCCCACAGCACGACCGCGGCGGGCGCGGTGCGGCGCACGGCCGAGCCCAGGGCGGCGAGCGGGAGGGACGCGCCGAGCTGGCGCACCCCGACGCCGCGTTCGGCCAGGGCCGCGGCCAGCGGGTAGAGCGGGAGGTTGTGCCGTTCGTCGGGCATGCAGGTCAGCAGCACGGGCCGGTGGTTGCGCGGCTGCGCCACGACCGGGGTGGCCCGGACCAGCGACGCCAGCACGCACTCCTCGAACAGGTGGGACACCTCGACGCCCGCGCCCGAGTGCTCCCAGCGCGCCGCGATCGCCGCCATGACCGGCCGGACCACGTCGTTCCAGGTGGTGACCACGCCGTCGGCGGCCAGCGCGGCGGCGAGCAGGGACTGGAGCGCGCCCGAGTCCATCGCCAGCGCGGCCCGGCCGACGCCCCTGGCCCGGCGGTTGGTGCCCGCGAGCTTGAGCCCCCGACCGCCCGGCGGCGCCGACCCGGTGTCGAACTCGCCGCCGGTGAGGCCGGCCGCGCGGGGCGCGGGCACGGCGTTGCTGAGGGCGTACTTGGCCGCCTCGGCGCTCGACGCGCCCCGCAGCAGCGCCCGCTGCATCAGTTCGAGCCGGGCGACGTCCTGCGGACCGTACTTCCGGTGTCGCCCGGTGGTGTGATCACCGGGTCCGAGGCCGTACCGCCGGTCCCAGGTCCGCAGGGTGGCCGGCGCGATGCCGAGCCGACGGGCCACCGCCGCCACCGAGAGGGTCACCGCATGCTCGGGATCACCTTCTGCGACAACGGTTTCCCGCTCGCCATCGGGCTGCGCCGCGGTCTGGTCGGGTGGCGTCGTCACGCGGACATCGTCCGTTCACCTCACGTCACGGGCAACTCCGGGACGCCCCGGGGCTGATCACCCATCGAATGAATTGCCAGGATTTGACCGCGCACCCCCTTGAACAAGTTTTGGCGCGGTTCTACGGTGGATCATCATTAAGCCGAATGGAGCAGTTCCGGCCCTGGGCCAAGGAGGCGGTCTCGATGGCGGACACCCGAAGGCTTCCCGGTCCCAACGCGGATCTGTGGGACTGGCAGATGCGCGGCTCGTGCCGCGGCATGGACAGCGCGTTCTTCTTCCACCCGGACGGTGAGCGCGGACCGGCCCGAGCCCGGCGTGAGGCCAGGGCGAAGGCGGTCTGCCTGGCCTGCCCGGTCCTGGAGATGTGCCGACGCCACGCCCTCGCCGTGCAGGAGCCGTACGGCATCTGGGGCGGGCTCTCGGAATCAGAACGCGACAGCATCATCAAGGCCCGCAAGCGCCACCACCTGACGCCGGCCTGAAACCCACGACCACACCCGGCGACCGGACCGCACCGGCCGCCGACCCGAACGCACGAACCCGACCCCGGTCGGGTGGGACCGCACCGACCACGCGGGCCGACCCACCGCAGGTGGCCGGGCCGCGGCACCCCGCGACCGCCGGACCGCACCGGCCACGCGGGGCCGATCGAGCCCGGTCGCAACCCGCTGGCCGGGGACCGCGGCGGTTCGCCGGAGCCGCCGACCCGACTCACGCCGAGCAGCCCGTCCGGTCCGACCGCGGTGGGCGGATCCCGGCGGCTCGGAGCGACCGCCGACCTGATCCGACCCACGCCGAGTGGGTCGGTCCGGCCGGACCGGGCCGAGACCGGCGGCGGCGGGCGACCGCACCGGTCGCCCGGTCCTCAGCGACGCCGAGGGGGCGACACCCGGCCGGGTGTCGCCCCCTCGTTCGTGCGTCAGCCGTGGATCAGTGGCCGTGCCCGTGGCCGTGACCGGCCTGCGCGGGCTCGTCTTCCTTCTTCTCCACGATGGCGCTCTCCGTGGTGAGCACCATGCGGGCGATGGACGCGGCGTTGGAGACGGCCGAGCGCGTCACCTTCACCGGGTCGATGATGCCCGCCTCGAGCAGGTCGCCGTAGACCAGCGTGGCGGCGTTGAGGCCGAAGCCCCAGTCGCCCTCGCGGACCTTGTTCACCACGACCGCGCCCTCGAGGCCCGCGTTCGCCGCGATCCAGAACAGCGCCGAGCCCAGGGCCTCGCGGACGATCGCGACACCCGTGGCCTCGTCACCGGTCAGCGACAGGTCGCCGTCCAGCACCTTGGCCGCGTGGATCAGGGCCGAGCCGCCGCCGGGGACGATGCCCTCCTCGACCGCGGCCTTGGTCGCCGCCACCGCGTCCTCGATGCGGTGCTTGCGCTCCTTCAGCTCGGTCTCGGTGGCCGCGCCGACCTTGATCACCGCGATGCCGCCGGAGAGCTTGGCCAGCCGCTCCTGGAGCTTCTCGCGGTCCCAGTCGGAGTCGGTGGCCTCGATCTCGCGGCGCAGCTGCTCCGCGCGACCCGCCACGTCGGCCTTGGTGCCCGCGCCGTCGACGATGGTCGTGTTGTCCTTCGACACCACGACGCGCCGCGCGCCGCCCAGCACGTCCAGGCCGGACTCGGACAGCTTCAGGCCGACCTCGGCCGCGATGACCTGCGCGCCGGTGACGACGGCCAGGTCGTCCAGGAACGCCTTGCGGCGGTCGCCGAAGTACGGCGCCTTGACCGCGACGACGCGGAGCGTCTTGCGCAGGGCGTTGACCACCAGGGTGGACAGCGCCTCGCCCTCGACGTCCTCGGCGATGATCACCAGGGGCTTGCCGGCCTCGGCGACCTTCTCCAGCAGCGGCAGCAGGTCGGCCAGCGCGCCGATCTTCTCGCGGTGCAGCAGGATGCGGGCGTCCTCGAACACCGTCTCCTGCGCCTCGAGGTCGGTCGCGAAGTGCGCCGAGATGTAGCCCTTGTCGAACTGCACGCCCTCGGTGATCTGGAGCTCGGTGGCCAGCGTCGAGGACTCCTCGACGGTGATCACACCGTCCTCGCCGACCTTCTCGATGGCCTCGCCGAGCAGCGCGCCGATCGACTCGTCGCGCGAGGAGACGGTGCCGACCTGGGCGATGTTGTCGCGGCCCTTGACCGGGGTGGCCTTGGCCTTGAGCGCGTCCACGACGGCGTCGGCGGCGGCCTGGATGCCGCGGCCGAGCGAGGTGGGGTTGGCGCCGGCGGCCACGTTGCGCAGGCCGACGCGGACCATGGCCTGCGCCAGGACGGTCGCGGTCGTCGTGCCGTCGCCCGCCACGTCGTTGGTCTTGGTGGCGACGCTCTTGGCGAGCTGCGCGCCGAGGTTCTCGAACGAGTCTTCCAACTCGATCTCGCGGGCGATGGTCACACCGTCGTTGGTGACGGTCGGACCACCGAACTTCTTGTCGAGCACGACGTGCCGGCCGCGCGGGCCAAGGGTGACCTTGACCGTGTCGGCGAGCTTGTTCACGCCGCGCTCGAGCGCCCGACGAGCGTCCTCGTCAAAGCTGATCTGCTTGGGCATTGCCTGAGCCTCTCTTGTGCGCGAAACGCCCCGGTAGCCCCGGATGGGGTCGCCGGGGCGCTCTGCGTGTCAGCCGAACGTCAGTTGATGACGGCCAGCACGTCGCGGGCGGAGAGGATGAGGTACTCCTCGCCGTTGTACTTGACCTCGGTGCCGCCGTACTTGGAGTAGATGACGACATCGCCGACGGCGACGTCCACGGGGACGCGGTTGCCCTTGTCGTCGATCCGGCCGGGGCCCACCGCGATGACCTTGCCCTCCTGGGGCTTCTCCTTCGCGGTGTCCGGGATCACGAGGCCGGAAGCGGTCGTGGTCTCGGCCTCGCTGGCCTGGACGACGATCTTGTCCTCGAGCGGCTTGATGTTCACGCTCACCGGGCTGACCTCCACGGTCGTCAGAAGCGTTGGCAGGTTGCTGTTTACGGCTCCTGCCACCCCGCCGTCGCGGGGGTCGGGGCGGTTGCTGGTGCCGTGCACCTGGCACTCTACCCACGCGAGTGCCAGCGCTTCAACGAGCCCCTCCCAGTCACCCGGAGAGGTGACCGGACGACCACTCCGCGGGACGACGGGTGCGGGTGCCCTCAGCCGACCTGGATCCGGTCGACCGGGAGGCCCGGGACGGTCGAGAGGGTCAGCGGCGACGGTTCGGCGCCGGCCGCGACGAGGTGCGCGCCCAGTGCCGCGATCATCGCGCCGTTGTCGGTGCACAGCCGCGGCCTCGGCACCCGCAGTTCGATGCCCGCCTCCGCGCAGCGCTCGGCGGCCAGCGCGGACAGCCGCGAGTTGGCCGCCACGCCGCCGGAGACGACCAGGGTGTCGATCGCCAGGTCCTTGCAGGCCCGGATCGCCTTCGCGGTCAGCACGTCGGCCACCGCCTCCTGGAACGACGCCGCCACGTCGGCCAGCGGGATCTCCTCGCCGGCCCGCTCCTTGCGCTCGACCCACCGGGCGACCGAGGTCTTGAGGCCGGAGAAGGAGAAGTCGTACTTGGCGTCGCGCGGACCGGTGAGCCCGCGCGGGAACGCGATCGCGCAGCCGTCGCCCTGCTTGGCGAGCCTGTCGATCGGCGGACCGCCGGGGTAGGGGAGGTCGAGCAGCCGGGCGACCTTGTCGTAGGCCTCGCCCGCCGCGTCGTCCACGGTGGAGCCGATCTCGGTGATCTTGTGCGCCAGGCCCTCGATCAGCAGCAACTGCGAGTGGCCGCCCGAGACGAGCAGCGCGAGGCAGCGCTGCGGCAGCGGACCGTGCTGGAGGGTGTCCGCCGCGACGTGACCCGCCAGGTGGTTGACGCCGTAGAGGGGCTTGTCCAGCGCCGCCGCGTACGCCTTCGCCGCCGCCACGCCGACCAGCAGCGCGCCGGCGAGCCCGGGACCGGCCGTGACCGCGATGGAGTGCACGTCCGACAGCCGCACGCCCGCCTTCGCCACGGCGCGCTCCATGGTCGGGAGCATGGCCTCCAGGTGGGCGCGCGAGGCGACCTCGGGCACGACGCCGCCGAAGCGGGCGTGCTCCTCGACGCTGGAGGCGACCTCGTCGGCCAGCAGTTCCAGCGCGCCGTCGGGGCCGAGCCGGACGATGCCGACGCCCGTCTCGTCGCACGAGCTCTCGATGCCGAGGATCAGCCGGTCAGTCACGGTTCGCGGGCCTTCCCATCGTGTACGCGTCGGCTCCCGACGGCTGGTAGTAGCGGCGGCGCAGGCCGAGGTGCTCGAAGCCGTGCGCGACGTAGAGGGTGATCGCGGGCACGTTGTCCGTGCGGACCTCCAGGAACACCGGCAGCCCGTCCGCGTCGGCCCGCGCGAGCAGGGTCCGCAGCAGCGCCTTGCCGACGCCGGTGCCCTGCTGCGGCTTGGCCACCGCGATCGTGTGCACGCTCGACTCGAAGTCCGTCAGGCCGAGCCCGGCGTAGCCGACCAGGGTGTCGCCCTCGTACGCGCCGACGTAGTAGTTGCCGTTGTCCAGCTCGGCCCGGAACGCGTTCTCGCTCCACGGGTCGTCGCCGGGGAACAGCTCGTGCTCGATCTCCGCGCACCGCGGCACGTCCTCGTACCGCAGCGGCGCGATCCTGGCCGGGCTCATGCCTTGATCACCCGTTTGCGCCCGGTCGGCTCCACCGCGTCCGGTCGACGCAGGTAGAGCGGGGTCAACGGGTCCGGCTCGGCGCCCGCGAGCACCCGGTCGGCGACCGCCGCGACCAGCGATTCCGGCGACGGGTGGCGCGCGTCGAGCAGCGGCAGGCCCAGGGTGTCCGCGTACAGCTCCGCCCCCTCGCCGGTCGCCGCCACCACGCCGAACGCGGCCGACCTGCCGACGACGTCCGCCGCGCGGTCCACGTGCGGGCCCTCGACCCGGCGGCCGCGCGCGTCGTAGACGGCCCAGTAGACCTCCTTGCGCCGCGCGTCGGTGGCCACCAGCAGCGGCGCGCCGCTCGCCGCGTCCAGCGCGACGGCGTCCTGGGTCGGCACCGGGTACACCGGCCTGCCGAGCGCCTGGCCGAGCGCGCCCGCGGTGACCATGCCGACCCGCAGGCCGGTGAACGGGCCGGGTCCGGCGCCGACCACGATCGCGTCCAGGTCGGCGAGGGTGTGGCCGGCGTCGGCGAGCGCACCCAGCACGTGCGGGGTGAGCAGTTCGCCGTGCGCCTTGGCGTCGACCGTCACCCGTTTCGCCAGCAGGCGGGGTGGCGCGTCGGGCGTCAGTTCGACGACCCCGGCGGTGACGGCGGGAGTGGCGGTGTCCACAGCGAGCACTAGCACAGCCGTTAAGACTACGGGTACCGCCGTGCTGCACTTGTGCTGACGTCGACGTCAACTCGGAGGATCGGCACCGTGCGCATCGGAGAACTGGCGCGGCGGAGTGGGCTGACCACTCGGGCGCTGCGCTATTACGAGTCCCTGGGGCTGCTGGCCGCGCGACGGACGTCGAACGGCCAGCGCGAGTACGACGAGCACGACCTGCGGCTGGTGGGCGAGATCAGGTCGCTGACCGGCATCGGGTTCGCGCTGGAGGACACCCGGCCGTTCGTGCAGTGCCTGCGCGACGGCCACGCCAGCGGCGACTCGTGCCCGGCGTCGGTCGCGGTGTACCGGCGCAAGCTCGCCGAGCTGGACGAGTGCGTCGAGCGGTTGACCGCCGTCCGGGACCAGGTGCGCGCGCAGTTGGAGGAAGCCGAACGAAGGGTGAAGCCGTGCGCACGTTGACCGACGAGACGTTTCGCGAGGGAGTCCGGGACGGCGGGACGGTGCTGGTCGAGTTCTGGGCCACCTGGTGCCCGCCGTGCCGGATGATCGAGCCGGTGCTGGAGGAGATCGACCGCGAGGTCGACGGGCTCACCGTGTACAAGATCGACACCGACGCCAACCCGCTGACCACGCGCGACCAGCGGGTGATGGCCAACCCGACGCTCCAGGTGTGGCGGGACGGCGAGCTCGTCGCCGAGGCCGTGGGCGCCCGGCCCAAGGCCCAGCTGCTGGCGTGGCTCGAACCACATCTGTGATGCGGCGGGCACGGCGGGGCACCAAGGTGGGTCCATGCTGCTGCCCGCCTTGGCCTCGCCGTCCTCGAAGATCGCGCTGCGCTTCCCCGGGCGGGAACTGACCTACGCGGAGCTGGCGCGGGAGGCCGGCGCGGTCGCGCACGGGCTGGTCGGGAAGCGCCGCGTGGCGGTGTGGGCGCGGTCCACGCCGGAGGCCGTCGTGGCGATCGTGGGCGCGCTGCTCGCGGGCGTGCCGGTGGTGCCGCTCAACCCCAAGATCGGCGAGCGGGAACTCGACCACGTCCTCACCGACTCCGCGCCGGACCTGGTGATCGACGACGTGCTGCCGTCGGGGCCGCCGGTGGACCTGCCCGAGCCGCACGACGAAGCGCCCGCGCTGATCGTCTACACCTCGGGCACCACCGGGCCGCCCAAGGGCGTGGTGCTGCCCCGGCGGGCCCTCGCGTCGAACCTGGACGCGCTGGCGGCGGCGTGGCAGTGGACCGGCGACGACGTGGTGGTGCACGGCCTGCCGCTGTTCCACGTGCACGGGCTCGGCCTCGGGGTGCTCGGCGTGCTGCGGCGCGGCGGCACCGTGCACCACCTCGGGTCGTTCACCGTCGAGGCCGCGGCGGAGGCCCTGGCGGGCGACGGCACGGTGTTCTTCGGCGTGCCGACCATGTACCACCGGATCGCGTCGGCACCGGCCGCCGCCGAGGGGTTCCGGCAGGCGCGACTGCTGGTGTCCGGTTCGGCGGCGCTGCCCGCGACCGTGCACGAGCGGATCCTCGCCCTGACCGGGCAGCGGGTCGTGGAGCGGTACGGGATGACCGAAACCCTGATGAACACCAGCGTGCGCGCGGACGGCGACCGGCGACCGGGCACCGTGGGGCTGCCGCTGGACGGGGTGCGGGTGCGCGTGGTGGACGCCGACGGCGAGGACGGCATCGGCGAGATCGAGGTGCGCGGGCCCAACCTGTTCCTGGAGTACCTGAACCGGCCCGACGCGACCGCCGAGGCGTTGCGGGACGGCTGGTTCCGCACCGGCGACCTGGCCGTGGTGGAGCCGGACGGGTACCTGCGGATCGTCGGGCGGCGGGCCACCGACCTGATCAAGAGCGGCGGCTACAGGATCGGCGCGGGCGAGATCGAGAACGCGCTGCTGGAGCACCCCGCGGTGGCCGAGGTCGCGGTGACCGGCGAACCGGACGAGGACCTCGGCGAGCGCGTCGTGGCCTGGGTCGTGCCGGTCGCGGAGGCGCCGGACCCGGCCGAACTCGCCGACCACGTGGCCCGGCTGCTGTCGCCGCACAAGCGGCCGCGACTGGTCCGGTACGTGGACTCGTTGCCGCGCAACGACCTCGGCAAGGTGCTCAAGCGCGAACTGCGCTGACCGCTCACACCGGCAGCGGCCGGTCGGCCCACGAGCCGTGCGGGTGCAGGTGGGCGATCCGCACGTCGTCGTCGCGGCGTTCCAACCGGATCAGCAGGTGGTCCTCGGACAGCCGCTCGGCCACGCCCTCGCCCCACTCGACCGCGACCACGGCGTCCACGAGGTCGGTGTCCAGGTCGAGGTCGTCCAACTCCTCGAGGTCACCGCCCAGCCGGTAGGCGTCGACGTGCACCAGCGGCACGCCGCGCCCGCCCGGCGCCGGGTCGTGCACCCGGGCGATCACGAACGTGGGCGAGCTGACCCGACCCGCCACGCCCAGCCCCGCCGCGAGTCCGCGCACCAGCGCCGTCTTGCCCGCGCCCAGGGGCCCGGCGAGCAGCAGCAGGTCGCCGCCGGTCACCAGCCCGCCCAGCCTGCGCCCGAAGTCCTCGGTGTCCTCCACGCCCGGGAGGGTCACGCTCGTCGCCACCACCGCCGCCTGCCTTCGACCTGTTCGACACTGCGCCGGACCAGACCCACCAGGTGCTCGGTGACCGGTTCCGGCTGTTCCAGCATGACCATGTGCCCCGCGCCGCCGACGCGCACCAACTCGCCGTGCGGCATCTCCTCGGCCATCCGCTCGGCGTGCGAGAACGGGGTGAGCTTGTCCGCGTCGCCCCCGATGATCAGCACCTCGCAGTGCTTCAGGCCGGCGAGGGCCTTGTAGCGGTTGTGCGTGCCGAGGGTTTCCAGGAAGTCGGTGAGCACCTGGACCGTGGTGCCGCCGATCATCCGGTCCATCAGGTCCACCAGCGACGTGCTGACCCGGTGGTCGCCGAACGCCAACGTCCGGATGCCGCTCCAGGTGAGCGTCGTGGCGTGCCGGCGGACCCACTCGACCAGGCCCGGTTGCAGGCCCGCGAGCCGGCCGACGCCCAGGGTGACCGGGTTGTACCGGGACAGCACCGACTTCGGCAGCCCCGCGCCGCCGACCGCGCCCGCCGCCGTGCCCACCAGCGCGACGCCGCGCACCCGTCGGGCGAACAGGTCCGGCTGCTGCTCGGCCAGCGCCATGATCGTCATGCCGCCCATGGAGTGGCCGACCAGGACCAGCGGACCCTTCGGCGCCACCGCGCGCAGCACCTCGTCCAGGTCCCGGGCGCACTGGTCGATGGTGCTGTTCCTCGCCGCGCCCCGGCCCGAACGACCGTGGCCGCGCTGGTCGTAGAGGACCTGGCGGACCGGCGGGTCGGTGAGCCTCGCCAGGTCGCGGCGCTGGAAGTGCCAGCAGCGGCGGTCCAGGGCGAAGCCGTGCACGAGGACGACGGTCAGCTCGGCGGTGCCGTCCTCCGGGTCGACCTCCTCGACGCTGAGCGGGACGCCGTCGTCGGCCGCGACCGTGGACTCCCTGGTGGGGACCAGTTTTCCGAGCGGCTCGTCGGCGAGCGGGTCGTCCGCGCGGCGGTCGTTGGAGACCTTCTTCTGGTTGGCCGCGACACCGACCGCGACACCGGTCGCCGCCGCGCCGAGGAGGCCGCCGACCCAGCCGACGGTCTTCCAGACGGGGTTCACACGTAGGTCCGCTGCACGCGCGGTCGGCACATGCCGGTGACGATCTCGTAGTCGATCGTGCCGACGAGGTCGGCCCACTCCCGCGCCGTGGGGCCGCCGTGCGCACCCGAGCCGAACATCACGACCTCGTCCCCCTCCGCCACCTCGTCGTCGCCGCAGTCGACCACGACCTGGTCCATGCACACCCGGCCGACGACCGGGCGGCGTTTGCCCGCCAGCCACACGTGCGCGCGGTTGGACAGGGCGCGCGGCACACCGTCGGCATACCCCACCGGCACCAGCGCCAACGTCGTCGCGGATTTTGTGGTCCAGGTCAAACCGTACGAGACGGCCTCGCCCGCGGGGACCCGTTTCACCAGCGCCACCGCGGACCGGAAGGTCATGACGGGGCGGAGGTCGACCTCGGTGTGGACGGGGTTCAGGCCGTAGACGGCGATGCCGGGGCGGACGAGGTCGAAGTGCAGGTCGGGGCGGGTGAGGGTGGCGGCGGAGTTGGCCAGGTGGCGCAGCGGGTCGAGGCCGTGCGCCAGGGCGACGCGGTAGGCGTCGTCGAAGCGCTCGGCCTGGAGGTCGGTGGCGGGGTGGCCCGGTTCGTCGGCGACGGCGAGGTGGGACCAGACGGCGACCACCTCGACCTCGGGTGCGCTCGCGGCGGCCCGGACCAGGGCCTCCCAGTCGTCCTTCGGGCAGCCGTTGCGGGACAGGCCGGTGTCGATCTTGAGGTGGACGCGGGCGGTGGCCTTGGCGGCGCGCGCGCCGGCGCGGACCTCGGTCAGGCGGCGGAGGGAGGAGACGGACAGGTCGACGCCCGCGTCGACGCCCGGCGCGTAGTCGGTGCCGGCGGGGTCGAGCCAGGCGAGCACGGGTGCGGTGATCCCGGCGTCCCGCAGGACGAGGGCCTCGGCGAGCGAACAGGACCCCAACCACGCGGCCCCGCCCTCGACCGCGGCCCGCGCCACGGCGACCGCGCCGTGCCCGTACCCGTCGGCCTTCACCACGGCCATGACGGCAGCGGCCGAAGCCATCCGGTCGAGCAACGCCACGTTGTGCCGAAGGTCGCCGAGGTCGACCACCACCTCGGCCCGGGTCTGAGCAGCAGCCATATCGCTGTTCATGGTGACACAACACCGACTTTCACCCGGTCGGCGGTGCCTGCCGCACTCCGTAGGATCCACCTAACGTAGAATCGTTCAACAATCCAACAAATCAACAGACCTAGCTGTACCGGGCGAGGTAGAATTGTTCAACAATCCCCTGACTCAACACTGAGATCGACTCACGGCGGGCGTAGGATTGTTCAACAACCGCATCGTTGAACAATCCTACGTTGCAACAAGAGGCACGCATGCCGGGCTCGACCCTCGCGGTGACGGGGGTTGGGGAACGCGGGCCGGAGCGGGTGCGCCCCAGGGCGAGTGCGCCCCAGGGCGGGGTGACACCGGAGGGCGAGTGAGGTCTGAGCGGGTGAGGCCTGGAGTGGTCCGGGGCGGGCGCGGCGTGAGGCAGGTGCGACCCGAGGCGGGTGGCGCCGGGGCAGGCGCGGAGCGGGCGTGGTTCGGAGCGGGCGTGGCGTGAGGTGGGCTCGGTCGGGAGCAGGCGCGGCTTGGGTGAACGAACCCGGCGCGGAGGCGGACCGGGCAGGCGCGGTTCGGGCGAATGGACCCGGAGCAGGCGCGGCGGTGGGTGCGACCTGGGTGGACGGCCCTGGAGCGGGGCGGTCCGAGACTGGTGGGTCATGGACCGGCGCGGCTCGGGGTGGGATTCGGAGCGGGTGCGGTCCGAGGCTGGCGGTCCCCTGGACGGGCGCGGCTCTGGGGTGGGGTCGGAGTGGCCCGTGGGTGCGGCCTGGGGCAGGGGTGGGCCGGGGTGGCCGGAATGGGTGCGGCCCCGACGGGGTCAGGTGGTGGGGGTTGGGTGGGCGGCGCGGTGGAAGAGGAGGGTGGCCGATTTCAGGTCTTCCTCGAGGAGGGCGTCCCAGCGCTTGTCCTTGGTGAGGGTGCGCAGGAGGAAGGCCGTGACCAGGGCCTTCGACAGCTTCTGCGCCGCGCGCTCGCCCTTGCCGTCCAGGAGGAGTTCGCTCCAGTGCCTGCCCTCGGCGAAGCCCAGGTGGCTGGTTTTCGGCAGCAGGCGCAGCTGAACCGGGCCGGCCCAGGCCTCCGCGATCGCCGTCGCGTGGCCGACCGGTGGGGCGATGCGGTCCTCGGCGGCGGCCAGGTGCAGGCCCGGCACGGTCACCTCGCGAGCCGCGTCCAGGGCGGACGGGCGGGTTTCGGTGGCGGCCAGGGTGACCACGGCGCGCACCCTCTCGTCGGTCGACGCCGCGAGCACCGCCGCGCCGCCGCCCATCGAGTGACCGGCCACGGCCAGCCTCGACGCGTCGACGCTGATGCCACCGGTGCCCAGCCGCACGCCGGTGCACACGTCCAACGTCGTGGAGAGGTTCGCGGCCAGGAGTCGGGCCGACATGAGCGGGCCGCGCTGGGTGCCCGGCGCCGCCGCCACGACGCCCCACGAGGCCAGGTGGCGCAGCAACGCCCGGTACCGGGTCACCGGCTGGAGCCAACCGTGGCCGAACGCCACCGCGGGCAGGCCGAGCCCCTCCTCCGGGGTGTACACCAACCCCGGCAGGCCGACGAGGGCCAGGTCGCCGCGCAGCACCGGGTGCGGGCCGGGCCTGCTGAGCCGGTCGAGGACCTGCTTCGCCGAGTAGCCGCTCACCGGCGCAACGGTAGTCGATCGAGGACCACCCGCGCACGCCCCGATTGGTCTACACCAATAACGCCCCTGACCAGGCCAAACGACCTGAAGTGGCCCTTTCGGGTGACACACTTGGTCTGGCTACAGTGTCCGGCGTGTGCGGAATCGTGGGATACGTGGGACACCGGTCGGCGCTCGACGTCGTCCTGGACGGTTTGCGACGGCTGGAGTACCGGGGCTACGACTCGGCGGGCGTCGCGGTGCTCGACGGCGAGGGCGGCCTGGCCGTCGAGCGCAAGGCGGGCCGGCTCGGCAACCTGGAGGCGCTGCTGGACGAGGTGGGTCGCGACCACTTCACCGGCACGGCGGGCATGGGCCACACCCGGTGGGCCACCCACGGCGCGCCGATCGACCGCAACTCGCACCCCCACCGCGACGTCTCGGGCCGGGTCGCCGTGGTGCACAACGGGATCATCGAGAACTTCGCCGCGCTGCGCGCCGAACTCGAAGCCCTCGGCATCGAGATGGCCAGCGACACCGACAGCGAGACCGCCGCGCACCTGATCTCCCTGGCCTACACCGAGGGCGACACCAAGGGCGACCTGCCCGCGAGCGTCCGCACCGTCGCCCGCCGCCTCGAAGGCGCCTTCACCCTCGTCGTGACGCACGCCGACGAGCCGCACCAGGTGGTCGCCGCCCGCCGCTCCTCCCCGCTGGTCGTCGGCGTCGGCGAGGGTGAGACGTTCGTCGCCTCCGACGTGTCCGCGTTCATCGAGCACACCCGCGAGGCCGTCGAACTCGGCCAGGACCAGGTCGTGATCATCGACCGCGCCGGCTACACCGTCACCGACTTCCACGGCGAGCCCGCCGAGGCCAAGCCGTTCACGGTGAACTGGGACCTGTCGGCCGCCGAGAAGGGCGGCCACGAGTTCTTCATGCTCAAGGAGATCGAGGAGCAGCCCGAGGCGCTCGCGAACACCCTGCGCGGCCACTTCGCCGACGGCCGGATCGTGCTGGACGAGCAGCGGCTCTCCGACCAGGACCTGCGCGACGTGGACAAGGTCTTCGTCGTCGCCTGCGGCTCGGCCTACCACTCGGGCCTGGTCGCGAAGTACGCCATCGAGCACTGGACCCGGCTGCCCGTCGAGGTCGAACTGGCCTCCGAGTTCCGCTACCGCGACCCGGTGCTGGACCGCGACACGCTGGTCGTCGCCGTGTCCCAGTCCGGCGAGACGGCCGACACGCTGGAGGCCGTCCGGCACGCCCGCGAGCAGAAGGCCCGCGTGCTGGCCGTGTGCAACACCAACGGCGCGCAGATCCCGCGCGAGTCCGACGCCGTGCTCTACACGCACGCCGGTCCGGAGATCGGGGTCGCCTCCACCAAGGCGTTCCTGGCCCAGATCGCGGCGAACTACCTGGTCGGGCTGGCCCTCGCGCAGGCGCGCGGCACCAAGTACCCGGACGAGGTCGCCCGCGAGTTCCACGAGCTGGAGGCCATGCCGGCGGCCGTGGAACGGGTGCTCGGCACCACCGAGCAGGTCCGCGCGCTCGGCCGCGAGCTGGCCGACTCCAAGGCGGTGCTGTTCCTGGGCCGGCACGTGGGCTACCCGGTGGCGCTGGAGGGCGCGCTGAAGCTGAAGGAACTCGCGTACATGCACGCGGAGGGCTTCGCGGCGGGCGAGCTGAAGCACGGTCCGATCGCGCTGATCGAGCCCGGGCTGCCGGTGGTCGTGGTGATGCCCTCGCCCAAGGGCCGGGCGGTGCTGCACTCGAAGCTGGTGTCGAACATCTCCGAGATCCAGGCCCGCGGCGCGCGGACGATCGTGATCGCGGAGGAGGGCGACGAGACGGTGCGGCCGTTCGCGGACCACCTCATCGAGGTGCCGGCGGTGTCCACGCTGCTCCAGCCGCTGGTGTCCACGGTGCCGCTCCAGGTGCTCGCCGCGGAGATCGCGAAGACGCGCGGCTACGACGTCGACAAGCCCCGCAACCTCGCCAAGTCCGTCACCGTCGAGTAGGGCAGGCTGGACCTCCATGAGAGGTCTGTGGACGACGGCGCACGTGCGGGAGGCCGAGGCACGGGCGCTGGCGGTGACCCGGCCGGACGCGCTGATGCGCCGTGCCGCGTACGGGGTCGCCGCGGTGGCGGCCGAGGTGCTGGCCGGGCGTCGTCGGGTCGGGTTGCTGGTGGGCGCGGGCGGCAACGGCGGCGACGCCCTGTGGGCCGGGTACTACCTGCGCCGGCGCGGGATCCGGGTGTTCGCGGTGCTGCTGACCCCGGACCGCGCGCACGCCTCGGGGTTGGCCGCGTTCCGCCGGGCGGGCGGACGCGTGGTGCCGGCGCTGCCGCCGGTGGACCTGGTGGTGGACGGCATCGTCGGGTTGTCCGGGCGCGGGCCGTTGCGCGAGGTCGCGGCGGCGCACGTGGCCGCGCTGGACGCGCCGGTGCTGGCCGTGGACTCGCCCAGCGGCGTGGACCCGGACACCGGCGCGATCTCCGGGCCGCACGTGCGGGCGTCGTGGACGGTGACGTTCGGCGGGCTCAAACCGGTGCACGCGCTGGCCGACTGCGGTGACGTGCGGGTGGTCGACATCGGCCTGCCGCTGCCGCCGCCGGACCTGGTGGAGCTGTCGCTGACCGACGTCGGGAGGCTGTGGCCGGTGCCCGGCGCGACGTCGGACAAGTACACCCAGGGCGTGACGGGCGTGGCGGCCGGCTCGGCGACCTACCCGGGCGCGGCCGTGCTGTCGACCGGCGCCGCGCTGCTGGCCACGTCGGGCATGGTGCGGTACGCGGGTTCGGCGGCGGACCTGGTCCGCGGGCGGTGGCCGGAGGCGATCTGCACCGGCTCGATCACCGACGCCGGCCGGGTGCAGGCGTGGGTGGTCGGGCCCGGGATGGGCACCGGGTCGAGCGCGGAGGCCGTGCTGCGGACCGTGCTGGAGGCCGGGGTCCCGGTGTGCGTGGACGCCGACGCGGTGACGATGCTCGCGAACACCCCGGCGCTGTGGGACGCGCGCGACCCGTCGACCCCGGTGGTGCTGACCCCGCACGACCGGGAGTTCGCACGCCTGGCGGGACCCGTGGGCACCGACCGGGTGGCCGCCGCCCACCGCGCCGCGACCCGCTTCGACGCGGTCGTGCTGCTGAAGGGCAACACCACGGTCGTCGCCGCGCCCGACGGCACCACCCACGTGAACCGCGCGGGCTCCTCGTGGGCCGCGACCGCGGGCTCCGGCGACGTCCTCTCCGGCGTCCTGGGCGCGCTCCTGGCCGCGGGTCTCCCGCCGGCCGTCGCGGCCGCGGCCGCCGCGCGCCTGCACTCGGAATCGGCCGCCACCGCGGCGAACGGCGCCCCGATCCCGGCGTCGGCCCTGCTGGCCGCGATCCCGGACACCATCCGCCGCGCCCGCCGACCGCTCGGACCGGACGGCGCGGACTAGATCGGCCGGGTGCCCTAGTCGTCCACCCGCGGGCCTAGGTCAGCCAGGTCTGGCTGCCGAAATCGTCGTCCTCGTCCACCCGCGGTGCCCGACGCGGAGCGCGCGGCGGGGGCGGCGGCGGTGCGGGTTGGGCCGGGAGCGGGGTGGTCGGCGGGGTGGACCACGACGGCTGCGCGGGCGCCGGTTGGGCCCAGGGCTGGGCGGGCGGTGGCGCGGACTCGTAGGGCTGGTCCTCGTCGTCCGCACCGAAGCGGTACTCGACGGCCTTCTTCTCGGTGGCGGCCGAGGTGTTCCAGCCGCCGGCGGCCTTCTGGCGCTTGCCCATCTCCTGGAGGCGCTCGATGGTCTTGTCCGCGAGCTGACCCTGCTTGGCGAGGTTGGACGCGGCGGACTCGCGTGCTTCGCGTGACCGCCGTTCCCGCAGCTCACGACGGTCCGCGTGCTCGCGGGAGATCTGGTCCATGCGGTCCTTCGCCGCCGCCAGCCGCTCCGCTGCCGTGCTCATCTGCGCTCCTCACCCAGCAAACCCTGCACCCGGCTCAGGCTCACGTCGTCGTCGAAGAGCGACCCGGTCTGCCGCCACTGGCTCGGGCTGCGCTGCGCGTCCTCGCCGCCACCCTGCTGACCGCCGCCCGGCGTTCCGCCGCCCATCATCCCGCCACCCATCATGCCCCCGCCGACGGCCGAGCCGCCCTGGTCGTGGTGGGCTTCCTGCATGGTCGGCAGCGTGGCCTGACCGGCCTGGCCCGCCTGCGAGGCGTTGGTGTCCGCCAAACCCTGGTCCGCCGAGTCCGGCGTGCTCCACGTGCGGTCCGAACCGTGCGAGGAGTCGCCGCCCAACACCGAGTCCGCGCCGTTGAAGCCGCTCGACCCGGAGCCGGTGATCGACACGCCGGACGTGCTGGTCGTGCCCTCGGAGCCGCCGTGCCCGGAGCCGCCGTGCCCGAAACCGCCGTCGTGCGAGGCGTGCGCGGGTTCGCTCCAACCGGACCCGTCCGGCGCGTAGGCGGCGGCGCCGGAGTCCGCCGGACCGCCCGCGAAGCCCTGGTCGAACGCGGGCATCGTGCTGTACGACGCGCCGGACGACCCGCCGAACCCGGAGCCCTCGGCCGCCGGGACACCCGCGGCGTCGGAGCCGAAGCCCGAGCCGAACGTGTCGCCGGACGAGCCGCCGACCGCGGCACCCGCACCGTCGGAGCCGGAGGGGCCGAAGTCGGAGGAGCCGAAGTCGGTGCCCGCGACGCCCGTCGGGACGTCGCCGACGAGCGGGCGGCCCTGGTTCTCGTACGGCTGTGCGCGCGGTTCGTCCTTGGTGGACCCGGAGGTGTCGGTCTGGTCCGCCTTGTCCTCGCCGAACTCCACGCCGTACTGCTCGGGCGTGCCGTCGCCGTCGTCCACGGTCAGGCCGATCTCGCCGGTCAGCGGGTCGACCGCGGCGGTGATCGACAAGCCGTCGATCTCGATCAGCGCCTTGCCGTCCGCACCCGCCTCGATCGGGATCGCGCCGCCGTCGCCGCCCGGCGCGCCGGCCGAACCGGTGCCGGTGCCCGTGCCGGCGGTCGGCGTGCCCGAGGTGCCGGCCGCGACCGACGACGCCAGGTTCTGCAACCCGTTCTGCGCGGTCAACGCCTTGAGCGCGTCGGGGTTCTTGCTGAAGTCGACGTCGTAGGTCTTCGGCGGGCTCTGCGGCGTGTCCACGGTGATCTTCACGTGGCCGTTCGCGTCCGGCTCGGTGACCTTGATCGAGTTGTCGCCGCTCTTGATGGTGACGGACTCGGGCTCCTCGTCGCCCTTGTCGCCCTTCACCCCGTCGGGCTTGCCGCCGGTGTCGTCGGGCTTCCCGTCGCCGTCCAGGTCGTCCGGCTTGCCGTCACCGTCCGTGTCGCCGGGCACGTCGGGCTTGCCGTCGCCGTCCTTGTCCAGCGGGTTCTCCGGCTTCGGCATCTCCGGGACCGACGGCGTCGAGCCGCCGCCACCCGCGGAACCGCCACCGCCGGTCGAGCCACCGCCACCGGTCGAGCCGCCACCGCCACCGGTGCCCGTCCCGTTGCCGTTGCCGTTCCCATTCCCGTTGCCGTTGCCGTTGCCGTTCCCGTCACCGGGCTTCTCCTCGGCCGCCGCGGCCGGGAACGGGTTCTCGAAGCCGGACATGTACCCCGCGAGGGTGTCCCACTTCGCGTCGACGGAGGTCTTCGTCTCCTCGTTGCACGACTTGAACTGCTGGTACAGGCCCCAGAACTCGGTGTTGAACGACTGCTGGATCCACTTCTTGCACTGGTCGATCGCGTACTGCTTGTTCTCGTCGTTCAGGCCGCAGTCGTCGTCGTTGAGCCGCTCGGCGATGTTGCTGCCGGTTTTCGAGTCGACCCAACCGGCGATCTCCCGGACCTGGTCCTTGCCGATGTCGCCCTGACCCTGCGCGAACGTCACGACCTTGTCGGCCATGTAGGTGTCCGCCTGCCCGATCTGCTCCCGGTACATCTCCAGGACCTCGTCGGCCTTGCTCTTGCACAGCTGGTAGACGCCGCTCACCGCGGTCCGGGACAGGTCGGCGGCACCCTGGATGCCGTCGGCCAGCTCACCGACCTTGGGCGCGATCTTGCCGCTGTAGTGGTCGTACGAGGCGGTGGCGGCCTTGCCCTCCCACTCGCCGTAGAGCGACTTCAGGTCGCCGTCGACGGTCGTCTTCATCTCGTCGATGCGGGACTTGGCCGCGCTGAACTCGTCGGCCTCCATCAGCAGCTTGTGGAAGTTGATGCCGCGCTGCTCGTTGTACGGCTTCTCGATGTCGTTGCCGTAGTCGAGGTTCTTGGTGGTGCCGATGCAGTCGCCCGGCCGCTTGTTCCAGATCGGCAGGAACTTCTCGAACACCGCGAGACCGGCCTTGCCCGCGTCGAACAGCTCGTCCGACAGCTTCACGCCGGTGCCGGCCGCGTTCGGGGCCTGCTTGCCGTCGAGCGACTGCTTGCCCGCGTCGACGGCCTTGGTCTGCTCGCGGGTGTTGTAGCTCTTCGAGTCGCCCTCGGACTTGGCCTCCTCGAACCGGTTCTTCAGACCGTCGTCACCGGAGGCGTAGTCGCCCCAGTCGCTCCAGCTCGACGTGTCGTAGCGGTCCTTGTAGGAGTCGGCCTCGTCGGGGATGCTCCACGGCGGCGTGTCGGAGACGTAGGCGTGCATCAACGCCTTCTTCTTGTCCTCCGACACGTTCGGGTCGTCCAGGACGGCCTTGACGTCGTTCCAGGTGGGCTCGGCCATCAGTACTGGCTCCCCAGGTTGGAGGCGTTCGCCGACTCGTTGTCGGCGTAGGTCGCCGCGCCGGACGCGATCTTCCCGGAGAACGCGCCGAGGGTGCTCACCATGTTCGTGATCCCCTTGGCGAAGTTGTCGATTCCCGCCTTGTACTTCTCGAAGTGCTGTTGGTGGGCCTCGCCGAAATCACGGGCGATCGTTTCCGTGGTGCCGACCTTCTTGGTGTCGTCGGCGGTGTCCTTCGCGGCGTCGGAAATGGCTTTCGCCGCTTTCCGCATCGCCTCGGTGCTGGTGCCGTAACCGGCCACGGTGCCCCACTCCCCTCCGTGGCTCGACGGCCACGACCCTGCCAACGACTCACCCGTACGACGCAACGCCGGAGTTCGTGGTTCCCATCGTGACACTCCGGGGAGTCACCGGCGGGGCTTTCCGGGCTGGTCCTTGCAGGTGTAAACGGGTGGCCTCACGGCCGCGGCGGCGGACCCTGCGGCGGGTACTGGCCAGGGGGCGGCCCGGGCGGGAACTGGCCCCGGGGGAATTGACCGGGGTTCGGCGGGTACTGGCCCTGGGGGTACTGGCCCGGCGGCGGGTACTGGCCCGGCGGAACGGTCGGCGGCGCGGCCTTGCGGCTCTTCTTCACCAGCACGACGACGAGCACCACGACGGCCGCGATCACCAACACGATCGCGGCCAGCGGGATGTAGCCCAAACCACCCATCTGCGCGAGCCCCCTCGGTGTGGACGCCGCACGGGCGGCGCTCAGTGCACCGAGGAAACCACACCCGCGAGGCGCTGCGCGGCGGACTCCGCGATCTCGTGGGTCGGCGCCTCCACCATCACGCGGACCAGCTGCTCGGTGCCCGACGGGCGCAGCAGCACGCGGCCGGTGTCGCCCAGCTCCTCGGTGACCGAGGCCACCGCGTCGTTCACCGCGCTCGCCGTCGCGACCGCCGCCTTGTCCGCGACCACGACGTTCAGCAGCACCTGCGGCAACCGGCGCATCACGCCCGCCAGCTCGCCGAGCGACCGGCCCGTCTCGGCCATCCGCGACATCAGGCGCAACGCCGTCAGCAGGCCGTCGCCGGTGGTGGCGTGCGCGGGCAGCACCACGTGACCGGACTGCTCGCCGCCCAGCGCGTACCCGCCGGCCCGCAGCTCCTCCAGCACGTACCGGTCGCCGACCGACGTCGTGCGCAGGGTGATGCCGTGCTCGCGCATGGCCAGGTGCAGACCCAGGTTGCTCATCACGGTGGCGACCAGGGTGCCCTCGGTCAGCTCGCCCGCGTCCTTCATGGCCAGCGCGATCACGGCCATGATCTGGTCGCCGTCGACCTCGTTGCCCTCGGCGTCGACGGCCAGGCAGCGGTCGGCGTCGCCGTCGTGCGCGATGCCCAGGTCCGCGCCGTGCTCCAGGACCGCGGCGCGCACCAGGTCCAGGTGCGTCGAGCCGCAGCCGTCGTTGATGTTCAGGCCGTCCGGGTCCGCGTGGATCGCGATCACCTCGGCGCCCGCGCGCCGGTAGACGTCCGGCGCGGCGATCGAGGCGGCGCCGTTCGCGCAGTCCACGACCACCTTCACGCCGTCCAGGCGGTGCGGCGTCACGTCGAGCAGGTGCGCGACGTAGCGGGCCTCGGCGTCCTCGACGTCGCGCACCCGGCCGATGCCCGCGCCCGTGGGGCGGTGGCCCGGCTCGGCCATCTTCTGCTCGATCTCGTCCTCGACCGCGTCCGGCAGCTTGTGGCCGCCGGCGGCGAAGAGCTTGATCCCGTTGTCGGGCATGGGGTTGTGCGAGGCGGAGATCATCACGCCCACGTCGGCGCCCAGCGCGGCGACCAGGTGCGCGACGGCGGGTGTCGGCAGCACGCCCGCGCGCAGCACGTCGGCGCCGGCGGACGTGAGACCCGCCACCACGGCGGCTTCCAGCATTTCGCCGCTCGCCCTCGGGTCCCGGCCGACGACGGCGACGGGTCGGTGCGAGCGGTCGTGTTCGGCCAGGACCCGGGCCGCCGAGGCGGCGATCGACAGGGCGAGTTCCGGGGTCAGGTTCGCGTTCGCGAGTCCGCGTACGCCGTCGGTGCCGAACAGCCGAGCCATGCGTCCTCCGTGATCAACCACACATCTTCGGGCGGAAAGCACAGCGGGAGCAGCAGTTCGGTGAGGAACTGGCTGCTCCCGCAGTGTCGCTGGACCCGGTGGGGTCAGCGCTTGCTGTACTGAGGCGCCTTGCGGGCCTTCTTCAGACCGTACTTCTTGCGCTCCTTGACCCGGGGGTCACGGGTGAGGAAGCCGGCCTTCTTCAGCACCGGGCGGTCCTCGGAGTCCACGGCGATCAGCGCACGCGCGATCGCGAGGCGCAGCGCGCCGGCCTGGCCGGTCGTGCCGCCGCCGCGCAGGTTCGCGATGACGTCGAACGTCTCGGGCTTCTCGGTCGTCACCAGCGGCTCGCGGATCAGCTGCTGGTGCACCTTGTTCGGGAAGTACGCCTCGAGCGTCTTCCCGTTCAGGGTGAACTTGCCGGTGCCGGGCAGCAGGCGCACGCGGACGATGGCCTCCTTGCGGCGGCCGACGGTCTGCGCCAGGTGGTGCGCGCCGTTGAGCTGGTGGCGGACGACCGGAGCGGCTTCCGCCTCCTCGTCGCCGGCCTCGTCGGAGTCGGACTCCTCGGAGACCGCCTCCTCGGAGTCGGCCTCGACGTCGGCGGCCTCGGTGGCCTCGACCTCGGTGGCGGTGTCTTCGGGGGTGTCGACGGCGGCCTCGGCCTCAGTGGCCTCGTCCACGTCGACCTCGGGGGTCGTCACGTCGATGTCCTCGGTGTGCTGCTCGGTCACTGGGCGACCTTCTTGATCTCGAACGGCTGCGGCTGCTGCGCAGCGTGCGGGTGGTTCGGGCCCGTGTAGACCTTGAGCTTGCCGGCGATGGCGCGGCCGAGGCGGTTCTTGGGCAGCATGCCCTTGATGGCCTTCTCGACGAGCCGGTCGGCCCGGGTGTCCAGAACCTCGCCGAACGACTGCTGGCGCAGACCGCCCGGGTGGCCCGAGTGCCGGTACACGAACTCCTGGTCACGCTTGTTGCCGGTCAACGCCACCTTGTCCGCGTTGACCACGATGACGAAGTCACCGGTGTCGACGTGCGGGGCGTAAGTCGGCTTGTGCTTGCCGCGCAGCAGCGTCGCGGCCTGGGTGGCGAGCCGACCGAGCACCACGTCCTGGGCGTCGATCACGTGCCAGGCTCGGGTCACCTCGCCGGGCTTCGGGCTGTACGTGCGCACGGGTCTACCTCGTCGTCACTTGCGTCTGGGGTCATTGCGGCGGCTGCTCAGGCCTTAGACCCCAGGTGGGCAGGTGGACCAGAACACGGGGCACGCGAGTGCGCCGATGTACCGCACAACAACGTAGGAAGATACCGGTCGGGTGCCGACCGGGTCAAAACGCCCCCCGCTAACGGCTCGGGAGGTCCGCCGCGATCCGTGCTACAGGGCACCCGCACGACCGCGGTAACGGACGATTCGGGCACGCCGGAGGGCTCGGGGCGGACGGTGACGCGCTCGGACCCCGACGCCCTGGGCGGGCACCGGGGTCCGAGGGTGGTGCGTGGGTTACCAGCGCGCCGAGTTGGTGCTCTCCGCCTGCTGGTAGGCGTCGGTCGCCTGGGCGACGGCGACACCGATGGAGGCCAGCACCGACTGGAGGTCGGCGGCGGAGGTGTTCCACTTGTTCTGGGCCTCCTGGTACGCCTCGGAGGACGAACCCTGCCACTGGGCGATGACCGGCGCGAGGCGGGTCTTCAGGTCCTCGAGGGCCTGCTCGACCTGCTTGGCCTGGCCGGAGATGTCGGAACCGGCGTTGCCGAGTTCGGCGAAGTTGACTTCGATACGACCGTCGTTCATTTTTCTCCCCTTCGGAAGTCAGAAACCTGTGCGGGTGGGTGAGGCACGACCGGCGAACCGGTCGGAGGGATCAGAAACCGCCGGACAGCCGGCCCAGCAGGCCGCTCATCGACTGGTTCTGCTCCTCTTCCTGGCGGCGGTAGATGTCGGCGCTGCCGCTCATCTGCTCCGCGATGGCCCGCAGGGCCTCCTGCAGCTTCCGGGCGTCGTCGTCGAAGCGCGCGATCAGGTTGGTGAAGGCGGTCGACGCCTCGCCCTTCCACGAAGCGCCGACGGTGTCGACGGTGCTGCGCAGGCTGCGCAGGATGCCCTGGACGGTGTCGTCGGTGCTCACGATGTCCTGAGCAGCCGTGACGAGCTCCTGAGTCCCGGTGCCGTAACCGCTACCAGCCATTGGGAGAACCCCCTTCGTCAGTGATGGTCGTACCCGTTTCACTCGGTACGCCACTTCCGACGCAGACCCTGCCACGTCCGGTTCCCCGTTGTCGCGACTTCTTCCCAAGTCGTTGCGCTAGTAAACGCGAACGCGCTCAGTACAGGATTCGCGCTTGCGAAAAGTCCTCGTCATCGCCGGTTTCGGGAGGAAGTTGACCACTCGGGCCGATCGGTGCACGGGAACCGCCGACCGGTGCCGGTGGTGTCGAATTTGCATTCGCGTCCGTTCGCACTTGCGATTCTTCGGCGGACAGCAGTTCCGTTCCCGAAGGCAATTGCCCGACCGGCAGCCCGCGATGACCGCGGAACCCCGCGGCGACCCTCCGGACGTCCGCCGAGGTGGCCTCGTGACCCTCGCGCGGCGACACCCGGCCGGCCTTGGCCCGGTCCGCCAGCGCCCGGTTCGCGGCGCGCTGGGCGGCCACGCCGGCACCCGCCGCGTCGGCCGCGCGCCGCCCCCTCGTGACGGCGGCCTCGACGGCCGTGCGGAAGCCCGCGAAGGCGTCCGGGACGCCGCTCATGTCGCTCCTGGTTCAGCTCGTGACGGTCAGGGTGCCCACGACCTGCTCGCACGCCGCGCGGACCCGGTCACGGCCGTCGCCGGGGTACTGGCACCCGACGCTGACCTGCACTCGGCCCTGGAACAGCACGTACCAGTCGATGGTCGCCGAAGCGGTCCGCTCAACGTAGTGGACGACGCGCTTGCCGGCGAAGTCCGCGGCCGGGTCGAAGTCGGACAGGCCGCGGCCCTGGTCGTAGGCGGTGCGCAGCTCGGACTCCGCCTTCGCGCGGTCGGCCGTCGCGTCGTAGGTCAGCTTCTGCTCCTGCACCGCGATCAGGTCCGTCGGCGACGGCGGGTCGTCCGGCTTCAGCTGGACCTTGCGGGTCGCCGCGTCGCCGCCGGACTGCTGCCAGCCCGGCGGCGCGGTGAAGCTGTAGTCGTACTGCGCGACCGCCTTGCCCTGCGGCGCGGACGGCACCGGGTCGCCGCTCTCGTCGCGGGAGAGCGCGAGCGCCACCGAACCGCCGACCACGACCACCAGCGCCACCGCGCCGACCACCAGCCACGGCGTGCGGGACCGGCGGGTCGGCGGCGGGGTGGGCGGCGGTGGCTGGTGCGGCGGGAAGTGGGGCGGCGGCTGCCGGACGACCGGCTGCGGCGCGGTGGCGGTGATCTTGCGGGTCAGCTTGCGGGTGCTGTCGTCGGTGATCTTCACCGTCACGTCGCCGGTGCCCGGCGGCAGCGAGCCGGTGCGCAGCGGGTCGGCCTGCACCGCGCGCAACGCGCCGCGCGCGACCACCGTCTGCGGCTGGTCGATGCTCGTCGGCACCACACCCGACTGCTCCAGCACCAGCCTGCCCACCAGCGGGATCCGGCTCGAACCGCCGACCAGGAAGACACCGGCCAGCCCGCGCGGGTGCAGGCCCGCGTCCCGCACCACGTCGACCACCAGCCCGGCCGCCCTGGTCAGCGGCGCGGTGACCAGGCGCTCCAGGTCGACCCGCGTCACGTGCGCGTCGGCGAACGGCGGTGGCAGCGGCACGTCGGTGTAGGCGTGCCGGGACAACGTCTCCTTCGCGCCGCGCACGTCCTGGCGCAGCATCCGGCGGCGCCGCCGGTCGGCCATCTCCCGACCCTCGACCAGCTGCCGCCACCCGTCCGGGTCACCGGGCGCGACCAGTGAGCCGATGTGCTCGAGCAGCGCCTGGTCCACGTCGACGCCGCCGAAACCCGGGTCGCCCTTGGTCGCGAGCACCCGGAACCCGGTGCCCTGGCGGGCCACCACGCTCGCGTCGACCGTGCCGCCGCCCAGGTCGAGCACGGCGAGCGCGGCTCCGTCGGGCAGCGCGTGGGTGGCCGAGTGGAACACCGCCGCGGCGACCGGCTCGGGCACCAACCGGATGTCCTGGCCGAGGCCGCGGGCGGCGTGCAGCAGCACGCGGGTGCGGATCGCGCCCCAGTCGGCCGGGTGGGTGAGCACGAGCAGGTCGACCCGGGCGCCGCCCGCGACCCGCCGCGCCTCGTCCACGACCCGGCGCAGCACGCCGCGCACCACGTCCACGACCGGCACCACCGACGAGCCCAGCAGCAGTTCGCCCTCGTCCACCCGGCGCTTCGGGTGCGGCTCGTAGCGGGACGGGTCGACGGCGGCCTGGCGCTCGGCCTCCTGGCCGACGAACAGCGTGCCGTCGGCGGCGGCGTACACGGCCGACGGGACGATCGGCTGCCCGTCCACCACGACGACCTGCGGCTCGCGGCCGTCGACCGAGACCGCGACGCAGGTGCTGGACGTGCCGAAGTCCACCGCCACGTGCAAGGTCATCCGCGCCTCCCCCGTCCGCCGCGCTCGGCTGACCGCACATGCATACCCGACACCTCCGACAGCCGTCAGCCCGGACGGCGTCAGGCGCCCGCCCGCGCGAGCAGCCGGTCGCCGACCGCGCGCATCTCCGGCGCGTTCAGCTCCTTGAAGATGTCCAGCGCGTCGCGCCAGCAGCGGCGGGCCTCCTCGACGTCGCCCAACTCGTGCCGGACGTCGCCCAGCCGGGACAGCGCCACCGCCTGGTTGTGCCGGTCCGCCACCGCGCGGCTGTGGTCGAGGGCCTGCTCCAGCGCGGACGCGGCGGCCTCGGGCGCGCCCAGCTCCTGGTGGATCAGGCCGAGGTTGGCCAGGTTGATGCCCGCCGAGTAGCGGTCGTCCGCGCGCAGGTTCAGCCGCAGCGCCTGGTCGAGGCACGTCAGCGCGCGGGCCAGCTCGCCGTGCGCGCGGTAGATCGTGGCGAGCGTGTCGAGCAGGATCGCCTCGCCCGGGCGGCCCTCCTGGGCGTGGCAGATCTCCAGCGCCCGCAGCAGGCACCCGATCGCCTCGTCGTTGCGGCCGATCGCGGTGTAGGCCATGCCCAGGTTGTTCAACGCCTTGCGCATGTTGCGGTCGCTGTTGATCGGCTCGGCCACCTCCAGCGCGCGCCGCCCGTAGGAGATCGAGTCCTCGAACCGGCCCATCCGGCCGCACACCGCGGCGAGGTTCACCAGGGTGTCGGCCTCCGCCAGCCGGTCGCCCAGCTCGCGCGCGCCGACCAGGCCCATCTCGCCGAGCCCGAGGATCTCCGGCCAGTACGAGCGCATGTTGAGGAAGTTCCAGGACACCGTGCCCATGGTCGGCAGGTAGTTCCACCGCCTGGTCGCGAACGCCTCGCCCGCCATCACGCAGAAGTTCGAGTACTCGGCCTCGAACCAGTCGCACGCGTGCTCGAACGAGGTGAAGGTCGCGGGCCGCACGGAGGGCGCGGGCTCGACCCGGGGCGGCACGTGGTCGGTGGTCATCCGGGTCTTCGCCTGGTAGCCGGTGTGCAGGTACCAGCTCAGCACCCGTTCGACGGCCGCCGCCCGGTCCGCCTCGGAGTCCTCGGCCGCCGAGCGCTCGGCCGCGTACCAGCGCAGCAGGTCGTAGGTCGAGTACCGGCCGGGCAGGTGCTCGAACAGCAGGTGGGCGCGCATCAGCTCGCCGATCGCCTCGCGGGTCGGCCCGACCGGCGCGCCCGCCAGCGCGACCGCCGCCGGCACCGAGATGTGCACGCACGGATGTCGGCCGACCAGGCGGAACAACCGGGCCGCCGGTGGGCTCAGGTGCCGGTAGGACCAGGAGAACACGGTCCGCACGCTCGCGTCCGGGTCGCCCGCGTCCAGGTAGTCCAACCGGTGGTGCTCGCCCGCGAGCTCGTCGGCCATCACCCGCAGCGGGAAGTGCGGGTTGATCACCGCGCGGGCCGCCACGATGGCCAGCGCCAGCGGCAGGCCCGCGCACCGGTGCACCAGCTCGAGCGCGGCCTCCTCGTCCTCGCGCACCCGACTCGCGCCGAGCCTGCGCACCAGCAGCGACCGGCCCTCCTCCGGGCTGAACAGGTCCAGCGTCACCGGGCTCGCGCCCTCGTTCGCGACCAGACCCGCCAGCCGGTCCCGGCTCGTGACCACCACGAAGCACGGCGAGTCGCCCGGCAGCAGCGGCCGGACCTGCTCGGCGTCGCGGGCGTTGTCCAGCACCAGCAGCAGCCGCCGGTTCGCCAGCACGGACCGGTAGAGCACGACCTGGCCGTCCAGCGCGGTCGGGATGTCCTGCGGCGCCACGCCGAACGCGTCCAGCACGCTGCGGATCGCCTCGGCGGGCTTCACCGGCTCGCCGGTCGGGTCGAACCCGCGCAGGTTCAGGTACAGCTGACCGTCGGGGAACCGCTCGGCCACCTGGTTGGCCCAGAACACCGCCAGCGTGGTCTTGCCGACGCCCGCCGTCCCGCCGATCGTCACCACGCCCGACTGCCGCTCGGCCAGCTCGGCCAGCCTGGCCAGCTCCTCGACCCGGCCGACGAAGTGCGGGCTGCGCGCGGGCAGCAGGTGCGGCGTCGTGGTGATCACCGTCTCGGCCCGCGCGGGCGCGGGTTCCGGCGACGCGATCAGGATGTGCTCGTGCAGCTCCTGGAGCCGCGGCCCGGGTTCCACGCCCAGCTCGCGGACCAGGTGGTCGCGCGCGGTCCGGTACGCGGCCAGCGCCTCGGCCTGCCGGTCCGACCGGTACAGCGCGAGCATCAGCTGCGCCCAGAACCGCTCGCGCAGCGGGTGCCTGCCGGTCAACGCGCGCAGCTCGGCCACCAGCTCGTGCGCCCGGCCGGCCGCGAGGTCCGCGTCCACCCGCAGCTCCAGCACGGCCAGCCGCTCCTCCAGCAGGGGCCCGACCTCGGCCAGGTGCAGCGCGTCGGACGGCACGTCCGCGAGCGGCTCGCCGCGCCACAGCTCCAGCGCCTCGGCGTGCCTGCCGTCGGCCGCCAGCGCCCGGAACCGGTGCAGGTCCAGCGCGTCCGGCGGCACGTCCGCCACGTAGCCGCCGGTCGCGGTCCGCACCACGTTCGCCGGTCCCAGCGCGCGCCGCAACCGGGTCACCACCATGTGCAACGTGGCGCGGGCGCGGGCGGGTGTCAGCGACCCGTCCTCCCACAGCAGCTCCACCAGCTCGTCCGCGGTCACCACGCGGTTCGCGCGCAGCAACAACGCGGCCAGCAGCACCCGCACCTTGCCCGCGGGCGTCGCGATCGGTCCACCCTGGTAGCGCACCTCCAGGGGACCGAGCACCTTGAACTCGGCCGTCATCCGCTCCCCCTTCCGACCTACCGTCGGGCCGCCCGTCCGCGGTGGCCCACCGCTCGTCGTCGACCCGGCCCTCCTCACTCGCACCGGCCGGTCACGAACCGACCCGAAGCCTCCCGTCGCCCGGACCCGGCAGCCGCGGCACGGTGTCGCCGTGGGCGCGGTGCAGCGCCGCCGACTCGCCGTGACAGCGCTCCGCCTCGGCGTCGTCGCCGAGCCGCTGGTGGATGTAGCCGAGGCTGTCCAAGGCCAGGGCTTCACCCAGCGGGTCCTCCAGTCGGCGGCACAGCCGCACGGTGCGCCGGCAATCCGCGAGCGCGGCCCGCAGGTGACCGAGTCGCGCGCGCAACCAGCCGGTCGAGTTGAGGGCGCGTGCCTGTCCACGCACGTCGCCCGCGTCCTCGTACAGGGCGAGAGCCTGCCCCATGTGGTGCAGCGCCACGCTCTCGTGGTCGGCGAACTCGTGCAGCACGCCCAGTTCGTAGTGCAGCCGGGCCGCCGTGCCCGGGTCGCGGGCCTCCGCCAGGCGGCGCAGCAGGTGCCGGCCCGCCTGGCCGTCGCACGGCGCCGGGTCGGGTGTGCCGCCGCGCAGCCGCCGGCACGCGGTGATCACCGCCGACAGCTGCCAGGCGTGCCGGTCGAACCCGAGCCGCGAGGCCAGCGGCACCAGCGCCCAGAGCACCGCGCGCTCCCGCTCGAACCATTCCGGCACCTCGGCCATGTCCGCCGGGCCGGTCACGACGACACCGGGTCGCGGCGCGTCCGGGATCGCGCCGCCCGCGCCCGAGTGCACGTAGTGGTCCAGCAACCGGTGCAGCGCGGCCTCCTCGTCGGTCGCCGGCAGCCCGCGCGCGTAGGCGTGCAGCAGTCCGCACACCGTGAACCGGCCCGGCGCCCACTCCGAGACCAGGTGGGTGCCCGCCAGCTCGACCAGCGCCCGCCGGGCGTCGCGCTCGGGCACACCCGCGAGGCTCGCCGCCGCGGCGACCGACACGTCCGGGCCGGGGTGCCTGCCCAGCAGGGCGAACATCCGGGCCGCGGCGCCGCCGAGCCGTTCGAACGACCAGGAGAACACCGCCTCCAGCCGGGCCGAGTCGCCGGTGTCCAGCACGTCCCAGCGGGTGCGCTCGTCGGCCAGTTCCCGGGCCACGACGGCCGGTCCGCGCTCGGCGGCCCGCGCGGCGACCGCGGCCAGCGCCGGCGGCAGGCCCGCGCACAACCGGACCAGCTCGGCGACCGCGTCCGGTTCGGCGGCCACCCGGTCCGCGCCCAGGTGCGCCTCCAGCAACCGCACCGCCTCGTCGTCCTCCAGGCCGTCCAGGGCCAGCGGACGGGCGCCCTCGTGCACGACCAGCCCGGTCAGCGTGACCCGGCTGGTGACCAGCGCGACGCAGCCCGCGCTGCTGGGCAGCAGCGGGCGCACCTGGTCGGCGTCGCGGGCGTTGTCCAGCAGCACCAACACCTTCCGGTCCGCGAGCACGCTCCGGTACAGGCCGGTCAGGTCGGTGCCGCCGGTCGGCACCCGGGCCGCGGGCACGCCCAGCGCGACCAGGAACCCGCGCAGCGCGTCCTCCGGCGGCACCGGGTCGCGCGTCGGGCCGAACCCGCGCAGGTCCACGTGCAGCAGGCCGTCCGGGAACCGGTGCGCCGCGCCGTGCGCCCACCGCAGCGCGAGCGCGGTCTTGCCGACGCCCGCCGCGCCGCTGATCGCGACCACCGCGGCGTCGTCGGCGGTGTGCGCGTCCAGCAGGTCCGACTCGGCCGCGCGCCCGACGAACGTCGGCAGCGGGTCCGGCAGCCGGTGCGGCGCGAGCACCCGCCGGTGCGCCTCGCGCAGCCGCGGGCTCGGGTCGACGCCCAGTTCCTCCGCGAGCCGGCGGCTGACCAGGTGGTAGGCCTCGAGCGCCTCGGGCCGCCGGTCCGAGCGGTGCAGCGCGAGCATCAGCTGGGCCCAGAACCGCTCGCGCAACGGGTGGCTGCCGGTCAGCGCGTCCAGCTCGGCGACCAGTTCCGCCGCCCGACCGGCGGCGAGGTCCTCGTCGATGCGCCGTTCCAGCACCGCGAGGTGCTCCTCGACCAACGGCGCGACGTCCTCGCGGTGCAGCGTCTCGGACCGCACGTCGGCCAGCGGCGCGCCGCGCCACAGCCGCAGCGCCTCGGCGTTGCGGCCGGCGGCGGCGTGCGCGCGGAACACGTCGAGGTCGAGTTCGCCGGGCGCGACCTCGACCAGGTAACCGGTGGACGTGGTGCGCACGGCGTTGCGCGGTCCCAGTGCCCGGCGCAGCCGGGTGACCACCACCTGGAGCGCGGACTTGGCGCGGTCGGGGTCGGCCCAGATGCGCTCGGTCAGCTCGGTGGTCGACACGGACCTGTTGGCGCGCAACAACAACGTGGCGAGCAGCACCCTGGACCGGCCCGCGGGCAGCGGGACCGGGTCGGTGCCGTCCCACACTTCCAACGGCCCCAGCACCTTGTAGCGGATCACACCCGCACCCCGGGCGGCACCACGCCGGACGGGGGAACAGCCACGCCGGTGGACATACCCCTCCCCCCTAGGACCGCGAGCCAGTCTACGTGCGGATCACGCCGAGTGAGGAGAGTGTGACGCTCGTGTGCGACGTCGGCACGGCACCCGCGCGGCGGTGATTGGTCCGAACGGCGGCAGGCCCGAACGGTTGCACGGAATGAGAGTGCGGCGTGAGTGGAGTGTGAGTCGCGGGGTGCAGAGTTCCGTCTTGTTCACCGCGGTTCGTCGGACGGCAGTGGGTGACCAAGGGGGGTACAGCCGTTCTGCGAGGCCGGGTCGACGCGACGTCAGGGGGGCGCGCGTCGAGGTCCAACCCGGTTGCCCCGCGGTGACCACCACGGCCCGTGGCGTCCCGGCGCTCCCCCGCCGGGACGTCCGCGGGCCGGAAGCCCACACCCCGCGGCCGGACGCCACCTCTCTCTCCGGGTACCGACGTCCACCGCCGCGCCGTGAAGGCCCCGCCGATCCCCAGGGCGGCAGCAAGGGCTACACGGTCCGGAACTCGGGCACCTACAAGGACAAGATGTCCTTGACCGAGGCGCTGGCCACCTCGCCGAACACCGGCTTCG